>CAXUIS010000418.1:0-3822 GCA_964250915.1 uncultured Ktedonobacteraceae bacterium | reverse complement strand
GCGTTTCAACATCCACCGAAATTGTGCGTTGCCTACAGAGTGTAATAGAATTAGACTACTACGGGCGTTTCGTATCTCGATTCTTTATCATTTTGCTCTTGCGCAATGGGTGAAGGGGCGGGCAACTCGATAAAGAAGCAACTACCCTCGCCGTCGATGCCTGTACTTTCAACCCAGATACGACCATGCATAGCCTCTACAAGTTGTTTGCTTATATAAAGACCTAGGCCACTACCATTGATCGTACTGTTAAGATCGCGTTGTAACCGCACAAATCTATTGAAGAGGAGCGGGATGTCGGTCGGAGGAATGCCATGTCCCTCGTCTTTCACTGCAATATGTATCAACGGTGTCTCCACTTGTTTCTCAAACGAGGCATTGATGGTAATAGTGGTTCCTTGAGGTGCGTACTTGAAGGCATTGGAGAGCAGGTTGCGTAACACTTGATAGAGCGATTGTCGGTCTGCTTGCACAAACAATGTGTCCGAGAGATTCTGCTTAATCGTGTAACCATGCTTCTTTATCGGATCAAAAAGATCGAGTACTGCCGTAACCACGTGTGCGACTGAGAGTGTCTCTATAGAAAGGGGACGCGCATTATTGCCGACCTTCAGTGTATTTAGTACAACATTCACGTGGACTTGAAACTCTTCGCAACCATTGATAGCCTGCACAAAAAACAACTCTTGTGTCTCCGCATCGAGACGACCGTGGTGATCGTGTAGTAGTTCAAGATAGCCATAAACGGAAGTCATCAGTGTGCGTAACTCGTGATTGACATTCAAAAGCATCTGATCTTTTAGTTGGTTCAATTGACGTTGCTCTTCATAAGAGATTGCTATATGATGCCTCGCCTCTGTTTGTTCTTCTAACGCCTTCCTTATGCTCTTGATAGCAGGTTGAAACACAAAAAAACCTTCACACAACAACACTACCAACATGATAGCAAGCAATGTATACTCGATATTCCTGAGATAGTTGATACGTGCCTCAGACTCATGCTGATATTGCAAGACAATCGTGTTCATAATGGTCAGATATGTTGGCTCTTCCACGAGAATACTATGAACTGATGTTGCAATCATGGTAGGAGATGGTGGTGTGGGAGCGTTGACGCAAGCAAGCAGACTTGTGGATGCGTTGAGAATAGTACGACGGTGCGGTTCAAGTTGGGCAAAGAGTCGTATCACCTCAGTACTATTTTTGCCAGGAGTACCAAGTGCGGCATCACCAACTTGTAATCTTTTATCCGCATATTGCCATTGTGCAATCGTTGTGCGTAACTCTAGCGTATAATGTTGCTCTGCTGATGTGTCTTTGGTAAGAACTGCAACCTCAATTGCAAGTGCGGCTTTGCTTATCTCTTGACTGAACATGCGTTGCCGACCAGCGACGTTAATAAGTCGCGTATCATTTGGTGCTTGCTGTAAAGCATTCTGCACGAGGACTTGTCCCATTATGGATAGGAGCGCGATTAAGCTGAGTGCAACAATATATAGCAGAGTCAAACGACGAACAGGTGATAATGGTTGATGAAACACCGCACACATAGTCCCAATCCTCCCCAGAAAGCAAACATTAGCAAATATACATAGAAATCTTCCTTCCCTATCAGTATACTTTCACAGCAAAATCTTTTATCAGAAGCTAAAGCAAAGGACTACGAATGTCAACAATTGCTTCTGTTAACGTTGTTAAATTCCCCTGAATTTCTTTTTGACGATGTTTAAGTACGTTGATGAGAATTTGTGCTCGATCCTGAATTGGAATATTTCTTGATATGCGGAGCAGGAGTACTCCGGCGGTTGGTCGATGTTCACTAACAACCAAACGTTCAAAATCTTTGTCAAGTGTTAAAAGTAAAGCTTGCTGAGCATAAGCGTTTTCAAGAATAACAGCATCTTCCACTTCCCTAGAGACATATTCTACTACATGACCTGCTGCTCGAAGGCGTGCTGCGATCTGCTGTGGAATATTCTCATCAACATAGATTCTCATGACAAAGCTTGATCCAGTGGATATGTTACTTCCATTCGTATAGTGTCAGCAGCAAATGCAAGAGCAGCATAGATAGCCTCATGAGTAAGACGCGGATAGGCTTCAATAACTTCTTCAATAGTCATCCCACCAGCGAGTTCATCAAGGATGAGCTCAACAGGTATACGTGTCCCCTTGATGGCAGGCTTTCCAAAGAGTATATTTGGATTAGATGTGATCCATTCTCGGTAATTTAGCATTGCTCAACCCACTTTTTTGCTAACAGTCCTGTTAAAAGGTCAAGATAGATACACGTAGTATAGCATATTTACATTATTTTTCTTTGTACCTCAAGAATACCTCGCTCCATCGCAACAGCAACGGCAGAGGCTCGTGAGTCAACTCCTAGCTTATAGTAGATATTGGCGAGGTGCGATTTCACTGTTGGCTCGCCGATACCGAGACGCGCGGCAATCTCTTTGTTGCGCTCACCATGCGGGATGCGTTGTAGTACCGCAAGTTCGCGTTCCGTTAGCTCTGGTTTCTCTTTTTTCTTGACACTATCACACACGTCGTTGCTGATAAGTACGGGAACTTTGTTTTGTGTGAGTAGACATGCTATATGTGCTGGTTGTAGGAGCGTCTCGCCGCGTGCCGCTGTACGAATGGTGTGCAGCAGTGTGGGATAGGTTGCATGAAGAGTTAAGTACGCGCATACGCCTGCGCGGAAGGCACGAAGCATGTGTTCATCGTTGTGAGTGAGTGTAAAAATAACGATGGCGACATTAGGCCATTCACCGCGCAGCAATTCGATAGCGCGTAAGCCATCTTGCCCTTGCATGCATGGTTCCATGAGCAACACGTCTGGCTGTAGTTCGCCGACGCAGCGCATCGTTTCGGGGATGCTGACCGTATAACCTAGCAGGTCAATGCCAGCTTCTTCTGTGAGGAACACGCGCAACCCTGTGCGGATAATCTGCTGATCGTTGGCTATCAACACGCGGATAGCCTTGTGTTCGGAGTTTCTCATTCTAGCACCTCATGTGCATACATGCCGCAGCATGTCTTCTTTTTTCTTTCTTCTGATCCTATTGTAGCAAAGAAGGTAGAGATAGTGCTACCTCCAAACGGATGTCATCCAAACGAATAACACTCAATCCGTCGAATGAACAATAGGTATTGCACATAAAAGCAGCTACACTGAAATCATACAAGGAATACATTAACGGATGTGTAGACATTCCCATACACAGGAGGAAAAATTCATGCTTGCTATTCAATTTATAGCCGTTGCATTAGCTATTGGTTTAGGAGCTATTGGCGCAGGTATCGCGATGGGTGGTGCAACGGGTAAGGCGTATGAGGCACTTGGACGCAATCCCGAAGCCGCGCAAACAATTGCTACAAACCTGCTGCTCGGCTTAGTCTTTGCCGAGACGCTAGCAATTTACGGTCTGGTTGTCGCCTTTTTGATTTTGTTCCATTAAAATGGTCAACGAAGGAAATGATGCAAGCGGAGGGTGTGCACCTTCCGCTTGCATCATTTCCTCTATAAATTTATTAGTGGGCAACCAGGGAGTCGAACCCTGAACCTAACGCTTAAGAGGCGTGTGCTCTGCCATTGAGCTAGTTGCCCTATTTGGGACTCATTGATAATAACATACGCTATAAGTATCCGTCAAGCAATCCTTAAATTTCATAATCTTTCGCCCATCGCACATTTTTCTCTTGCTTGTTCTTTGTGGGGGCAAGTCTCAGTTTTGCCCACGTTACACCCACAATATCTACAGGAACAAGATACACTTTATTAAGTCCCTCACAGTAAACAGCAAAGAAGTCTATCTG
>CAXUIS010000417.1:0-3856 GCA_964250915.1 uncultured Ktedonobacteraceae bacterium | reverse complement strand
ATGAGAGCTTTCTCATTTTTCTCCAACATACTTCTCATTCCCTCTTGGTAGGCTATGTAGTGTAACCACAGCGCACGGTTTACACTCCACAAATTTCGAGAGGACATTACATACTCATGACAGAAGTTGCAGAACTCCATTCTGTAAAGACGGAGAACAACATACATTCCATTCAACAACCATGCAACGAGTCAGGAGCCCTGAACGACAAGCAAGCTCCTGATAAGCTTTCCTGGCTCAAACAACTGGTACAGTTTAGTTTGGTCGGTGGACTCAACACACTGGTTGATTTACTTCTTCTGAATAGCCTGTTGTTACTCTTTCCTACGACGAACACGGCAAGATTGCTGGCATACAACATGTTGGCATATAGTTTGGGCGCAATAAATAGTTTTGTTTTGAACAAATATTGGACCTTTAAACATAAGCAGAGCGCAACGCTAAAAGAATTGTCGCGCTTCATGATAACTACCCTCTTTGGCATGGGATGGAGTACATGTGTGCTCTGGCTCGCTAGCAGTATCCTTCATCCCCTTGCGGGTAATGCAACGCTTTGGGCGAATACAGCAAAGATTGTGTCTGTCGCCAGTAGTGCCTTGCTATCCTATCTGGGTATGCGGCTCTGGGTTTTTGTTCGCCCATCACACAAAGAATTTTCACAACACGCATAAGAAAGGATAATCGTACACCATGATTGAAGCGTATCCTACAGCACCTAATGCGCGACCTACAGTAGTCGCGGACGAGAGAGTAGACGGCTGGCAACGTCTTTTGCAGCCTGTCGGCTTGGGTATCATTCTACTCATCTCAATTTTCATGAACTTCTACCAGTTGGGGCAGAATGGCTATGGCAACAGTTACTATGCCGCAGCCGTGAAAAGTATGCTCGATAACTGGCATGCCTTCTTTTTCGTCTCGCTTGATCCCGTTGGCTTTGTGACGGTTGACAAGCCGCCGCTTGGTTTCTGGTTGCAGGTTCTCAGCGCGAAAATCTTTGGCTTTACGCCGTTTAGTGTGTTCTTTCCACAGGCACTCGCGGGCGTTCTCTCGGTCCTGTTGCTCTATCAGCTTGTACGTCGTCACTTTGGTGTCGTCGCTGGTCTATTAGCAGCACTTGCGTTAGCGGTCAGTCCTATCAGTGTGGTAACGAACCGCAACAACACAATTGATAGTACGCTGGTCTTGACGATGCTTCTCGGCGCCTGGACTGTAATGAAGGCGGCGGAGACAGGGAAATGGCGTTGGCTCATGCTAACCGCTGTGCTCGTAGGTCTTGGCTTCAATATAAAAATGCTCGAAGCCTATCTTGTTGTGCCTGCTTATGGTCTGCTTTACCTGTTAGCGGCACCGAGAAGTCTCAAAATGCGTATCGCGCAACTCTTTGTCGCCGCCCTTGTCATGCTCACCATTTCGTTATCATGGGCAGTCGTGGTAGACTTGACGCCAGCTTCACAGCGTCCATATGTTGGTTCGAGTCAGGACAACTCAGAGATCAGCCTTGCTTTTGGCTACAATGGCGTACAACGACTTCTCGGCTCGTTCGGTTTTGGCGGCAGAAGCGCAAGCAATAGTTCCTCTACAAACAGTCAGCCCGCGCAAGCAGGAACGCAAAGCAACAATGGAGGACAGCCACAAGGTGCACCAAGTGGCACTGGTGAGGCACCACAGGGATTTCCAGGAGGTCAACCGCCACAAGGAGTGGGTGGTAACGGCGGTGGTGGAGGGATGTTCAATACTGGCACGGCTGGTCCGTTACGCCTTTTCAATGAGCCACTTGGTGGGCAGATCGTATGGCTTCTACCACTCGCATTGATGGGCATGCTTGCGCTTGTATGGCAGAGCCGCCCACGATTGCGCGAAGATAAACACCAGCAATCGCTCGTTTTGTGGGGTGTCTGGCTGCTGACAATGGGCATCTTCTTTAGTGCTGCTGGCTTTTTCCACCAATATTACCTGTCTACACTCGCACCAGCCATTTGTGCTCTGTTTGGCATCGGCGTGGTTGTGATGTGGCGTGATTATCGACGCGTAGGTTGGCGTGGATGGTTGTTGCCTATCGCACTGCTACTCACCGCACTTGAGCAAATACACATCATTACGAGCAACACCGCATGGGGTACATGGCTGATTCCCGTTATCGCTGTCGCCTGTACACTAGCTGCATTGGTGCTGTTCATCGCTCGCCTGTTACCACGTCTCAAGTTGAATACTCGCGTACTTGTGCCTGCACTGGGTATCGGCCTACTTGCTCTGATGCTCACACCAGCGATCTGGGCGGCTGCGCCAGCCGTAAAAAACATTGCAGACGACTTGCCTATTGCTGGTCCAACTCAATCGTTTGGCGGTGGGGGCGGCGCAGGTGGTTTTCCTGGCGGCGGGACGCTTACCGCTGCTCAAAGAGCCGAGCTAGAGAAGCGTTTTGCGAATGGTGGTAATGGTGGTGCCCCTGGTGGAGAGAGCAGTATTGATAGTGCATTGATTCACTACCTGGAGGTGAATCAGGGGAGCGCAAAGTACCTCGTTGCGGTTGCTAGCTCAAATCAAGCGGACCCCATCATTCTAGCAACGAATAAAGGTGTGATGGCCCTAGGCGGATTTTCGGGCAGTGATCCCATTCTAACGACTAGCCAACTCGCAACACTGGTTGCTAATGGTACTGTACGCTTCTTCTTGCTGAATGGCTCAGGAGGATTTGGTGGAGGACCAGGAGGAGGTCAAAGTTCGCTCACAACGTGGGTGACGCAACATTGTACTGTGGTGCCAGCAAGTACTACAGGGGCGAGTAGTAGCTCGTCACAGTTGTACAGTTGTGCCACAACGAAATAAACACACCTGAACGATTTTAGACAAAAAGTAAGGGCACCCGCAAGGGGATGCCCCGCCCATAAACGAATGAACCGAGATATATCGTTATATGGGAGGGGCATCCCCTTGCGGGTGCCCTGGTCTCAATGATGACTTTCACTATCATGCCTCATTTTATGAAATCGTTCCTATTCCTCCCTTGTGGTAACATATAAACACAGTTCCTTTTTTAGGGTGACTGAGTGTTTTAGAAAGGGTGCATAACCATGTTGCTTGAGGCAAACGTTCGGAAAATGTTGGTAGACAACAGCCAATGGGGAGGGTGGCAAGGCTACCATCTACCAGTGAGCAACGACTATTTTGTCATATGGACGCCCATCGGAACTCCTATGCATTGGCGACCCGGCACATGGGTTTCCGAGAAACATCAGTTAACGTACTTTTGGCGCGATGCATGGTTTACTATTCATATTGGGTACACCGAGAAGGGTGGCTTTCTCAGTGGCTACTGCGATGTTGTCCTGCCAAACGCTGATTATACGAATACTGCTCAGGAACTCATCTATACCGACCTGTATATAGACGTTGTAGTACGCGAAGATGGCAGCGTGTACACAAAAGATCAAGAGGTTTTTGACCGTGCCGCGCTACGCTACCCCATTGTCGAGCAGTCGCGTCAGAAGTCTTTTGAGGAGCTTGATCGGCTTGAGGCGCAGGCGAAAACGTGGACAGGTCCTTTTTCCATTATTCCCAGACAACTTGCCCGCACCGACTTTGAGAACTTAAGCATTGAGCAGATACGCGAGACGCTACGTGCCTCCTGAAACACTGCAACACGAACTCGCACAACACGGTATTCCCGCTTTCGACGAAGTAGCCTTACGACAAGCTTTAGAGCAACGCGTGGAAACCTATACATTGATACGCCTCGCACCGTGGCCCGCCCGACGTTGGAAATGTCAATACCGTCTCATGCTTGGTGACACAATATACGATGCACAAAGCGTCGCCGAAGCATATGGAACAGCATTACTCGCCATTTTACGGTAGT
>CAXUIS010000416.1:0-3884 GCA_964250915.1 uncultured Ktedonobacteraceae bacterium | reverse complement strand
GTATTAGGAAAAAGTAATATGCCGTAAAAACGATAATGCCAGGAATGACAAGTACAGCCGTGTATTTACTGTCGGCCCCAAGTCCAACAAGTAGAGCGATAACAAGATAGAGCCATGGACGATGAATAGCGTACCATGTAAGCAAATAGGCGATGGTGATGAGTGCAGTCATGGTCATATCCAGATATGCCAATGCACTGAAATAAACGAGCCATGGACTAACAGCAAGACATAACGCGGCAGCAAGTGCTACGACGCGTCCAAAGGGAGCACGTGCTAACCAGTAGACCGCGACGACAAGAACCGTTCCCATAAGGATACTAGGTAAACGCGCTGTAAACAATTCTGAAAGTGGATGTCCAAATACCGAATTGAGTGTAAGTGAAAGGCCAATGAGAAGTTTTACAAAGGGAGGATGCTCATAGTTATAATGCCATTGGCTTGACCCAATCTGTAAATGTGTCAAAAGCGGAAAATATATCTTGCCACCGAGAATATAGACCACCTCATCCGTCACCATATCAAGTTGCGTCGCAAGCAGTAAGCGTGGGAAGAATGCGACTAATGCAAGTAACACCACTACTGTGCTTTCAATAAGAGTTGATACATAGTGATGTGAACGTTGATCTTGTGTTTGTTGCTGCGCTTGCTGTGTCGCTTCTTGCGATATATCGCTGATCTTAATATCCATACTTCGGCTGTATCATGTCCTTATACATAATCGAATACTCACGAGAACGCGATAAATTGGTCCTTACAAAATGTGGCTCAATCTTGACGTAGTATAACATGAGTTTGCTAACACGTCGATGTATGTAGTACTTGTACTTGAATGCGTCTCTTTCTACTTATGAGGAGAAAAACTTGTTTGCCGACGCTACAAAAAACCATATTTATTTTCGTCGCTTTGATGTCAATAAGGACCTTCCACCTCTCTTTCAATTGCTAACTGAGATAGAGCAAGTTGATCATACAGGGGAATGTATTCTCGAAGAGACACTTGAAGCACAACTAACGCTACCAGGACACGATCCATTACAAGATCGTTGGGTGGTGACATCGGACGCTGGTGGGCAAATGGTCGGTTTTAGTTCTGTATGGAAAATCCCACAAAATAGTTATGCTGATGTCTACGTAGGCGTCCATCCAACTTGGCGTAGGCAAGGTATTGGAAGTGAGTTACTACAAA
Organism: uncultured Ktedonobacteraceae bacterium; assembly: GCA_964250915.1. Lineage (GTDB taxonomy): Bacteria > Chloroflexota > Ktedonobacteria > Ktedonobacterales > Ktedonobacteraceae > JBBQVS01. The sequence goes on along the minus strand of CAXUIS010000416.1, from coordinate 2,695 downwards.
GAACACTAATACAGGCACAGACACATCAGCCTCAGAATATCCTTATTTACACAGATGCTCAACATCGGCGGGCAAAAGAGTTTTTACAAAGGCGTAGTTTTTCTCTTGTTGCTGTTTATACAGTTATGCGGCTTGCCAGCACTGTAGATTTGCCTCAACCTGTTTTTCCTACAGGATATACTCTTCGCGCCTACAACCCTAACAACGATTTTTCTCTTTTGTTAGACATGTACAACCGAGCGTTTCAAGGCTTATGGGGGCATTGGGAACATGTGTCAGTGAACGATCTCAAGGGCATTCTTGAGGAAATGAACCCAGAAGGCATTTTTCTACTCTTCACACAAAACGGAGAAATAGTGGGAACGTGCCGAGGTGAGATAAGTGAACTATTGAGCAAGCAAAGAGGTGTGCGTACAGGCTATTTGGATGCGCCAGGAGTTGTACCAGAATATCGGTCGAAGAACCTCTACCTGCCACAATTGCTCCATGTTGCCAATTGGGTTCGCAAGCAAGAACACAATGTCGTTACTGAGATGGAGTCATGGGGGGATGACTCACACGTGCTAATACAATATCAGCAGATGGGGTTCGAGATTATGCATCAGCAAGACCTCTATCGCTGGCAAGGTCAATAGTATTCATGGTGTAGAAAATAAAAAGTTTCATGTTCGCTAGCGAACATGAAACTTTTTATTTTCTACACCATGAATATATCTATTTCTATACACATTCGCGTAAGGAAAGGCTACCATTGACGCTACGTAGTTTCATGAGCGCGACAACTTCTAGTTGACGTACACGTTCTCTGGAGATGCCTAGTTCTTTACCCACTTCGAGGAGGGTACGACTACGCCCATCGCCAATACCATAGCGTAAGGTAATCACTGCGCGTTCACGAGGTGTGAGCATTGCTAATGCACGGTGCAGTTCCTCGCCTAGTAGATGCTGAGAGGCTGTCTCGGCTGGCGCAGGCGTTGTACTATCTTCAAGAGTATCTGCGAGTGAGTAGCGCGCTTCCTCATCGACAGGAGCGTCCAGTGAGACTGGCTGTTCGATGACACCAAGCAAATCTACTACTTCGTCGATACTGATACTACACGCTTCTGCAATTTGCTCTGGTAAAGGATCGAGTCCATTTTCTTGTGAAAGCTGTGCAGCGATACGACGTACTTTACGTAGCCGCGTTGCAACATGCTCTGGCAAGTGAATCAATCGTGATTGTTCACCAGCCGCACGACTTACTGCTTGGCGTATCCACCATGTAGCATAGGTTCCAAAGTGGCAACCACGTTGGTAATCGAATTTCTCTGCGGCACGCATCAGACCCAAATTACCCTCTTGAATGAGGTCAGTCAAGGGAACGCCAGTACTTGTATAACGGCGCGCTATAGCGATAACTAAACGTAAATTTGATTCTATGAGTTTACGCCTCGATAGTTCGTCTCCAGCAGCCGCTCGCTGTGCAAGATCAATCTCTTCTGCATGAGTGAGCAGGCCAAGCCCACGGATATCGCGCAGATAGCTTTGAAATGCGTCTTCGTTCCCTGTCGCTTGCTTCGTTGCAGGAGTTCGTGCTGAGCGCGAACGAACAATACTTTCTACTATGTCAGTTTCATCTGATTCATCTTCGCTATCATCCAGGAGAATATCATCGTCTTTTACTGAGATGTCTTTCATAAGTGGCTCAGTATGACGTTCTGATGTCTCTTTGACCAGTGATGCGTCCAAGTCTATAGCAAAGGCAGATGAGAGGGCAGAAGAAAAAACATCTAAATTATCTGTATCTGTATGTACTGTAACTCTACGAGTATCACTGACAGGATTATTAATAGCCATAAATCCATGCTCCCTTCAGGAAACCTACCGACAAAATCAGCTTGTCAGATTCCATATGGCTTCGGGTTCAGCACTCACTGGCAGAATAGCACTTAGTGCCGATGTGTACTTATCCTTTGTTTTATGTTTACTCTATATTCTAAAATATAGAGCGGTCTATAGCGTCGGGTGTTTACCTTACATCTTCTCAGGTTCTAACCTGATATTTCACCATTCTTGCTTCTCTCTATATACTGTGTATACACAAGAATGTGCGCAAAAAGACAAACAGTACAATGATACTGCAGGTAATACTACTATATCAATAGTAAGATGCTCGAAAAGGTACTTATAAGGTAATATTATTTGGTCGGATTTGTTTCATCAAATGGATCTTCAACACCATGTCCACGATCATAAAAGAGTTGTATCGGGTCCGCTTCATGCGCTTTTGCGTTGGGTCGTATCGTCCACTCGATCTCTTTTGCCTTCTCTTCTGTCATAAGTAACTGAATGCGTGAGTTCTCAACAGAGCCTATAGTATCATATGAATAATAACGAGCATCGATGGGAAGTAGACCTTTGTGAACTTTGAATGAGTCCTCGTATGCCTCCTCAACACGTCCAATCTCTTTTCCATCGGATGAATATACCTGCATATGCTTCTCAATAGTATGCTGGTTCCAGGTTGGCATAACTTTTCCTCGCTTTTTCTCAATTACCTGTAGCGCATAAATGTCTACATGCTTTCACGTCGTCTTATAGAGAAAAGTTTCATTATAGTCCTATACATCTTAGAAGTCCTATTCGGTTTATTGATGTATATGCTTCTTTTGATTGACACGCTTCCTATACTGAACATAGAAGAGGTTTTTAGGAA
>CAXUIS010000415.1:0-3897 GCA_964250915.1 uncultured Ktedonobacteraceae bacterium | reverse complement strand
TGCGGAAATAGGCCATTGCGTGTATCACTCTCTTAAACTATGATAAAATAGGAACACTTGCTTGTACATCAAAGAATAGCGGAGGTTTCTATGGATGCAGCCCTCATGGACGTTATTATAATTGATCTATCACGTGTGTATGCCGGTCCCTATTGCACAATGATGTTGGGCGACTTGGGGGCGACGGTTATTAAAGTAGAGCAACCGGGGAAGGGTGATGATACGCGCCAATTTGGACCGCCATATATCGAGGGAGAGAGCGCATACTACCTGGGACTAAACCGCAACAAGCATAGCATCACGCTTGACTTCAACAAGCCCGATGAGAAAGAACGTCTTGTGCATTTGCTTCAGGATGCGACAGTTCTAGTGGAAAACTTTCGCCCTGGTACAATGGAGAAATTGGGACTTGACTATGAGACGTTGCATGAAATCAATCCTGGCCTGATCTACTGCTCAATTAGTGGCTATGGGCAAGAGGGTCCCTATCGTATGCGTGCTGGCTACGATTTCGTTGCGCAGGCGGAGTCGGGCCTGATGGCGGTAACAGGCGAGGTAGATGGCGAACCGCAACGTTGTGGCTCTCCCATTGCTGATCAAGCGGCAGGAATGTATGCCTGTATGTCGGTTCTCGCGGCTTTGCGGGTGCGGGACCGTACAGGTAAGGGGCAGCGTATAGATATTTCTTTACTTGAGTCGGCTGTCTCGCTACTTGGCAATGTCTCCTCCAACCATCTTATTTCAGGAGAAGAGGCGAAACGTTATGGCAACGGACATCCCAACATCGTGCCGTATCAAGCATTTCAAACCAGTGATGGCTATATTGTCGTCGCCGCTGGCAATGATCGCCTCTTTCAAGCACTCTGTACCTTCCTGGAGCGCGAGGACCTTACACACGACCCCCGCTTTACGACTAATCCGCAGCGTATACGTAACCGTCACGAGTTGATTCCTCAACTGCAAGAACGCTTCTTACAACGGAAAAGCGAAGAGTGGCTGACGGCATTGCGCACTGTTGGTTTGCCATGTGGAGCAATTAACAGGGTAAGTCGGATATTTCAAGACCCGCAAATTCAGGCAAGAGGACTCGTCTGGGAATGCGAACATCCTACGGCTGGCACGATCAAACTCGCAGGCTCGCCACTTCGTCTTTCTGAAACGCCTACGAGATTGTATAAGGCTCCACCATTGCTAGGCGAGGACAATGGGAAGAATTTCTAATTTTGTAGAGTATGAACGCGTCTTGAAACATTACCTTCTTTTCTCAGGCAAGCAGAATATAACAACATAGTCCGTTTACATATACGACAGACTACGTTATACTAGCCGGAAAGAAATACATATTTTCTGTTCCTTATAGATGTGTTTGGAGGAATCAGTTCGTGAAAATCACATGTAAACAGCAGGATTTGAGCCGGGGGCTTTCTGTAGTGAGCCATGCCGTTTCGAGTCGTAGTACATTGCCCATTCTTGCCAATATTTTGCTTTCAACAGACAATGGACGGCTACGCCTGTATGCGACAAACCTGGAAATCGGCATTAATTGTTGGATTGACGCCGAGGTGCAGGAAGAAGGAACGACCACCGTTCCCGCCAAACTGATTACCGACCTTGTGAATAGCTTACCACTGGCATCGGTTGATATCGTCGTACCGGAAGACTCGCATACGATGAGTATCAAGAGTATGCGTAGTAGCGCAAATATCAAAGGCATGGATCCATCGGAGTTCCCGCTTAGCCCGAACACGGAGGGCAGCGATCCAGCGGTTGTCGTAGACGCAACTCAGTTGAAAGAAATGATTGCCGAGGTTGCGTTTGCGGCCGCCGATGATGACTCGCGTCCAGTTTTGACAGGTGTTCTTGTACAGGTGAGTACAGGCAAGATGACCTTTGCCGCCGCCGATGCCTTCCGCCTCGCGGTTCGTGTCTCAGCATTGCCTGATGATAGCGTGCTTCGCAACGATATTCTTATTCCTGCACGTACGCTGACCGAGCTTTCGCGCATTCTGCCATCTGAAGGTTCTGTACAAATGATTGTAACTCCCAATCGCAGCCAAGTCCTCTTCCACACTGAAAACATCGACCTGCTGTCACGCTTGATTGAAGGCACCTTCCCGAATTTCCGTCAGATCATTCCTAAAGAGCACACAACACGCGCGGTTGTTGAGACAAAAGAGTTTGCTGCAGCTGTTAAGTCCGTTGCTCCATTCGCACGTGATAGCTCGAATATTGCACGTATCAAAATCAATGGTGGTGGAGGCAATGGTATAGAGCCGGGGGCGTTGACGATTGAAGCAACTGCCGAGGATGTCGGAGACAACGTGAGCACCATCAATGCTGCCGTCGATGGACCTGAGCAACAAATCATCTTCAACGTCAAGTATCTTGCCGAAGTGCTCTCAGTTCTGGATACGCCTGAGGTGGCGATTGAAGTCACATCAGCTTCACGCCCTGGCGTGGTGAAACCTGTCAGTTCTGCGGACTACACCTATGTCATCATGCCGATGAGTACCAACCGTTAAATAGAACCGCCTGTAGGGTCTAATTCATTACGCCCTTTTCGGCTTGTGATGCGCGAAGAGAGTGTAATGAATTAGACCCTACAGTATTTCATCATGCGGATAATTAAGAGCTATTATGTACCTTTCGCATCTTACCCTGAGCGAGTTCCGTAACTATCGACAATTGAACTTCCCGCTTGGTCCTGGCCTCTTTCTCTTCTATGGTGAGAATGCACAGGGCAAGACGAACTTGCTCGAAGCTGTGAGTATGCTTTCTACCGCAACCTCATTTCACGCAAGTAGTGACCGTGAAGTAGTCAACTGGCAGGCACCCGACCATATCGCACGCCTTGAGGCGACAGTGATACGTCAAGAAGGTGATGCCCACATCGAACTGGTGATTTTTGACCCAACACCGGACGCGGTGCAAACGCCCCGACGTGGTATTGAACTACCCGCGAACACACCTCGTAAACGCATAAAGGTCAACGATCTGCCACGCCGAGCAATAGACCTGATTGGGCAAATGAAAGTTGTTTTATTTGCACCAACCGATTTGCACCTCGTCGATGGTCCACCTGATGAACGCAGACGTTTTCTTGATCGAGCCTTATGTCAGGTCTCTCCGCACTACTGTCAGGATATTGTGAAGTATCGCAAGATTGTGATGCAGAGGTCCGCCTTGCTCAAGCGCATTCGTGATGTGCAAGAAGACCCACGCCTACTGGATTTTCTTGACGATCAATTGATCACGTTGGCAGCACATATCGTTGGAGAACGTTATAAGATGATTTCCAGCATTACGCCGATTGCCAGCGAATTTCAAGCGTCAATCAGTGGTAAACGCGAAGCATTACAGATTGTGTATCGTCCCTCGCTCAAGATTGATGCAGCATGGAATAGTCAAGAGGCAAAAAAGCACTATCTCGAACAATTGCGTGAAGTACGTAAGAAAGAGATAGTACAGGGAGTGTGCCTGTTGGGACCACATCGTGATGACCTGGAATTTGTGGTGAATGGCGTCAATATGTTGACCTATGGCTCACGTGGACAACAGCGTACAGCCGCACTTTCCACAAAGCTTGCTGAACTTACCTACATGCGTGACAGCACGGGCGACGAGCCTATTCTACTCCTCGACGATGTGTTCAGCGAACTTGACTCCCTGAGACGCGAATATCTGCTTGAGCAGGTACGCCGACACCAGCAGGTCTTTTTGACCGCAACTGACCTGACAGGATTCCCCTCTGAGATTGTGACACAAGCACACATTTATCGCGTGGACAATGGGACGATAGAGGAGGAACAGTCTTAACTATTAGAGTGATGAAGGGGGACATGCCCCCATAAGCGTTAACGTAAGGATATAAGAGGGGACCAGGGCACCCGCAAGGGG
>CAXUIS010000414.1:0-3917 GCA_964250915.1 uncultured Ktedonobacteraceae bacterium | reverse complement strand
ATATGCAACAGACGATTTAAATGCTGTTGAAGCCGATGCTGCTAGCATGACAGGGCTTGCCCCTGTCATGCCAAAAGTCCGCTTTACAGACTCGTTTATGCCACTTTTACCAATACCTCTTCGCTCATCATATCCGTCAATATGTGTGCTTCGCGCACAATTTTTGAGAGTTGTTCGGGAGTGATAGATTGACGACCATCACAGAGGGCACTGTTGGGGTCTTGATGCACCTCAATGATGAGGCCATTGGCTCCGGCTGCGATGCTTGCTCGCGACATCGTAGGAACAAGTTCACGTTTTCCTGTAGCATGACTGGGATCAACAATGATGGGGAGATGGGTTAATTCGTGGAGCAGGGGAACACAGGAAAGGTCGAGGACGTTGCGTGTTTGTTGGTCGTAGCTGCGGATACCACGTTCACAAAGAATAACGTTCGGATTGCCTGCCGCCATGATGTACTCAGCCGCCAATAACCATTCGTCAATCGTTGAGGAGAGACCACGTTTGAGCAGGATGGGACGCTTCTCGGTATGGCGCCCGGCAGCCAGTAGCAATGGGAAGTTTTGCATGTTACGACTGCCGATTTGCAAAATGTCTGCATGCTGTGCAACTGTCTCAACCAAATCAGGCTCCATGACCTCTGTGATAATCGGCAAGCCAGTTGCTTCGCGTGCCTCCGCTAAGAGGTGTAGCCCTTCGACGCCAAGACCCTGGAACTGGTATGGTGAGGTACGTGGCTTGAAGGCTCCTCCGCGCAGGATATGCGCACCCGCTTGTTTAACCGCGTGGGCAGTATGCAGAAGTTGCTCTCGGTTCTCAACGGCACATGGACCAGCAATAATGGTGGGTGTTGTGCCTCCAATTATCACCTGCTCACAGTCATGGCCCGTACCAACAAGTACGCTGGTGTCTTCAGCCTTAAACGCACGACTTACCAGTTTGTACGCTGTTTTGACACGTGTGATGCGCTCGACTGCTGCTTGCTCGTTCAGTAGAGTATGTGCTTCGCTGTCAATGGATGTACCATCAAGGACTATAAGCTCGTGTCCATCCACTATGGTAGCAGTGATGGGATGCAGACTTCCTGTGACGCGGCATACCTGTGTCATGAGTTGTGTACGTTCTTCACTTGTGGCCTGGCTACGAATGGTGATAATCATGGAACAAATCCTCTTTTCATGTTGTGGGCGTTGGAACCCGTACAAATTTTGAGAAACAAAAAAGCAGAGGTTGTTTTCCTCTGCTTTCCCAGCACGCTGGCGGTGTTTGTCGTTCAGCCTAAAAAGGCCCACCATCATGCTGGGGGGCTAAACCAATAATAAAAGCTATTCTGTTGTACTGGTTGTTTGTAGCTGAACATCTCTATAAGTCCGTATACTTTCTCGACCGTATCTTTTTGGGTCTCTCTTTTGATTATAGAGACTCTCACCAAATAAGTCAAGCTAATTCATCAAAAGTTAAGAAAAGAGGCTATGGGCGTGGCAATGCCACACCCATAGCCTCTTTTCTTAACTCTTGATTTACCTCTTCTTTTGACGGCGTTGACTGGTGCGATACTGCTGGTAGAGCGTATCGTCGGAGCCTTTGACACCTTGACGAACCGTTGGTGGTATGATCCGCTCCCCCGATGACGTTGTACCATTATTTTTTGTTTGTGCTTGACCTGCGCGCCTTTGGGCACTCGTGGCACCACCAAGACTGCGAGGAATGAGATCGAAGCGTGCAAGAAGAACAAGGATAATGACGAGGGACGCCAAAAACACAATCGTAGATGTGTTCACATGCAGGGTGCCCCCAAAGAGGTTGAACTGTGTCAGTTGTTTTTCCAGCCCAAGATATTGTAGAAGTTTTTGCTCATACAGGCCGAGAAAATCTGCCGCAATGAGGTAGACGCCCATACCAATGATGTAACGCGTCTTAAACAAACTTGGTGGCTTGGCTGGCTTGGCAGCAGGAGTTGTCGCTGTGCTTTTACTTTCAACCACAGGACTCTTGCTAGCTTTAGCAGGGACCGTTCCAATAGCTTCTACTGGTATTTTACCGCGTGTGGCACGGGCGAGACGCGCCTGCACAACCTCGGCTTCTTTCGTCTCTTTTGGTGTGGTGTCCGGTTCGCTCTTTTTTACTGTAGAGAAGAAGCTTGGTAGTTTGTGTGATGGCTTCTCAAGTGGCTCTGATGTAGGAACGATGAGAGGCTTTGGCTCGTTGATAGTTGCTGTACTTACAGTATGCTCAACTTCGCTATTTTCCACTTCGGTGTTTGAAGATGTAATGAGAACTGGCTTATTGCGCTGTGAGCGTGCTGTCCGTCTCGTACGTTTGCTACTAGAATATTCTTGACTCATGCATGACCTCCCGAACGGTCTGGATTGTACTGATTGAACGTGCCATCGTTATAGGAATCGTCCTGATCGGGTACGATATTTTGTGTACTATTTGGCTGACGTGGGAACTCGCTTTGTGGTGCTACTACGTTATCTGACTGGAGTTGTTGTGGCGCAGGTTGATAATACGGCGGCAAAACATTCGAGTACGATGATGAAGATGGGGCCATCGGTCGCACAGAAGGAATGGGTGGTAAGGACTGTGATGCAATAGATGGTGGCGATTGCATCGGTTGCGGTTGTACAGATTGCATTGCGGGCGTATCCACTGCCTCGATACCTGCACGCGCTATCTCATCATCGCGCCCAGGCGCGTTGCCTCCACTCACGCCAATGCCTCCAATAGTTGCGCCAGCCGCACGAATGGGCCAACCGCCAGCTGCCATGATAAACTTTCCCTCGGTCATCGTTGCCATACTTGAGGCAAAACCTGGGATGCCAGCCCCCCATTGTGCAACCGCATCGGTGGACTGATTAAACATAACGGCGGTACTGGCCTTAGCTATACTGATATTTCCAGTCGCCCACCCATAGGGAGACATCATACGCTCAAAGAGGACCAGGTGGCCTCCGGCATCAACAATCGCAATGCTGACGGGACTACGTAGTTCTCTAGCGCGTTGCTTGCTGGCCTCTAATATTTTCCGCGCTGTGTCGATAGACATGCTCACGCCCAATTTACTCCTTCTAACGCGACGGTATTTCAGTGGCGGCTCTCTTGTATTTGGCGAACCTCTACGTTGCGCCTATTGTACATCAGTGACGTACCTCCCCATTGAATGGGGAGGCTCCTACAGTCGTGAGGCTGTTGGCTGCGTCCCAGCCAGTGTATGTTGTCCTCTTAAAAGGATATTGATTGCAGCGTTTACGTCTCTATCCAACTCTGCTCCACAATTGCAAGAGTGCCAACGTTCTGACAAGTCTTTCTTGCGTACTATACCACATACTGAACAGATTTGCGATGTATATTTGGCGCTCACCTTGATGAATGTGCGTCCGGCGCATTCTGCCTTGACTTTACACATCGAAGTAAACATGCCCCAACTTGCATCTAGCATTGATGTGTTGAGACCACCTTTAGACGCTGCACCGTTAGATACAAACTTTCCTTGCTCATTCTTCTTGGGCTTGGGTTTCTTGGTGAGATTGCCAATCTTGATATCCTCAAAGACAATGACCTGATACTGATTGACAAGGTTCCGACTCTCTTTATGGAGAAAGTCACGGCGTTGGTTGCGTACCTTACGATATGTCCTTCCTAACTGTTTCTTGGCTTTGCTTCTACGATGTGACCCCTTTTTGCCCCTCGACATCACCTGGTGAGCAACCTCTAGCTTCTTCTTGGCGCGTCTGTGATATCTAGGATGCTCTATCATGATCCCGTTGGACAAAGTTGCAAGATGCGACACACCCAAATCTATACCAACATCCTCATACGACACGGGAAGCGTTTCGCTCTCCGCGACTTCACACGAAAAACAGACGTACCATTGATCGACTTCCTTCTTGATGGTAATTGTCTTGATGGTGCCT
>CAXUIS010000413.1:0-3924 GCA_964250915.1 uncultured Ktedonobacteraceae bacterium | reverse complement strand
CGCTTTACTGATGCTGGCTATGAAGTACAAACGCTTCGTCTCTCAACACGCCCGTTGTTTGATGATCTGCGCAATGAGCCTGCTACTCGTCGGCTTGCCTACGCACAATCTCTACAACGTGTGCTCGATGATGTCGGTTTGAGTTTTTGTTCGCTAGGAACAATTCATGCGGTGCGTCCTACGTTACCTCTGGAGCATATTGAGCAGGTCGTTGACATCCTTGCAACAACAACTGCACTTAATATGACAGTACATCTTGCGAGTGTAGAGCAAGGTCTGCGTGAAGAAGCGGCTCTTCCTATAGCAACGGTCATGCAACGGCTGTCACAGGAGACAGACGAGGGGTTTGGAAACTTCCGTTTCGCCATGCTTGCCTGTGTAGAAGCTGGTTGTCCATTCTTTCCCACCGCCTATCACACGGGAATCACAAGCCTCTCGCTTGGTCTACAGGGTGCAAGTATTGTGACACATGCTTTGAAGGAACAGACTGGAACGTTTCGCTCGATAACCGAATGTGTGAGGAATGCCTTCATTGAGCAGGCAACACCAATCGTGGCACTAGCACAAGCATTCGCGGCAGAGCAGAATATAGCTTTTGGTGGCATTGATCTTTCACCTGCACCGCTTGCCGATGATAGCATCACTACTGCTATAGAACGCTATACTGGTAGTTCGCTGAGTTCAGTAGGAACACTAGCAACAGTAGCAGCACTTACGACGGCGTTGAAGAGTACAGGACTTCCAACGTGTGGTTATAACGGCGTGATGTTGCCTGTATTAGAGGATACTGTGCTGGGACAACGTTGGGAAGAAGGGTTGTTGCATATACATCAATTGTTATTATACTCCGCCATTTGTGGGACTGGTTTAGATACAATTCCATTAGCAGGGGATACGCCAATAGAGGCAATTGCGCATCTTTTAGTGGATGTTGCAACCCTCGCACTACGTTTGCGCAAGCCACTCTCAGCCCGACTTTTTCCCGTACCCAACGCGCATGCTGGTGAAAGAACAACATTTACTTCACCGTATTTAACGAATACGGTAATTAAAGACTTATTGTAGGGCTGATGATTATAGGCGAAGAGGGTGTGCTAAAGCAGACCCGTACAGGAGCCACTAACGCTTGTTTGTGGGAAGCTCGTGGAAGTCCTGTACGGGTCTGCTTTAGCACACCCTCTTCGCCTATTGGCGGTTTAGTAACAAGGACGTGATAAATCGGTCCCTACAGACGCTGTGATGCGTCTACATAACGTTCTGTGGGCATGGGTCCTGTACCAACAAGACGCGACAACAGGCGTGTGTCAGCACATAAGGAATTGTTTTTCCCAGGTCATTTTGTGCGCTCTTCCCACGCACAATACCTATAAAAATGGCCGAACAATTGTGATCCCTTGCTTCCTCGACGATGGCGGGACCCGCATCGCGTGCCTGCACAACCTCCGCTACCGCCTCGCACCCTACTTTAGAAGCAATCACCATTGCACTGTTGAGCAGCTCGTCGGCTCGCTCAGACTCTTTTGAAAGCACCGCGTTAAGCGGTTGTGCGCGTGGAACTTCGATAATGTAAACGAGGTGGACCTTACGTCTGGCTCCTTTTGCCAATTGACAACCAAGGTGGATCAGATTCATGTCAACCTTTTCACCGCCCACGACGACGACGATATCTCCAGTGGTTGTATCCCCTAGAGCCGATTTACTTAAATCTACATCTTCCTTAGTTTTGGAACCCCATAAGTGAACCATGATTTTCTTTCCCTCCTGATGGGAGTGTGATAAACAGCATCAACAAACACCTTCAGTTGTCAGCATATCACTTGTACTTGTGTCTCTGGCACCATAGTGTAAGCGTTACACTTCATGCAAGTGTAACCTGTTACAATACAAACGTCAATGGTAGAAGTATCTGTCAATACACACAAATTTTACATAGTTATTACTATATCATACAGAAACGCCCCCTTCTATTGTAGGAGGCGCATATATATTATACGTTTGTATCTATCTTTAGTTACATACGTAGCATAACGACAGGTTCTACTCCGGTTCAATCGTCGCGGTTAGGCCATAGCTGAGCAAACGTTCCTGGTAATATTCTGCCGCTTCTTTGGGACATACCACAACAATGGCATTGCCTTTCAAATGGGCTGTTAGCATGATTTCCTCGGCCTCTTGTGGTGTGAGGTTGCTGACGGAGTGAGTTAGGGCAAATACAACATAATTCATTTCATTGAAATCATCGTCGAAGAGCACAACCTTATATGGCGGAAGAAGCCGCGTGAGATTTTTTGTGATCTCTTCTGGCTTGACCTGGAAGCGCGGCGACATAGAATTAGTAGTAGACATAATGAACGATTTCTCCCACTTCCGAAGGAATGTGAATTGTGACAAATTCTATTAATGTGATACCAAGTCTATTGTACTGAAATGTTTCCTATTTTTCTAGTGTTTTAACATTTTTTCTCATACAACAATCTGTAGGGGTCTAATTCATTACACCCTGCGAGCGACGCCCAATGCTAGCGAGGGTTGAAATGCTGATCCACGCTTGCTCACAAGGTACGTCGCTCGCAGGGTGTAATGAATTAGACCCCTACAGTTTACTCGGTTCGCCCTACACTCCTGTCTATCTTGCCACCGTTTTGAATGAGGATGGCACGTGCGCGTGACTTGCGACTGATGTTTTCGGAGTCGGGAAGGCGTACAGCAACAGCGTTACGTGCACTAGCAGGGGCAGGTACAACGCGGGCGGGTACATTTACCTTGGACATATCTTGCCCGATATTGCCACGTACACGCGTACTCCGTCGAGCACCAGTTACGGCTCCTACGATAATACCAATAACACTGCCTATACCAGCAATAAGCAAATCTGTTGGCAGTACAAAAAACACTATGTGAATGACGAAAAAGAGCAGTAAGGCAATGACAAAGAGACCACCGCCAAACACGATACCAAGCGCGATAGCTAAAAACAGAATCAATGTCAGGCTTGGTTTTGTACGTTGCGTCTGTAGAAACACATCACGGCGATTGGTGTTGGGACCGTGTTCGCGGAACTGCCCTCCGCTTCCTGGTGTAACACGGAATATCTCTTCATCAGTAAAGCCAGCACTATGTAGCTTTGTACTTGCGGCTTCTGCTGTTGTTTCATCGTTAAAGACCGCCAACAAATCGTAGTCGGCGTCTTGTTGTTGTTGCATGGACATAAAAAGAAAGCTCCTCAATAGGTATGTGTAATATACTTTTTATGGTTATTATACTACAACGATTCATGCCTACTAGTTGTTACGGTTTTTGTATAGCCTCTAACACCGCCGATATTTCATGGCGGATACGCTCGTTTTTGGCGACTTCGGCCTGAACTTTCTCCCAGCCATGTTTGATTGTAGAATGATCGCGTCCACCAAGTTCTGTCCCGATTTGTAGAAAAGTCGCACTTGTCTCTTCGCGCATCAGGTACATAGCGACCTGCCGGGGCCATGCGATCTTGCGGTCACGAGAATTGCCTACAATGCGTTCGCGCTCAACATTGTAGTAGCTGCATACGCCGTCCAGCACCTCTGCTGCCGAGAGGCTAGAGGTGCGAGAAGAAGATTTTGGTTCGTGATAGAGACGTTCAAGGGCTTTTGCCGCGACTGCGACGGAGAGCGGTACGCTTTGCATCGTCGCGTAGGCAATGACTCGGTTGAGCGCACCCTCAAGCTCGCGTACACTATTGCACTCTGGTCGTGCGATATATTCAGTGACCGCAGGGGGCACAGCGAAGTGTAGTGAGTCGCACTTTGAGCGTAGAATTGCCATACGATGCTCATATTCGGGTGGTTGCACGTCTACGAGCAATCCCCACTCGAAGCGTGAACGCAGACGATCCTGTAGGCTACGAATCGCCTTTGGAGGGCGATCACTTGTGACGACAATTTG
>CAXUIS010000412.1:0-3926 GCA_964250915.1 uncultured Ktedonobacteraceae bacterium | reverse complement strand
AGAATCCAACTCAATTGCGTGTATTTAAACAGTATTGCCCCTTGTGGGCGTCCGTGCTCGTATTTCTATACAACTCTTGTTATTTAAACAGTCTTGCTCCTTGTAGGCATCCGTTACATTACCAGATGCATCTTTCAAACCACTTCGCACCTGTATTCCATAGAGACTACTTGCAGCATACAACGCTATGCCTGACGGTTTCCAATATGTAGCACCACTAACAGCACCACAATAATAGTCAGTCCAACTAACGCACTAAACGCTATCATATCGGCTGTTGTCACGGTATGTTCGCGCAACACCGTTCTTTCTGGTCGTGAGTCAAAGGCACGCGCATCAGCTACCATCGCCATCACCGAGGTTGAGCGCAATGAGTCGATCAGCAGTGGCACCGTGACTATTGGAACACATGCAAACACACGCCAGATATAACCGGGCCAGTCGCGTAGTTGCCACCAGCGCGGCACCGTCAAATCATAACCGCGTACCTGCATCGCTTGCAACAGCACAGTCATGCGTTCCGCTAATTGCGGCACGAAGCGCAAAGCTGCGGTAAACGCAAGTCCAACAGTTGCTGGCATACGAAATTTGTAGAAGGCCCAGATGATCTCAGATGTCTTCGTCGTAAACAACAACAAGAAGGTAGTTGAAGCCGCCACAATGATACGTCCCGCCTGCTCTACACCGTAAAGCAAACCTGTTGACGAGAGACCAGGAGAGCCAAACCAACTGATCGTTCCAGGAAAGGGAAAGAGCAAATGATGGAGTACATCTCCTTGTGTATAAAAAAGTCCTTGTGACCAGATAAGGGTCAGCACAGGCGTCAATATCATTGTTAGCACTACACGTAGGCGCAGTGCTGAAGTCCGCAACAATATCCAGGGAATGATGGTGAAAATCAGCAAGAGGAACACATAATTCCAGTTTAGAAACACGCTCAACGTACTGACGACGAATGGATAAAGTATTTTCAAGCGTGGGTCCAGACGATGAATAACCGATACCCTTGGCTCATAGGAGAACAGGTGACGCAAGCCTCGAATGCCGACAAGCCGAATAAACACCACGGGTAAACTGAGTGGCACAACAAACATCAGCAAATAGCCGATGATGGTACGCCCCACAAGATTTTGTAGAAAGAACTGCTGTATGCTCATCACCGCGACACCTCCACAACTGGCTCTAACGCACGAAGGAATGTAGGAATATCTAATGCAACGCGCGTTGCTTCTCCGTTACATAGGCGGGCATGGAGCAACGCGATTGGCGGTGGCAGAATATTGCTAGCCGCTAATTGGTCAACGTGTGCGAAGACCTCTTCAGGGGGTCCATCGAGAGCAACACGTCCCTCGTGCAATACGACAACACGACTTGCATACTGCGCCACAGCTTGCATATCATGTGAAATCATCACATAGGTGAACTTCTGATGTTGACGCAGTTGCTCAAGAAATTGTAGAAAGGCACGGGCGTGTCCCTCGTCCTGACCCGTCGTCGGCTCATCGAGAATAAGCACCTCTGGATAACGAGCTAACAGCACGCCAATCGCTAAACGTTTGCGCTGTCCATGACTTAGCTGAAACGGATTATCCTGGCGATGCGCCTCTAAGTCCACCATCTTGAGCAGTTCATCAACTGTGTATAGTTGAGCATCCTTGCGCTTACGTCTGTTATTGGCACCAAACAAAAACTCGCGCTCAACTGTCGAGCTAAACAGCATAGTGTCTGCCGCCTGAAACAGATATGCCATCTTCTCGGCCTGACGCGAAATGCTACCCGCCTTAACAGGTTTTCCTCTGTGACGCACCACTCCACTTGTTGACGCTTGAAAGCCCATCGCAAGCGAGGCCATCGACGTTTTGCCAGATCCATTAGGGCCAATGATAGCAACCCACTCTTCCGGTGACACATTCACATTGATATCGTTGAGGACATGTTTTGTGCCAAATGACAGCCCAACATGTTCCCACGAGATGGCGTATTGCACTGGTTCACGAGCAGGAAAGCTAAGTGTAAGCGCGTCCATATGTTGTAGAGCACTATTACGTTGGCGTAGATACTGTGCTAGAGGCGTCTCGACGAGTGCATTGTAAGCTTCATCAACGGAAAGCGGCGTCTCACTTTGAAACACATCTGGAATAGCTCTGGCAAGCCGTACTATTTGTGGTACTGAAACGCCCAGATTGTCCCACAACGGAATGTCAGTAAAGGCGTTACGTGGCGGGGCATCCACCACTACACGTCCTGCATCCATGAGTAGCACACGATCAACCCATGAAATTACCTCGTCAATCTTATGCTCGATCAGTATAATCGTCATGCCGTACTGCTTGTTCAGAGTACGCAAAACGCTTAATACTTCCTGCGTTCCCACAGGGTCAAGGTCCGACGTAGGTTCGTCAAGCACCAGAACAGAAGGACGCATAGCGAGCGTGGCAGAAATGGCTACACGTTGCTTCTGACCGCCTGAAAGCGCGAAGATTTCTTGCTGCGCCAGGTGTTCCATGCGTGTGTATTCAAGTGCTTGCTGCACACGATGTTCGATCTCTGCACGAGGAAGCGCGAGGTTTTCAGGGCCGAATGCAACCTCAGATTCAACGTCTATTTGAATTAACTGGTTATCTGGATTCTGAAAAACCATACCAACATATTGTGAGACCTCGTTGATCTCCATGCCGCCTATACGTTTCTGATCCAGATAGATATCGCCTTCCATATCGCCTGCAATACGTGTCGGGATGAGTCCGGCGAGGGCGAGTGCGAGAGTGGATTTCCCGCACCCGGATGGTCCCGCCAGTAGCACAAATTGCCCGCTCGGAATTGTCAGGTCGATATTCCTCAGCACGGAGCCAGAGGTATCCTGATAGGCAAAGGACAAGGAATCTATGCGTAGGTCTGGCATGCTACCCTTTATCCTCTGGTCTCTGTATGTTGTACATCGGACACCGTGTCTACCTCTGGCACAACGGGCGTTGGTACAATCCCTGTTGCATTGGCACGAGCAGACATGACAAACGCGATAATTGTGACAACAAGCAGAATTGCTGCGGCAATAAGTATCGTCGTGCCATCGGGCAAGTTCAAGGTACCCTGTGTCTCGCCTTTGTTGTAGCTGCTCACAAGCATGTAGATACCATCAGCCGTTAATAGAACAGTCAATACTGCTCCAATAATTCCAAGAAGTCTCAAGTTCATGATGCCCTCCCTTCGTTTGCAGACTGGGGCACGACTGGTAATCCTGTAGCAGTCACTTCTTGGCGTGCAACAGGAGCGGTACGCCGTGCTGAAGGATTAACCGACTGCGCGATACGAATAGCAAGCGGTGCCGAAATCGCGGCCTCTACACCGTTGCCGATGAGATTGAACAGAGAGTAAAAGAAGATGTAACCAAGTGTCTTCGTTTCACCGAACAACAAAGGACTCATAATAGCAGACTGAAACGTATCCGCAGGGATGGCACGTAACGCGCCCATGAAGAAGCCGTCGATAATGACTTGTGGGCCGCCATGTGCAAAAACACGATTGCCACGCAAGACGAAGTAAAGGTCAACAAAAACACCCTGCATAATACCATAAGGCCATGCAAGGATATTGATGCCTTGTCCACTGTAAAAGAGTTGCATCAACAAGAAGTTGAGAAACACCATCGCCGTTGCCACGCCAGGTTTGCGTACCATTGCGATACCAACCATAAGCAGGAACATGTAGGGCAGGTCGTTGAGCGCGAAGGCATGTCCAAATGGAATAAGGTTGATGAGCGGTGTGATAAACTGATCCCCAATCAGATTATCATAGACCTCAAGCAACACGCCGAGCATTGCAACAACCAGAATATCTTGTGTCGTCCAACGTACAAAACCGAGCACTCGCCCTCGACGCCAGATAAAAAAGAGTGCGGCAAGTACAACAATCCAAGCAATAACGTA
>CAXUIS010000411.1:1384-3939 GCA_964250915.1 uncultured Ktedonobacteraceae bacterium | reverse complement strand
CGCCACTTGCCATGACAGCAATCGCGCGTCAGATGTTTGAAATGACACGGGCAGCTGGCTATGGTAAAGAAGATTATACGGCTTTATTGAAAGTTCTTGAGCAAAGCGTAGGCGTTGAAGTACGCACAAAGCAAGAGTAGTGTAAACAATGAACATTAAGGGCATACTTTTTGATTTGGATGGCACATTAGCAAACACCATTCCTCTGTGTATCGCTGCCTATAAGCAAACGTTTGAGCCTTTTCTTGGTCGTGTGGTTGAAGATGAGGAGGTCACAAAGCACTTTGGTCTCAGCGAAGAGGGTATTATTCAGCGCGTAATACCTGGTCATGCAGAGGAAGGTTTAAGGCTATATCACAACATTTATGAAAAACTTCATGCTGAATGTAGTGAACCCTTTGCGGGTATAAAGACAGCTTTAGACTTGCTCAAACAACGAGAAATCAAAATGGCAGTTGTTACCGGAAAAGGTGCCCATACTGCACATCTAACTCTCAAATATCTTAGTATAGACTCTTACTTCGATAAGGTGGAAGCTGGAGATGCACGTGTTCCAGTCAAAGCTGCTGCTATAGGAAAGATATTAACAGTATGGCAAATGGACTCACAGAATGCAGCCTATATAGGGGATGCAGACACTGATATATTGGAAGCTACGACAGCAGGAGTGCTACCACTTGCAGCATGTTGGTCGGAGACTGCAACAATTCATCGCCTTCAATCAATGGCACCTTTTGCTTCCTTTGCTACTGTACAAGACTTTATTCACTGGCTGAATGAACACATTCCTATCCCTGCTTCCACGCTTTAACATAAAAAACAAGGTAGAAAGCAAAGACTTTCTACCTTGTTTTTTATGTTAAACAATCGGCATCAGTGAGTGCGAGATTGTCATGCCTAAGACAAGGACCACAGCAAGGCCGAAGTAGACAAGTCCTAGTGTGATACGTGTTCCCATTGGTACATCATAGTATGCCTGAGACTCCGGCGTGTTGACGTTACTGCGTGACCAGAGTTGGGTAGCTGCGATGAAGATGAAAAAGAGTAAGAAAATTGAGAAGTTGCCATTCATCCAGAGCCAAATCTGGTAGATCAATAAGCCAGCAAAGCCAAGTATCCAGATGCGACGATCAATTGCTGCCAGAACACGCCCACCATCAAAGGGCACAATCGGTATAAGGTTGAACAGGTTTATAAAGAACCCAAAGTAGGCAAGTGGTGCCCAGATTGTACGTGTATTCGGTGTAAGGTTCGCAAGTACAAGACATACCGAAGCTGCAATAGCTCCTGCAATTGGTCCCGCAATACCAACTTCCGCCTCATCCTTCGCGTTCGCTGGCATCTGGCGCATCGTAACCGCGGCTCCCAGCAATGGAATAAAGATGAGTCCACCAACGGGAATACCCTTTAACTTCATCACAAATGCATGACCCATCTCATGAATAAAAAGGGACGCAACAATGCCAAGTGCGAACGTCCAGCCAAAGAACAGCGAGTAGACCACAACCGAGACAGCAGCTGAAATGAGTGCTGGCGCAAATTTGATAAAGAAAATGAGTCCCTTGAGTTTGAGCAGTAACCCACCAATGGTTACAGCTAGACCGCCAAGACCTGCTAAGCCTTGGCGTTTCTTTGGACCATCTGCACTACCATTAGCAGATGCTTCACGCTGTTCCGCACCAGCATCGGATATATAACCATCAACCATAGTCGGTCCTTGATACTCCTGCATTTGAGGACCATGAGTAGATGATGTTTCGGGTTCAGTCGGAACTACGTTAGCGTATTCATAGTACCCTGCTTGCTCAGAAGACGGGGCATAGCCTGTATAAGGATCGAGTGGTTGTACAGGTTGAGCAGAACGAGACTCCTGTTGATAGTAGGTGGGGTCGGCATAATGTGTCTCTTGCGGGACATTGCCATACTCCGAAAAGTCGTTAGGATTGCGATACACAGTGCGCCTCAATTCTGAGAAAATGGAAGATCATTATGTTTCCGTGTTTTCTTTGCATATATTATTCTATACGTTAAAACATGCTACGAGGTTCAGGTATTCCGCTTTCTATTAGATTTCAACACGAAGAGGGTGTGCTAAAGCAGACCCGTACAAGACTTTCGTCGTCCTTCTCCCCTCCGTCAGTAACTCCTGTACGGGTCTGCTTTAGCACACCCTAGCCGCGAACAAGTGCTCGTTATTCAGGCTTGACTGTTCCATCGAGAAAACGTCGTAGTAAGTTGAGCACTGACAGCACCGCTAATCGTTTATTGTCCTCTCGGCTTCTACTACGTCCTGAACCTTGTGCTGTTACCACTCCTATCGGTCCCTCAACTGCTATGTGTACGGTGCCGACAGGTTTATCCTCTTGCATATCAGGACCGGCCACGCCTGTGATTCCTATGCCAAAGTCTGTACCAAGTTGCACACGTATCGCATGAGCCATTGCACGCGCGGTTTGCTCGCTTATGACTCCATACTGTTCGATAGTCTCTTTTGGCACACCCATCTGTTCTTTAAGGTCTGTACTATAGGAAACAACGCCACCAATAAAATGTTT
>CAXUIS010000411.1:0-1284 GCA_964250915.1 uncultured Ktedonobacteraceae bacterium | reverse complement strand
TCAATGGCATCGTTTTTGGCATAAGTAGCGAGCGTAGGGTTTGTACTATGAATCAATGAGTCTAGCTTTTCCTCTACGGTAGACTCGCCAAGCCCAGCAACACGCAGGATACGGGTGAAAATCACGCTACCTGTTTGCGAGCCGAGACGTGGAACAACCTCGTTTTCCCACATGCGGTACATCTCACGCGGCACTCCTGGCATCGCCACGATAATGTGATTGTCTTTTTCGACCCACCAGCCTGGCGCGGTACCTACTGGATTAGGAATCGCCTGTGCCGATGGGATAAGCGTTGCCTGCTTCACATTGCGCTCTGGCATGGATGCTCGCATCGACGCGAACTTTGCCCGCAGTTCAGTTTCTAACGCTGAATCAACTTGCATCGTTTCGCCAAGCAACGCACTAATCGACTCACGAGCCAGATCGTCTTCTGTTGGACCAAGCCCACCTGTCATGATGATAAGGTCAGAGCGTTGCCATGCTTTTTGCAATGTCTCGACGATACGCCCCTGATTGTCGCCAACCTGCGAGACGAAATAGAGGTCGATACCTAATGTGGGTAAACTTTGGGCGAGATAGGTCGCGTTTGTATCGGTGATGTGGCCTAATAACAGTTCAGTGCCACAGGAAAGTATTTCAGCACGCATGAAGCCTCCAATGCAGTCATACGACGGACGCCCACAAGGGGCTAGCCCTACTATACAACGAGATGTAGAGCACTCAGAGGAATATAGTAGGGCTAGCCCCTTGTGGGCGTCCGTTGATCTATATTTCTCAAAGAGATATTTCCTATTGTATCACAAAAAATGGAACATCAACAT
This sequence comes from uncultured Ktedonobacteraceae bacterium, assembly GCA_964250915.1. Taxonomy (GTDB): domain Bacteria; phylum Chloroflexota; class Ktedonobacteria; order Ktedonobacterales; family Ktedonobacteraceae; genus JBBQVS01. The sequence continues at coordinate 463 of CAXUIS010000411.1, read as the reverse complement.
ATTGTGTTAAATTTTATGGAAAAATCAACATGTTGTGCCAAAAGGGTTGTAATTCGCGTTTGTTACGAGTATACTGTGTTGCGTAGACATGAAATAAGAACAAGCTTTCGTGTCACGCATCATATTTCAATCTTGTAGTTTGTCCATAGGAAGAGAAGGAGCTATCACCAATGCTGGAGCAGCAAGAGCATTCAATGAGCGACTCGTCAAGTGACGCACAGAGTATGACACAGCTAGAGGGAATACGCAATAAGGTTTTTATAGATAGATATTCGCTTAAAGACGCGAGCGGGAAACCATTAGAGTTGTACCCCGAACATACATGGGCGCGTGTCGCACGCGGAATTGCCGAAGTCGAGAAGACGGAAGAGAAGCGAGCCTACTGGGAGAAGCGTTTTTACGAAGTCCTCACGAACTTTCAGTTTGTCCCAGGTGGGCGCATCCTCGCGGGTGCTGGCTCCGG
>CAXUIS010000410.1:0-3947 GCA_964250915.1 uncultured Ktedonobacteraceae bacterium | reverse complement strand
GCATCTCGCGTTCACTACGTGGTTACTTCTCACCCTACGCTATCGCTATGCGTCTATAATATATACGATTGTTTGCTCGGTAGGGGCAGCAATGAATTGCTGCCCCTACCGATTATCTATACCCAAAAATACTACTCTTTTGTACACAAGAGGCATTGTGTGTTATTTTGATTGAGTATATCTAAATATGCTGCTATGAAAAATGTATATTGAACAGTATTATCACGCCTAATGGAGTAGCGCATGCAAAGCAAACAAATTCCTTTACACGTTCGTCTGCGTCCATCGCAGTCGAATAGGCAGCAACCAGTGGCGACATCCTCTGCCACTCCATCGTCATGCACGTCACAACAACAAGTGCAACAGATGAAGGCGTTACTCCGTTTAGGCAACCTCTTGCGAGGCGATAATGGATTGAGCGAGGTACTTCATAAAATCACAACCTCGGCGAGTTCATGTACAGGCTTTAGTTCTCTTGTTGTGAACCTTATTGAAGAGGGTGACGCGCATATACACTCCGTAGCATTTGCTGGTGTGTCTGAAGGGGATGAGAGACGTATTCGCACACATCCTATAACTCTTGAGCAGATGCATGCTTTCATGCGTCCAGAATTTCGCATCAGTCAAAGCTATTTTATTTCTCATATACAGAAAGATGTCCCGACCAACGGAATGGCTGTGGAAAATGCGACGGATGCATGGCATACAGAGGATAGCTTGCTAACACCGTTAATCAGTCCGCGAGCACAGAAACTACTTGGCTTCCTCTCGCTACACAATCCCGAAGATGAAGAGATTCCTACCGCCGAAGATATCGAGATGATCGAACTTTTCGCGCAGCAAGCCGCCATCGCTATCGACAACGCACGTATCTTTCAGGAGCATGAGCGCGAGCGGATTGCGCTTGAGCAGGGCATCACTGAATTACGCGAGGATGTGGAACGCATACGTAATGGCGACATAAACGTGCAGGTACGTACTTCACATAAGAAACTTCAACCCATTGGTGAGGCAATAAACAGCGTTATGCGTGACATGGGCAACATTCTTGGAAGTACACAACAGGTTATGCAAGCAGTTGACGAGCATACACGCACTATGCACCATACTTCTAAGCAACTCGCACACGATACCGAACAGCAAGAGCAGCAGCTCACTCGTATTGCACACCTCATTGATGCGTTTGCAACCGTCATTTATCAAGTTTCAGATAATGCTACCGTTCTGGTAAACATGGCAACTGAGGCGACTGAGGCTACGCGTACTGGACAAGAGGTGGTTGATCGTGCAATAGATGGCATGGGTCAAGTACGCGAGACAACACTGCAATCGGAACGGACGATGAAGCACTTGAGCGAGAGCGGACAAGAAGTCAATGAGACGTTGAACGCTGTTACCGACCTGAACACACGGATGCATTTGCTGGCGTTAAACGCAGCAATAGAAGCGGCTCGTGCTGGCGAACAAGGACAGGGCTTTGTGGTTGTCGCACAAGAGATACGTACGCTCTCTATGAACTGTGCCGATGCATCGCGCAAAATCGGTGGCTACATTCGTACGATGCAGCAGGAGACCGCAGCCACCGCACATAGCGTAGGACAAAACACGCAGCAGGTGATAGATCAGACCGAGCTTGTGACGCAGACAGGACTCACACTCGACGCCATCGACAACGCTACCACAAGGATGGCAAGCCTTGTACAAAATATTTGCACAACAGCCGAGACGCAAGCGCAAAGTTCGCGCCTCGTGGTACATGCCGTCGGTGAAATTCGTCATATGACCAACGAGATCAATACGCATATGCGTGATGTGCGCCAATCAGTGGGCCACCTTACAGAAATGACGAACGCATTAAAATCTCGTTTATCCACCTATCGCATAATGTGACGATATCTTCCCTGTAGGGGTCTAATTCATTACACCTCTACAGAGGTTTAGACCTCTACCACAATTGGCAAAACCATTGGACGGCGGCGCGTCTTCTCGTATAAGAAGTCGCTCAGCGTATGCTTGATCTTGTCTTTGATAAAGGCCCAATCCGATGAATGACCATTTAGCCCGATTAACGAATCGCTGACACGCCCTTTTGCGTTTTCCAGCAATTCCTCGGCGTCACGCATGTAGACAAATCCACGTGAGATGATATCAGGTGAACCGATGAGTTGCCCTGTCTCTCTGTCAACGGTAAGAATTGCCAGCAGAATACCATCCTGCGACAACACCTTACGGTCACGCAGCACGACCTGTCCCACATCGCCAACACTGGAACCATCGACAAACACATTCCCGTTCGCAACGTGGTCAACCATCTTGATAGCCTCGGACGAAACCTCGATGATATCACCGTCTTCGGCTACCACGATATGGTCTTCTGGAATACCCATCGCATAAGCCAGTTTCGCATGCAGAATCAGTTGACGGTATTCGCCGTGAACAGGGATGAAAAACTTCGGACGCAGCAAGCTCAGCATTAACTTTAGCTCTTCTTGCGCACCATGACCCGAAACGTGCACATTCGAGATGGCCTGATAGTAGACCTCAGCCCCTTGACGGAAGAGACTGTTGATTGTGCGGCTCACTGATTTTTCATTGCCAGGAACGGGTGTTGCTGAAAGGATAATGGTATCTCCCGCTTGTACATGTACAAGACGATGATCGTTATTAGCGATACGTGTCAAGGCTGAAGTCGGTTCGCCCTGACTGCCTGTACAAATGATAACCACCTGTTCTGGTCTGTACTTGTTGATGTCCTCGGCACGAATAATCATACCTTTCGGCACATTCAAGTAGCCTAATTCCATTGCCATCTGCACGTTGTTGACCATGCTGCGACCCACAAGCGCGACAAAACGCTCATAGCGTGTTGCGACATCAACAACCTGCTGCACCCGTGAGATGAGCGAGGAAAAGGTTGCGATCATAATGCGTCCTGGTGCATTCGCAAAAAGCTTGTCGAACGAATCGTTCAGCACGCGTTCCGAAGGTGTATAGCCCGCGGACTCAACACGTGTACTGTCGCCCATCATAACCAGCACACCTTCATTGCCGATACGCGCCAGCATACCAATATCTGCGGGCTTGCCATCTACGGGCGTATAGTCAAATTTGTAGTCCCCGGTATGTACGACAGCACCGACAGGCGTATGAATAACAACTCCGGTTGCATCAGGAATACTGTGGTTGACACGGAAGAACTCTACACGAGACTGACCAACTTGTACAGAATCGCCAGCATCGACAATCGTGATATTAGTTTTTTCAAGGAGTTTGTGCTCTTTGAGTTTGACTGAGATCAAGCCGTGTGTAAGCTTTGTGGCGAAGAGAGGAGGAAAACCAAGCATTGGTAAAACGTAAGGGAGCGCACCAATATGGTCTTCGTGACCATGAGTAATGACAATGCCACGTATACGGTTTTTCTTATCATTCAGGTAACTAGTATCAGGAATAACGAGATCGACGCCAAGCATTTCGTCGTCGGGGAACATGACTCCGGCATCCACAACAATGATATCGTCGCCGTACTCGACGACCATCATATTCTTTCCGACTTCCCCTAGTCCGCCTAGTGGAACAAGTCGAATATTTTCTATTGTCAAGGTAAAAAGGACCTCCTGACTACACAAAAGACGTGTAGCCTAGCTATAAATTCTATTAAAAAAAGCATTTATCTTCACTCCCATTTCCGCCAACGGGAGTAAAAGCCAAATAAAAATAAGTGTGTGCGTGTATCAACTAAATAAAAGTAAGCTATGAAGTCCCTTTATGATTCTATCACAGTAGAGGTGGAAATACAAGCTATGACAAATGTCATAAGGCATCTTCCTTGTTCTTGTAGTCGGTATGGTAACAATACTTATTGTTCGTTCCATTACCATAGGCCGTGAATTACGTGTCGCACGCGAAGAGATTGCGCGTTTGGCGATTAGTGCTGAGCGACTTCGTAT
>CAXUIS010000409.1:456-3962 GCA_964250915.1 uncultured Ktedonobacteraceae bacterium | reverse complement strand
TGACCTGTAGTAGTACATATTCTTTTCACTTTAGTTCAAGTAACGCTTCACGCTCCGTTTGTGTCTCTACAATGTGCTGGTTTTTCACAATTTCAACCAGCTTCTTGCGTCCCTTTGGACTACCAATCATCAAGACGCCAACAAGTTTGTTCTCACGGAAGAAGAGCTTGCGATAGTTCTCGTTGCCCTTCTCTCCTGGCTCACGGCGCGAAAGTGTGTTGATATCTGACTTGCCCGATTCAGTAGTACCAACGACGGCTATATTTACGTCAAAGAGAGGACTCGTATAGGTGGGTACATCAACGTATGCTTCATGCGCTCCTGCCATGTTCGCGCCCGCAATTCGTCCATGAGCCAGTGCGTTATCCCATGTACCCATCGTGTGATGCAAACCAACGGTTGGGTCGAAGAACTCCGCTACATCACCTGCCGCATAAACACCTTCCACATTCGTTTCCAGATACTCGTTGACCATGATACCATTGCGGATTTCTACAGGTGTACCTGAAAGCATATGTGTATTGAGTGTGATACCAAGACCAACACCAATCATGTCGGCTTGTATCTCGCGTCCTTTTTTGGTTTTGACATAGGTTGGGACACCATTCTTTGGAACGACTTCCTCGATCTCATCGCCGTGGATGACTTCAACTCCAAACTTCTTGGCGATATTGTCCACCACTTCTCCACCATCGGGATCAAGCGCACTTCGTAACCAGTAAGGACCGCGCATGATCCAAGTCGTATCGAGTTTGCGGACAGCAAAACCATCACAAAGCTCATAGGAAATAAAACTACCACCATAGGCAACGGCAGTACGCGACTCTAGCATTTTTGCGACAATCGTTTTTGTATCGTCAAGCGTGACGAAATTATAAATATGATTAACGTCTTTCGCTCCTGGTACACGTAATCCATTTGCCCAGCCGCCAGTGGCTATAAGAAGTGCGTCATAGGGAAGAGGCTGATTCTTGTTTGTGACAACGACACGTTCATCTGTGTTGATGCTTTCGACAAGCGTGTCTGTGAGCAAGTCTATGTTGCGCTGCTCGTGCCACGTGAAGTCGCGTATCATGACTTTCTGCTCCACGATCACTCCTTGTAGAAAACGTGGTAGTGAGACGCGGTTATAGAGTGGATAGGCTTCATTCGTGATAAGTTGAATACTACAATTCGCATCATTCTTACGAAGCGTTTCGGCGGCTGTCGTCCCTGCAACCCCATTACCAATAATCACATAGCGCTTCTCGTGTGTAGCCAACGTGCGGATCTCCTTCTCTATTCTCAATAAAAAATATGTAAGCGTGGTCTCTGAATATGAAGGAATCTTAGCACAGTTTTTACGGGAACGCTATAGCTGTGTTGAAGTAGAACACCTGTAGTCAATCATGATATACTGCTCTGTGTTATCCTTTGTTCTATTAGATAGGAAACAAGCCATGTCTGAAGCCACGAAAACCAACGTCAAAAGTGTGTCTTTACAAGAGCGAACATTGCCCGTTGGTAATGTTGTTGGCATCAATGGCTATCGAGTTAATAAGGCGATGCTCAGAAAAAGTATTGAGGATGAAGGATATACCATTTCTGAAACGCCTCACTTTTTTGTGGTGATACGGTCAATATTCCCTTCCGTGATTGTCATACATTGGTTTGCACCAACAGAAATAGATGTGTGTTTAGGGGATTATATATTACAGGAGCTAAAACCGCTTGGAGCACTTACCGATGTAGAAGACTTTGATGCTATCTTTGGAGCGGTGGTTGGTTCGCTCTTTCCACATGAAGCACAGCAAGCATGGTATATCTACACGAAAAACACGCTCGACCAATTGCGTCACTTAACGAGTAGCACGTCTTCGCTGAACCCTCACTCTACACTTAACACATTCGCTATGCTCTATCGTCGTGTATTTGACTTGCAAAGAGGAGAAAGTTTTCTTGACGCAGGATGTTCCTCTGGTTTCTTACCATTGCTCATAGCAGAACGAACCTCTACGCTTTCAAGCGTTATAGGATTAGATATTCGGCCTCATCCCTTTGAAACGGCAAGAGCGTTAGCAGAGGAACAGCATCTGAATAATATCCGGTTTGTTCAGGCAGACTTGCTAAACAACACATTTTGTACGTTAGGGTCTTTTGACACAGTAACTCTGCTTCATGTACTTGAGCATTTTTCTGAGCGGAATATGTACACTGTATTGACAAATCTGCTAAAAGTGACAGGCCAACGACTTATTATCGCAGTACCATATGAACACGGAGTGCCAGAAATCGCATACGGTCATGAGCAGCTATTTTCACAGGCTAAGCTTGAAGCGATTGGTCGTTGGTGCGTTCAACAATGGAACGGGAAAGGTAGAATGTGGTACGAAGATAGCGCAGATGGCTTGCTCGTCGTAGAACGCTCTAAATAAACGTGAAACTGTTAGCGAACTAGCACCAATTTTCGCGTAAACTTCTCACAAAATGTGATTAGTTCCTGTGCAGGAATAGCATGTTCTCTATCTACCATTAGCAAAGCAAAAATGCGCGGTCCCTTTAGATGAGCAGGGAGGTCTTTTGGCCTTGGTACAACATGAAAATGTATGTGGTGAAATCCTACGTGGGACCGCCTTTGCCTAAATGGTATACTCTTAAAGAAGAAACATGATAGGAAGAAAACAGAAAGGACTCCAAGGATGGCTTACGACTACCAACTCCCTGATGAAGACGATATCCTGCACATAGCGCAATTGCGAGCTGGCTATCCAATTTCGCGCCGCGATTTTGACGCGCTAACGAACGCGGGCTATGGGGATCTCCGTTATGAGTGGTGGCATGGGCGCATGTACTTGATGGCTCCTCCGTCAAGTATCCATACCTTGCTGGAGAAGCGTACAGAAATAGCACTCGACGCGCTACTTGGCGAAAGTGGTCCTTGTTATTCCTATCGTGGCAAAGATGTGGAGATTCCACCTCATTCAAGTGAGCCGGATGGAGCCACACTTTCCCCTGACATTGTGATTTCTTGTGCTCCTACTGACCTCTCTCGCCGTCCAGAAAAGGGACGAGTGCGTAGCAATATTCGCTATCCGCAACTCATTGTCGAGGTTCTCTCGGAGGACTCAACCGCTGAGTTCGACCGCACTGGCAAGTTTGAATTGTATAAACAGTGTTCCACTTTGGAAACCTACATGCTGCTTTCACAAAGAGCAGCAGTAGCCGAGGTGTACCGTCGGGAGACAGGTTGGCAACAAGAACTCTATCAAGGACTCAACGTAACTATTACACTACCATTTGGAAATCTTGCCCTGGCTTCCATCTATAGCACCGTTTTGCCCCTATTAGGTAAAGTTTTCGACAGTGAAGAGCAACCGTAAGGTACTTTTGGAACTTCGCATCAAGATTAACTGGATGCTGAGCTATGATAAAACAACATAAGAATAAGTTTATGTGACGATTGAAGGCCAGAAAGACTACGTTTCGCGAGTTTTGAACCTATTATTTATGGGCGTTAAAAGAGACAA
>CAXUIS010000409.1:0-446 GCA_964250915.1 uncultured Ktedonobacteraceae bacterium | reverse complement strand
GGCCAATCTCGTACCCCTCAGATGCGCGCGTGACCCCCGCCGGGGTCGATTCGCGGCGCCGCGCGGTGCCGTGCACCCGGCGCGCCTCGACGACCGCGCGCACGTGCGCGCGCTGGAGGTGGTAGATCCAGCCGCCGTACGCGGCACACAGGGCGCGCGCACCGACCTCGCCTGCGGCCCTGGCCCCCCCCCCAACGGCGCCCGGCCCGCGCACCCCCAGCCCCACCGCCCCCCCACCCCCCATTTTTTTCTGGCTGGCCTTCAATCGTCACATAGCTTTTATTAACGAGCAGGTCGTAAAGCTGATACGACCGCCGCGATAGCACTCAAGATGAATGATACTAAGAAGGCGAGGTGCAAGCCTGATAGGAAAGGTGGGATAACAGATGCAAAGTGACCCATGCCTCCACCAGTGATAAACACTTGCTGAATCGCATCCTGCGGTA
>CAXUIS010000408.1:0-3964 GCA_964250915.1 uncultured Ktedonobacteraceae bacterium | reverse complement strand
GTCTACGTGGAGCAGCAACACCGACACGCCCACAAATTATTGGGTCTGCTATCATTGGTATACTACTGCTTGCAGGTGGCAATGGTGGTGTCTCGTTCGCGGAACAATGGGTCTCATCGGGACTCGCGGCGGTTGGAATTGCCGCCGTTCCCTTGTGGGCGGCCTTATTTATCGGTCTGATGGGGCGTTGGCCTAAACGTATCGAGTGGGTTGGTCTCAGTTTAGGTTTTATCGGTGTGCTTTTTCTCAATTTTGAGAATGGCGTATGGGCAAATCCAATTGGCGCGATTGCCCTATTGCTTTCTCCTATATGCTGGGCACTTGGTTCCGCGCTCAGTTCTCGCGTCTCGCTGCCTCCTGGCTTGATGGCGAGCGCGACTCAGATGATTATTGCCGGTATCTTCTTGTTGGTCCTCGGTTTGATTTTAGGCGAGCGTATTCATAGCGTTCCGACAGCAAGTGCCTTAGGGTCAATGGCTTTTTTGATTCTCTTTGGCTCGCTGATTGCCTTTAGTGCCTATGGCTATCTCCTGCGTAACGTGCGGCCTGCTCTTGCCACAAGCTATGCTTATGTCAATCCTGCTGTTGCGGTGGGCCTTGGCGTCTTGTTCGCGGGCGAACATATTTCGCTGATAGGCGTCCTGGCAATGGTGGTTATTCTTGTCGGTGTCGGGCTGGTATCGCTGGGTCGAGACCGCAAATGAGGCCACTCTATAGACAAAAGTACCCTGTTGAGCAACAAGCGTAGACAGAAACTGAAAAGAAACAGTACTATATTGATTAAGAGTAAAGCATTGTTAGCACACAACTATCATACGAACGTTTTGATAGTTGTGGATGTTTTGCGTCCACAGTTATAGAAATGTATTCTTCTTCAGTGTGTACCTTTTGTTGAGACGCGGCAGCACCAATCTCGGTTGACTGTACGGCGATGTGGGAGCGTAATGTGGTGGGAGCAGCGTATATTAAGCAGGACCGAGAGACGCGAAGAGTGATTCTCTCGTTCGCACAAAGCATTCAGGAGCGTGATATTGTTACCTACGAGCATTCTCGTAGGGTAGCTACCTATGTCCAACGCCTGGCACGTCATCTGGGGTGGAGTAGACGCGAGGCACGCGATCTGGCTCTGGCAGCACTTGTTCATGATCTTGGCAAAACATGGATTGCCAATGATATTTTGAATAAATCCGGTGCGCTTTCTGAAGATGAACGGCGCAAAATGGAGCGGCATCCCGTTATTGGTGCTCGCATTTTGATTGGTTGCGATATAGACCCTTTCTATGTGGAGACGGTGCTGCATCATCATGAGAAATGGAATGGGCAGGGGTATCCTGCTGGCAAGCAAGGTGAAGATATTCCGCTCGGTGCTCGTCTACTTACCGTCGCAGATGTGTACGATGTATTAACTTCATGGCGACCCTACAAAAACGCGTCCTCAACCGATGAGGCACGCGCATGTCTTCTCACAGACGCCACTATATGCTTTGACCCACTTATAGTAGATGCCTTTGTACAATTGCTGGACATCACACCAAACTTTACATTGCCGCAGCAAGACCTACACGAAAAGCAGACGCTACACTATTCACCCCATCTGGACGAGTTCTAGGAATATATTGGACAGTGCAAACTCCTGTACGGGTCTGCTTTAGCACACCCTTTCGGCACCCTCATCAATCCTGTGGACAGAAATGATTGCCAAGAGGGTGTGCTAAAGCAGACCCGTACAGGAGTTTGTTTTGCCATACAATGTCTGACGATGGGCCACATTGTTACGTCTTGAACAATTTCATCGTCTTTACGTATATACTAATGGATGTGTCTTTTTGTATCTTTTCGTCACAATGCTGTATTGAAGGTAAACATATATGCCATTAAGCTTCATAGACATTTTGTTTTTGATTACAGTTGTATTGCTTGTGTTAAGCGGCTTACGCAATGGGCTTGTATTGAGCTTACTGAACTTGATTAGTATTCCGCTTGCACTTGGTATTGCGTACTTTTTCGGGCCACAATTTACTGCATTGCTTGCGTCCAGTGGGTTTGCCGCAACGCCATTGATCTCGTTCTTCATTCTGTTTTTTCTAGCAGTGTTTGTGCTACACATTATAGGCAACGCACTTCGGGGTATCGTAAAGGGTATTCCTTTGTTCGGATCAGGCGATTCGCTGCTTGGCGGCGTGGTTGGATTTGTGGAGGCATGGTTGCTCTGGCTCTTCTTCCTCATCCTGCTCGGTAGTTTTCTTAACAATGTTCAGGGAACGGTCAGTACAATTCAGCACGGTGCCAGTCTTATTCCTGGCTCAAATGTACAAATTGGGCAATTGCAGCAATGGCACGATTTCTACAATCAGGCAATAACGAATAGCCTCTTCGCCAAAGTCAACAGCTTTTTTGTGAAAACGCTTCCGAATGTCCCGCAGCCCCCTCAATAATCAGGTAAAGATGAAGAGGCAAGAGACATGCATTGGCGGTGCCAATGCATGTCTCTTGCCTCTTCATATAAAAAAGATTCTTGCAGAGTGTTGTATGATAGGAGTGATAGATCGTTGTCTGTTCCTTGAAACCTATGTGGAGGAAACTACGGCAAAGCAAGATCGTCTTATCGACACAGGAGTCAATAGCAAACTTGAACGAGCCTACCTCGTCGCGGTCGAGTCAAACGACTCTGATAGCGTGTGGAGCGTCGAGGACTCAGTAAGCGAACTGGGCATATTGGCTCGTACCGCCGGTGCCGAGGTTGTCGGCACTCTCATTCAACGTCTCCCTCATCCCGATGGACAAACCTATGTGGGCAAGGGACGTGCCCAGGACTTAGTTGACCTGGAAAAACAGTTGGACGTTGACCTCGTTATCTTCGATGATGAGCTAACTCCCGCGCAACAACGCACTCTCGAAAAGCTGCTGAACGCTCGTATTGTAGATCGAACTGCCCTCATTCTCGATATCTTCGCGCAACATGCTCGTACGCGTGAAGGTCGCCTTCAGGTTGAACTCGCCCAGTTAGAATATCGTCTTCCTCGCTTGACCGGGCGTGGCACCGAATTTTCACGGCAGGCGGGTGGCTCTCGTGGCGCAAGTGCAGGTGGCTCCGGCGGTACTGGTGGCGCAGGTGGTTCAATTGGTGTACGCGGCCCCGGTGAAACTCGATTGGAAATTGATCGACGCCGCATTCGCAGCCGTATCTCAGAACTCAAAGATGCTATTGAAGAGGTTCGTGCGCAACGCCTTCTACATCGTCAACAGCGTATGGCTCAGGCCATTCCTGTTATCGCGGTTGTGGGCTACACGAATGCAGGCAAATCAACGCTCTTCAATACGCTCACGGAGTCCCATGTACTCGCCGAAAATAAGCTATTCGCCACTCTTGACCCGATTACACGTCACATTGTGCTGACTGGCAATCAAGAGGCACTGATGACTGATACTGTTGGCTTCATTCAAAAACTGCCTACTAAACTTGTTGCCGCCTTCCGTGCCACGCTTGAAGAGGTTATGGACGCTGATCTCTTGCTAGAAGTGGTCGATGTGAAGCACGAAAACGCGATTGAGCAGAGCGAGACGGTCAACGAAGTTCTCCACGATCTCGCATCAGAGGAGAAACCACGTGTTACCGCGCTCAACAAAATTGATCTGCTCGACGATCCTGCTGAGGTTGATGTCACCCTATACCCAAATGCTGTTCCTGTGTCCGCGCTTAAAGGGACAGGGCTTGACGCGCTTTGTGAAAAAATCGCCGAAGTGCTTGCAGAGAGTATGGATACGGTACAGGTTGTTATCCCCTTTCCAAAAGGTGAACTGGTCGAACTCTTCCACCGCCGTGGCTACATTGAGCGCGAAGAGCATCGACCCGAAGGCACGTTTATCACAGGGCGCATCTCGCGTTCACTACGTGGTTACTTCTCACCCTACGCTATCGCTATGCGTCGATAAAGAACATCTTTGGTTTAAGATACATGGAAGG
>CAXUIS010000407.1:0-3976 GCA_964250915.1 uncultured Ktedonobacteraceae bacterium | reverse complement strand
CGCCCCTGTTTGGTTTCCCAGGCTAGTTCTTTTATCGTCATGACAGGTGCTCTGCCCCTGTCATGTCAACCGCGTCTGCTTAAACTATCATGTCAACCGCGTCTGCTTAAACTGTCTTGTCAACTTATTCCTCGCGTAGTGCTTTTCTGAGTTCGCGTACAAAGCCAAATGCGCCTTGCATCCAGGTCATCTTCGGCTCTTCGGCTTTTTTGCGCTTGGCGGCTTCTTGCTGACGCCGTATCGCATCGGCAATTACAGCCGCCCGTTGCTCTTCGGCACGGAGGCTATCGTACGCCGCACGTCTTGTGGTGCTGCTCAATACACCATAGGCTTCGTTCAATTGTTTGATATGGATATCCTTTGCCTGCTTGTTTAGGTCAGGATGATGCAATCGTACAAGACGACGATACGACGCCTTGATCTGTGAAAGCGATGCATCAGGTGGAACTTCTAACCGTGCATAATAATCTGGTACAACCATTCCCCACCTCTTTTAACTGCCAGTACTGCCAAAACCACCACGCCCTTGGCCTACTGAGTCTACTTCATCCCACACAACGTGTGTTACGGGCACGAACATGCCTTGCGCGATACGCTCCCCACGTTGTATCGTCACCGCTTCGTCACGGAAGTTGTAGACCTGTATCATCAGTTCATCGCCCTCGCCACAGTAGTCCTGATCAATCACGCCAACGCCGTGTGGCACCAACAACCCTTTTCGACGTGGCGTACTACTACGCATCGTTAGAAGTAGCATATATCCTGGTGGCGTCTGCACAATCACATTCCCTGGAATATAGCCTAGTTTGCGTGGAGCAATCTCTGTTTCCTCGCGGCATATCAGGTCAAAACCAACCGACCCAGCCGTAGCATAGGTTGGCAAAGGCAAATTTGTGTCAATACGTTTAATTGCCACGTGTAAGTGGTGCGCATCTATACTCATAGGTGTTATTTTACCACAGCAAGCTATGCAATGCGCGTTCATTATTCCCTACGAAAAACACAGCATTGTAGATCATAATTTTTGAAACGCGATGTCTGTAGGGGTCTACTTCACTACACCCTATGAGCGATTGACCGTGTTGGAGAACGCGATACACATTTTCACATCCCCTTATATTGGTCAATCGCTCATAGGGTGTAGTGAAGTAGACCCCTACAATACGCTATATAACTTATTGCTTCCGCTCGTTCCACTCTACATTATTGTAATAATGAGTATCTCGTGGATCATCGGCTGATGTGCGCCCTACTTGTATCCATTCGGTACGCAGAATCGCGCCTCCGACAAGCACTAGAAGTGATGCAAACATTGTCATAGCAGGTGGTGTTGTCTTCTTGCTCACTCTCCAACCTAGCTTTATCAATAGAGGCAAGAGTAATCCGCCACCAATTGTGCCTACTATAAAGCGTTCACCTATTTTTCCTGTAAAGAGATGTCTCGCAAGTGGTCCCAGTGTGGGAACAAGAGCGGCAATTAAACTTAGCTCGGTAGTCTGTGCGATTATTTCCGCGCTATCTAAACGCTCAAGTGTATCTTGCCGTCCCTTATAACGTCCAAATGAGAGAATGAGGGAGAGCGCGGAAAGCCCGGTGGAGAGGCCCGAAGTCAGAAATAGAGGACCAAGTAGATGCTTTGCACGCCCCCAAATAGGTACAGCGGTAGAGGAGAGCAACACGCCTGTATAAGAGGCTACAAAAAGACCAAAGAATGCTCCAATTGCCTCAATAAACTTCACGGGTAACGCCCTCATAATACGCGCCATAAGTGGAAACCAATTTAAGAGTCCGTCTTTCGCCATCTGATGAGCGGCGGTAAAGCCACAACAAAGACCAAAAAAGGTAAGACCCCATGTGCCAAGCGACATAGCGGAACGAAACTTGAGCACACGCAACATATGATGAAAGCGTTCAGGACGTCCCAAGTCCATGATGAGGAGGATAGGACTGGCAAGAATGCACACGAATGAGAGATAACGTCCAGCACGGACTAGATTTTTATCGATACCAAAGAAATCAGCCAGCGTCGCTACCAGATAGGAACCGCCTGCGATACCACCAAGAAAGAAATAGACAATGATTTCCCATCCCCAATGTGCCTTCTTCACAAGTGGCAAATTGTAGTATGTGCTCGGCTCGCCAGACCACTGCTTGCTCGCACCCGCTAAAGTTCCGCGCAGGTTTGGTTGAATTACAGTAGCAATATCACCTTTGCTAGGTGACTGTGTATCATTATCATTGTTCATCTCATTATCCAATCATGAAGTCTATGATTTGCCTCTCCATAACGAAAATGCGGTAGCAACAGTCAGAAATGTTGCAGCGATGGCACTAGCGACAAATCCTGGCAACACATTGTTTTGTGGCAGTTTTGGCGTCTCTGGCAAGTTATAAACAGAAGGACGATCAGTTAGCAAGAAAAATGCGTTGAGATCACCAACAGAGTTTTTCTCATCAACACCATAGAGATACGCGGTTGGGACGTTGCGCTCTTGAAGCACGGCAACACGTCTTCTTGCCTTTACCTTCAATTCGTCCAGATCGCCAAACTGAATCGAGTCGGTGGGACAGGCTTTCGCACATGCTGGCTCTATGCCATCTTTTTGGCGGTCATAGCAGAGTGTACATTTAGCGGCATTGCCAGTTTCCGCATTACGACCTATCACACCAAAGGGACACGAAGGCACACAATAGCCACAACCATTACAGATGTCTGGCTGTACATAGACATCGCCGAACTCATTACGAATAAGGGCCCCCGTTGGACACGCCTGCATACAGCCAGGATGTGTGCAATGCTTGCACACATCACTCATCATGAGCCAGTTAACTGTCTTTCCATTGCCATCGTCTGGACGTGTATGCTCAACAAATGCGACATGTCGCCATGTTGTAGACGATAGAGCAGTCGTATTGTCATAGCTGTGTCCCGTGAGTTTATAGCCGTCAGAAGGCAACTGATTCCATTGCTTGCATGCCACTTCGCAAGCTTTACAGCCAATACAGAGCGTGGTATCGGTAAAAAATCCATGCTGACCCATAAATGGTATTACTCCCCTCTTTATTTTCCCGATTTACTTCTCGCCCTGTGCAGGCTCTGTATAGTAAGAGCGAACAGGCATTTCCCGACCTACATTACTTCCGTCCTCGCCTTGATGGAAACGCCGACCAGCGCGCATGTTACAGCTAAACGATTTTGCATCATGCATGCTCACGTTACGGTCTGCGACCAGGAGCAAGAGGTCATTGGCAACATCGCCCTTCACCACGCCTGAATAGCCCCAGTGGAATGGAAGACCGATTTGATGGACGGTACGTCCCTTCATCTTTAACGGTTTTATGCGTTGCGTGACCATTGCCTTTGCCTCGATCTCACCGCGCTTGGTCCAGATGGTAATCCAATCACCCATCTTGACACCCTTTTCTGCTGCCAATTCCTCGCTGATTTCAGCAAACAACTCTGGTTGCAGTTCAGAGAGCCAAGGTACCCAGCGCGACATGGCACCCCCGACGTGATGTTCGGTCAGCCGATAGGTAGTAATAGCATATGGGAAATCTGGATTTTCCATACCATTTTTGGGATTGTCTGGTCGATCCCAGTATTTCACAACTGGGTTGTTGTCCTGCTTAGGGTAGAGTGAATTGTGAACTGGCGACTCAATAGGCTCGTAGTGCGTGGGTAGCGGTCCATCAGTGAGTCCACTTGGTACAAAGAGCCTTCCTCGCCCTTCGTTGTTCATCGTAAATGGGTCTGCACCTGAATGTGCATCCATACCATGACCATGAGGATCAGCTTTTGTAGTAGGAGCCTTCGTCACGGGGAAGTCAGGCTCATCATACCCAACCCATCGGCCTTTTGTGCCATCATCATTCTCGTGTTCCGGCTCCCACCACACGTATTTCTTGCGCTCCGACCAAGGCTTACCATCTGGGTCTGCCGAGGCACGGTTATAGAGAATGTGACGGTTGGCAGGCC
>CAXUIS010000406.1:0-3983 GCA_964250915.1 uncultured Ktedonobacteraceae bacterium | reverse complement strand
CCTAATAAATTAAATGGTAACATAGTTACTTATCTATCTATTCAAAGGGGAATGTATGGTTATTCGCACTGATACGACTGTAGAGAAGTTGCTACGCTCCTTTATGCAATTTCGTAAGGCTGGCTGGCATGAGCACTCTGTTGCTAGCTGTACACCAAGCGAAATCAAGGTTTTGTTTTGTCTCGGAAGAGGCATGAGACACAACAATTCTATTATAACGGTATCGGAGATTAGTAAAATCCTGCGGGTAACTTCTCCTACTGTCACACAGATACTGAAAAAGCTGGAGGCGAACGGTTTCGTCGAACGGCATGCCGATGACATAGATCGTCGTGTGGTGCGCATCACGTTGACAGAAAAAGGCCAAGACGTTGTACACAAGGCGAAAGAAGAGTTTCGCGCATCCCTTGAAGGATTAATTGAGTATCTTGGTGAGGAACAATCTAATCAACTGGCAGACCTTCTATCCAGGGTCTCCCATTATTATCATGATAAAGCTGCAAATGAGCAGTATATGGATTGGAGTCAAGAACCCTCCCCGTTGAGCGGGGAAGGCTTGTGAGAGCAAGCCGATCTTGACCAGACTCAGCGAAAGCTCCGTTACGAGAGAAATTAGGTACGTTGAGATACGAGGCCAGTCTCAACCACTACGGATTACAGGTTAAACAGGGCGTCGGGAACGCGCAGTGCTTGTATCGTTAAACCTCTCGATAACTTTGTCGAGGCCACCATTACCTCCGAAAGGAGAGGCTCGTATGAGCAACGTCTTTGTGTTAGATGCCATGTATACGCCGTTAGACCCCGTACACCCAGGATACGCACGAAAGCT
Source organism: uncultured Ktedonobacteraceae bacterium (assembly GCA_964250915.1). Classification (GTDB taxonomy): domain Bacteria; phylum Chloroflexota; class Ktedonobacteria; order Ktedonobacterales; family Ktedonobacteraceae; genus JBBQVS01. Next base: position 3,154 of record CAXUIS010000406.1, on the reverse strand, counting down.
GTTATCCAGTGGCAAAGCGGCGGTCTATCGTAGATTCCCATTCACTATCGTCTTGAAACGAGAGATACACAAACATGTAGTGCAATCCCTACGCTTAAAGTTAGACCCAGGCTCTAAAACAACAGGGATTGCAGTAGTCAATGATACGTCAGGAGAAGTTGTTTTTGCTGCGGAACTTTCGCATAGAGGACACACGATTAAAGAAGCCTTGGAACGTAGATGTACTATCAGACGGTCACGGCGTCAACGCAAAACGCGATACAGGAAACCACGTCGGGACAACCGACGCCGTAAGCAAGGATGGCTCCCACCATCACTTAGAAGTCGTATTGCGAATATCCTGACATGGGTCAATCGCTTGTGTAAGTATTGTCCTATAGCCGCGATCAGTCAAGAGCTAGTCAGGTTTGATACTCAGATGATATGCAACCCTGAGCTATCGGGTATAGAGTATCAACAAGGCACGCTTTGTGGATACGAACTGAGAGAATACTTACTAGAAAAGTGGAACCGTCAGTGTGCGTACTGCGACGCGAAAGATGTACCGTTACAAGTTGAGCATATTCTGGCACGTACCAACGGAGGAACCGATAGAGTGAATAACCTGTGTCTTGCCTGTGAGCCATGCAACCAGAAAAAGGGGAAGCAAGATATCAAGGTGTTCCTCAGACACAAGCCTGATGTATTGACGCGGATATTGGCACACGCCAAGGCCCCTTTGAAAGATGCATCAGCAGTCAATAGCACTCGATGGGTATTGTTTGAACGGCTTAAAGCAACAGGTCTACCAGTCGAGACAGGAACAGGAGGTATGACCAAATTTCATCGCACAATGCAACGACTCGACAAGCACCATTGGATTGATGCCGCTTGTGTTGGTAGGAGTACGCCTGATGTGCTGCTCGTTAATCAAGTCAAACCATTACTTATTAAGGCAATGGGACATGGATGTAGGCAGATGTGTTTGATGAGTAAATACGGTTTCCCATGTGCAAAGCCAAAGGTGCGTCAGAAGTCGTATATGGGTTATGTGACAGGAGATATGGTTAAAGCTAGTATACCTCGCGGAAAATACAAGGGAATACATGAAGGCCGTATCTCAATACGGTTTCGCCCATCTTTTGAGTTGAATGGCTTTGACGTGCATCCCAAGTATTTGAAAACCGTTCATCGAAATGATGGCTATAAGTATGAGAAGGGACTGTCGCATTCCTCCCCTAGCCTGAAGGCATAGATGTTCTGCGACAAAAATTATGGAGAGGAAAATATATGATCAAGTTGCTGCGGTTCATGAAGCCGTACCGATTGATGGTTACACTCGTTCTGGTGCTGGCCTTTGCGCAAGCTATGGCGAACCTCTATCTGCCAAAGTTAATGGCGGATATTGTAGATAATGGTATTGTAAAGGGCGACAACGGCTATATCTGGCGTACAGGTGGTATCATGCTGCTCATAACGCTGGGTGGTGTGATTTGTGCCGTTTTCGGTAGTTTTTTCGCTGCGAGAGTTGCTGTTGGTTTCGGCAAAATCATTCGCGCTCAACTATTCACTCGTGTCGAGCAGTTTTCGTTACATGAGTTCGATACAGTAAGCACAGCTTCACTCATTACACGAACTACAAATGACACAACGCAGGTGCAACAGGTCTGGGTTATTATCCTGGGTATTATGGTAACTGCGCCTATGATGATTATTGGCGGTATTATTCTTGCTGTTGCTCAAGATGCCGGACTTGCCTGGATTCTCGTGGTGATTATGCCGATCCTGGTTGGCGCTATTGTCCTTCTCATGAGTAGGGCTATTCCACTTTTCCGCGTCGTGCAGGTGAAGCTTGATAAACTTAATCTTGTTTTAGATGAGGGTTTGACTGGCGTGCGCGTCATTCGTGCGTTTGACCGTATGAAGTACGAGGAGCGACGCTTCGATGAGGCAAATCTTGATCTCACTGATGTCTCAATTCGAGTCAACAGAATTATCGCGTGGTTGATGCCTTTGATGATGTTTGTCTTGAACGTCTCAGGTATCGCAATTGTCTGGTTTGGTTCTATGCGTATCAACAACGGTCAGATGCAAGTCGGTTCGATGATTGCATTCCTGCAATATGCTATGCAGATTCTATTCGGATTGCTGATGGTCTCGATGATGTTTGTCATGCTGCCACGTGCAGCGGCATCCGCTGACCGTATCAATGAAGTGTTGGCGATAGAGCCGGAAATCAATGATGCCGAGCAAGTGAGACATGCCGACGCCGAAAGAGGCTATGTTGAGTTTCAGGATGTGACATTCAGCTATCCTGGTGCTGAAGTGCCTGCTCTGAACAACATTTCTTTCAGTGCCAAACCTGGTCAGGTAACAGCGATTATTGGAGGCACCGGCTCCGGCAAATCAACACTCGTTAACCTGATACCACGCTTTTATGATATCGCTAGTGGGCATGTCTGTGTGGACGGTGTTGATATTCGCGAACTGGCACAGGAAGACCTGCGTGCAAAAATTGGCCTTGTGCCACAACGCGCGGTTCTCTTCTCAGGCACGATTGCCGAAAATATTCGCTACGGCAAGGAAGATGCAACGGACGAAGAGGTGCGACACGCGGCGGATGTCGCGCAAGCAAGCGAATTCATCGCCGACCTGAAAGACGGTTTTAATTCTCCTATTGAGCAAGGCGGTGCGAATGTCTCTGGTGGTCAGAAGCAGCGTCTCTCGATAGCACGTGCTCTGGTGCGAAGACCAGAAGTATACATATTCGATGACAGCTTCTCGGCTCTGGACTTCAAAACTGATGCCAAGTTGCGTGCGGCACTCAAAAGAGAAACGCTTGACGCAACCGTACTTATCGTGGCACAGCGCGTTAGCACCGTCATGGACGCAGATCAGATAATCGTTTTGGATGAGGGGCGTATGGTCGGTATTGGCACTCATCAGAGCTTGATGAGGAGCAGCGAGGTCTATCGTGAAATCGTCACCTCGCAACTCTCAATGGATGAAATCGCAGAGGAAATAGCATGAGCGAACAACGTAGTGTACGGCAGCAACCGAGCCAACAAGGTGGCATGCCGATGAGAGGGCCTATGGGTGCGATGGGCCGACCCGTAGAGAAAGCCAAAGATTTTCAGGGTACAGCCAAACGTTTGCTTGGCTACTTTGTGCCACA
>CAXUIS010000405.1:0-3987 GCA_964250915.1 uncultured Ktedonobacteraceae bacterium | reverse complement strand
TTGTAGTAGTCTGTCAAACTCAATGTGTCACCGAAACGAGGGCACCCGCAAGGGGATGCCCTTGCTCATTTCATCAAACCTTTCCAATCGCAATACTAAGCCTTTGTTTGCGTAACAGTATGAACAGAGCGACAAGCAGCCCAATCAGCACAACCCCAAAGGAGATACCATAATATATGAGCCAATTCGCTAGTGACTGATATTGTGGTACACCTGGAATGTAACTCACTATACAGGTAAAGGTGAAGTACCAGATCATTGTGATCGCTAGCCCTTTCGCACTCAGTCCTTTTTCCGTCCAGAGCGGCACTATGGAGAGCACAATCCACGGTAAAAGTGTAGGGACATACCAGGGAAAAATGTGCGCGTATATTGTGAGTGTAACCGCGGTCAGAAGCAACACTCCTACCTCTGTACTCATGTGTTTCCGTAGACGCCCGATCAACACGGAAACCAGCGTAATACCGATTATCAGCCCTTCAACGACATAGACAATTCCCTGTATAATGCTAGCTTTGATATGTAGCCGCGTTCCAGTAATAAAAATCATGTTTTGTACAACCCCGACATGAGCTTCTCTTTGGCTGACAATCGCTGCAATTGGGCCGTCACTTCCTAATAGTTGACCGTGACTGAGGAGAATAAATGGCACATAGCCTAGCACAATGGTTGACCCACATGCTACTAGCAGTCCCCAGTCGCGTCGGCGTACCAGTACAAGCAGCAAGATGATAGGATATAGCTTTGTAAGCGTTGCCAGCCCGATCATTACGCCTGCAAGAATCCGTAGATGTCGTTTGGAGCTAACGGCACACAAAACAGCGAGTATAGTACACGTGACCGTTGTTGCATCGGTATGACCCTGCCAAGCAAATTCGACAATAGGGAGTGGACACCACGCGTAAAGAAGTGCGTAACGTGGGTCGCGTCCCTTACAAACGAGTAGTGCCATCAAAGCTATACAGCTTATAAGATCGCATAGGACAAAAATGCTCTTAAGTCCTACAAGACTTGTTGGACTCAAGAGATATCCCAGCACGAAGCTAAACTCCGCCCCTGGGGGATACTTTGTAGGACTATCACGAAAAGCGGCGTGTGCGTATACGACGTTATGTAGAGGTACCAATATCTGATTGTTAGGAGCATATTGATAGGGACTATACCCGTGGACAATCATGCGTGCATCCCACAGATACCGCCACGGATCGGGTGATAATACAAGAGGCAAATTTATGAGCATCAAGCGAAAAATGATCGCCCCGATAAAAATAATACCTAACTCATACCAAAGAAAGCGTTTGCTTGTCTGTCTGCCTTTCATTATCCATATGCTAGCCACAAGGTAACAGAGAAAGCAGAAAACCCAGGTTACGATAAACAGAATTATTTGCTGCTTTATTTGAGATGCGGCCAATGAGAGTAGGATATAGCTGAAGACCGAAAAGAGTAAAAGGACGAAGAGAATACCGAGTCGTCTCCATGAATGGAGTGTATGTGAAGTGGGACTTTTGTGAAGAGATGATGACTGCGGTTGTATAGCGGATGCCATAGGATACTCCTGCGACTTTTATGTTGTTGCTAATACATATACGGAAGGAAGTGTAATAACTGAGCTTTTGTCGCTTTACGACATGGCTAGGTTACTAACGATCTTGAATGTACTATGGCAACGTAATAAAAGCGAGGTTAGATTAGAATTCGCCTTCGGGTACGTCTATTGTCTCTGGTATCCCCGCACCTCTGTAGAGAGCCTCCATTGGAAAGTGCGAGTTATAAACATAACATGGTTTTTTCGCAGCAATGAGCGCATCTTCGATGCTTTTAACTGTATTGCTACCAAAGGGTCTAATTCTATTACACCTTCGCGGCAATTGACCATGTTACTAAGATTAATGAAACGTTACAACATTCCTTCCAACATGACTCATGACGACGAGGGTGTAATAGAATTAGACTCCTACAGAGATATATTCTTGTTCATCACGCTCCCACAGGTGGCGTCACCTTTTCTGGCACAACAGCAGGCTCGTCCGTTTCCACAACCGCTTTTTTGCGTCCCCGTTGAGAGAGTAAGAACGCGAGTAGGCCATAGATTGGAATGAGACCAATCAACCAGCCAAGCCAGAGTGGAATAGGTGGTGGCGCAACGGCAGTTATTGGTACATCCACTGTACCAGGACCAGCCGCACCATTGACAAGAATATGTAGCGTCCAAAGTCCTTGAACGGGAATCTCTGCCGCGCCGTTGATACCGTTATGTCCATCGGGTGTGAGGCCAGCACGCACGGGTGTTGCATGAATCCCTTTAGCTGGCACGGATGTAACGTTATAGGTCAACGTACTCTGTGTTTGTGGCGTGATGGCAAAAGGCAAGGCATAGCCTGCGTCGGCAGGGTCTTTATACATGCTCAAAGTGAGGGGATATGGACCAGCCGTCACATGAACAACGCGCACGGGTGTGTTCCCATGCGTCGTTGCCACGATTGATACACCAAGGTCCACGAGTACCGCGATCAGTGCAACCACACCAACAATGAGTAGCAGGTATTGAAGGAATTTACGCATCCATCACCTCTCTAGCGTTTGGAGCGACATCCCTACATTCCGACCAAGCCAGACTCCTGTATAGGTTGCAAGGAAGCCTATGAGCAATGCTATTACAAAACCAATACCATAGGCATAAAAGACGTAGAATGCAAACCACGGAAAGAAGAGTGGTGCAGGTAGGCCAGCAATCAACGCTGTGAGCGCGAGTACAAGCGTCAACTTTCGTGCCGACCATTGCCTCTTTTGTGCACGATACATAAAGATGTCGATGAGGACCGCCACAATAATAGGAGCGAGAAACCATTCCATTGTCACAACTGAGGTAAGAGGAGCATTGCCTCTACGGTAGACCAAGCCTTCGAGTCCGCGTAGGTACTCAGTCGCAGGCTGTACAAACAGAGCCAATATGCCCGCAAAGAGAACGTAGACAGCTACAACTGCAGTTGCAGCCCAACGCCACGGTACAACATACTTCACCGCTGCAAATGTGAATGCTATCAAAATTCCTGCGAGTAGTGGGAAGAAACTAATTGTGATGTTGCCAAGAGTGAGAGTATTTTTATCATTGAGTGCATCGAAAAGGAGCAGTGTGAAAATGCTCATCATTGTTGCGAAGGAAATAATCACACCAATGTATGCTATACGCTTCGTTTTGGCTGTTCCAACCTGAAGGTTCGCGGCAGAAAGCAACATGTACGCAGCACCAAAGGCGACAACACCCATTCCGAAGGCGAACATAATATGGAAGGGTGCCCAGATCGCTACGTCGATACCATAGAGAGCGTGCCAGTAGCTATCCAGAGGGAAGGCAACGGCAGCATTTAGAGCCGCAAAGCCAACGATATATGCACCCAACGAACCATGAAAGATGTCCGCGAATGATGTGCTACGCTGAGCAATTGCACTGCTTTTCCGTGCCCATAGAGTTTCAATGATAACTGCGGCGAGACCAGCGATACCACTCAGAGCTACGCCTGTCAGCATCATTTGATGTGGCGGAATGAGCGTTCTATCGCGTCCAATATACTCGTGCCATTGAATATCCCAGGTTGTGCCAAAGAAAAAAATCAACGCGCCAAATGCCGCCGTTAATCCTAGTGCAAGACGCAACGTCTGCACCGATTGTAGCGAACGTGCAAGTGATGCTGGTTGTGCTAATGCGCCTGTATTGTCCAGTGCTTTTGCCATGAGCGAAATCCTTTGTGTATTGGTTATACCTCTGTTATAACGAGATAATGATATTGGTAGTAGTCTGTCAAAGTACATTTGGGACCGAAACTAGGGCGCCCGCAAGGGGACGCCCCTCCCATATGACATGGCTCCTCATGCGCGTTCGCATATGGGAGGGGCGTCCCCGAAGCCGCATTCGGGGAATGAGAAAGGCAGCGGGCGCCCTTGCCCCAGCCACATCAAGATTGACAGACTAGTAGGGACCGATTT
>CAXUIS010000404.1:0-4030 GCA_964250915.1 uncultured Ktedonobacteraceae bacterium | reverse complement strand
TTCGGTACATGAAGCTCTTCGGGAAAGACGTTTGTTTTGGTCTCAGGAACATTGCATACATGGCTGCGTTGGCCAACGTCAAGCTAGGATTTCATCACGAACATGACCCTTTTGAGCCGGCTGCAATCCTTTTGCCTCCTGCTTCTGCTAAGCTGGATCGGGCAGGGATATTTGTCGTGCACCACTTGCCTGATGGCTTGATAATAGATGGCTGTACCCGCCGTCAGGGTCTTCGAAGACCTTGCCTACCCTAGCAGGCAACCTGTTTACTCATGTCTTCCGGGCTCTTCCGATTGCCGCCACACACGATTGCCCTCCATGCCTCCTTACCTAAGTCCTTTGCTCCGCAGACAATACTATTCTTGCAATAAAGGTTTCTTGAAGGGAATGTCTTCTACTAGTCAAGCTATCTCCACCCACTCTCCCGCTTCAGATGTCAATAGCGAACCGGTATTTACTACATCTCCACCATCTCCTTCCCTTGTCTCTGCCGTCACGTCTTCACTCGGTACGAATGGTGGGAAGTGGATATTGAGTCCGGATGGGAGGGCTCTCGAACGTGTGTTTAAGTTTGGGAAGTTCAAGGAGGCATGGGTAAATTCATACATTTCTTCCACGTCGACGCCCATAGTATTCCTGCTGAAGTACAATGTCTGTACCTCCTGAATCTTTCTGGTGGTTTGCTCTATAACTCCCATTTACGATCTTTCGTCGTCTCATGTGTGGCGTTGCTGTGTCTATGAACGCCATTGAGTTTAAGACATACCCTGCATGTACTGGCATCTCAGCAGAGTTGGACGAAACATGTAATCCACATGCTTTGAAGAGTGGGGCATAATGGTTGTTGTTCTCGTGAATTATGGATTTAATGGTATTCAGGGTTTCATGGAAAGGGTAGCTGGACATGCTGGGAAAGCTAGACATCATCCTGAATGGGCGAATGTAGGTGCCCCTGGTTGACTTATCTCCATATACCAAAACTGGGTTGTCCTTCTCTTTGATCCCATTTTGACTCGAGCACTTCGCCCTCACTTATGCAACCCAGATCTACAACCGTGTCTTCATTCGCTTGACCACACACAAAGACCGTCAGACGGGACTTAGTGGACTATCAGAGCTGGACGTGGAGATGGCAAGGGCTTGTGACCGAGAGGCGGGTGAAGTGGGAGGCCTCAATGAAGCTGGTCGTGGTGGTGCGGAATTCGTAGAGGTCGGAAGCAGATTGGTCGATGAGTTGAAGAGAGGTAGTGATGGATAATATAAGTTATTCGTGAGACTGGGTGGAATTTGATAGTCTCTCGTATTCTATATCAAAGAGCGTATGTACAATCATCCACGATGCTTCAATGCTGCCAGACTCTCTGAAAGCGTCCGGATTTCTAGGAAGAAAAGCCCCACGAATGCCACAACGAAACGCATTAGTTCATCAAAATCCTTCATGGTCTAATCAACGACGCTCGCTGAAAGAAGCTCATGCGACCAATACAAGTCCATCATCATCTCCACGCGTACATTCTACCTCACTGAACCTTCTTTCCCTGCTTAGCCATCTTCCTCTCCCTCCTCTTCTTGGCAGCTTCGGGCCCAGATTCGGTATCCATCATGTAGTCCCACCATCTGAAACTGCTCGAATAATTGCCAATGAACTTTTCATGATGAACGTCATGAAAGTCGGCACCGCTCCAAAGAGGGAAGAACTTGTGCAAACTCCACGGCAGGTCGTACCCGCTATGGGCATCGATAGCTTGAAACAATCGGAGGGTGATCCATACGTATATGGTAAGGATATGAAGGTCACCCGTGATGGCACACCAGAGGATTGGCGATCCAATGGTTGGAATTCCAAGAAGCATGATCTCGATGGGCGAAGCATATTCAGCAGCTAGACCAAACGGTGCAGAATATTGATGGTGGATCTTGTGGATATTCTTGTACAGTGGTCCCCAATGAAGAGCACGATGCAGCCAGTAGTGTCCTGTGTCCTCCATGACGAAGAAGAGGGCGATCTGGCAAGCCATTTTGAAGATAGAGGGAAAAGGCACGCCAGTCTCCATGCCGAAGTAGTGAGCCGTTGGATGGAAGAGCCTGACAGCGATTAGTAGACAGAAGGTTACATTGATTAATCTGTCTACGTACCATATTTGAGGAATTTCGACTGTAAAATGTGTCAGGAGTACAAGCCTTGTACATTGCCATTGTTCCTTAAGTGAGGGTACTTTTTGCTGTAATACTATCAGCAACGCTAGGGCAGGCCATCACGATATCAATGCTGCCTTACTGCTTGAATCTTGTATTTGTGGAAGTACGGTATATAGCTCATGATAATCCACGGAAGTGCCCGGCCGAAGTAGACGAGCTCATGCATCGTGAATGACATGATGCCGGTGGCGAGCACATCGTTTTGTACGTATCCATACCACGCCGCCCACAGACGTTCGAAGAAGTTGAGGTGCACATTATACTTGGAAATTTCCTCGAATTGTCCCCAGTACGTTTCCGGAGCCGTCGATAAGAAAGAGGATGTCGAATTCCTGGAAATTTACTAGATCAGCTCCTGAGTCTGACACTTCACTGACAAGGGCGAGCTCACATAGTGTTTGGCCAGACAGAAGAAGAGAATTGATGAATTCAACGACGTTGGGAGAGACAGAGGACTCGAAGACTATGCCATAGGTTAGTCTTTGTGGCGGCAAAAGCAGGAACACACCATCTGGAAGTCTTTCTTCCGAAGCTTCGAACCCACGCTAGGGCCAATCTGGCTGGCGTGATCATCACCTGATCTTCGCGCTCTCGACGCTGATTGAGTTACCCTATTGGGTATAATGCTGCCTAATGTATGCGCCACGACAGGCATGCATTGCATCAGAGTAAGGTAAGGTACATGTAGCCATGAATGACTGAAAAGCAATACTGACATCTCAATTGTTCAATGAGATCAATATGCGTGGGCCTGCATGGCTCGCCCGTACCTGGTACCTTTCTTACGTCATTGGCTGCCCTGTCATGGGTATCTGCCGCTATGACCATAAACACAATCCTCATGATGTTCATAATATTTACAGTTGGGGGGCACGATGCAATGATGGGCGCAAAGCTCTACCCTAGTTGATCAGGAATACTGCCCTACTTAAGCTACATCTTTGTCACTGCTCAGGAGTGAAGTGCCAGGATGTCTTTCGTGACAGAGTAAGTTCCTTGCGAGCACTCGCGTGACTGGCAGCTCAAAAAAGCATTAGTCAAGTTCGTCGTATAGACGCTCAGCTTGATCGCCTGCAGCTCGCAGCAGCATCATCATCATCGACACCGGGCTCTCCTGTGCTTCGAGCGACTTCCCGAGCATCCCGCGGCTCCTTGGTGGAAATTGATCAGGCCAAGGCATTTGCACGAGTTCAAGCCTTGCAGTCAGTTATCAAATCGTTGTCAGCCACGTCTTCTGCTCAGCCAATACTGCCGAACTCAAGCTTGCAGCTCCTGCTTGAGCAAGCAGAATCATTGCACGTAGACTCCAAGGCTATAGGTGAAGGTCAAACGCTTGGGTCCTACGAGCAAGAGCTGGAATGGTTGCTTGTCAGCAAGGCTACTACACAGACCTATGGACTTATACTGAACTCCTTACTCGAGCAAACTTTACCTTTAAGCAACGATATCTGGTACTGGGATGAGGTTCTCGGATCTTACGCCTATACCAGTATTTACACCGTTCAGACCTCTCCGTTAAGATTCTGGGGCTGGTCGAAGGACATATATCATGACGCCCGAGAACGGTTGGAAGCCCTTAGAGGTCATGGCGAGATCAGCGAACAGGAGTCAACAACTATCACAAACCGATGGCGACAATTCTATGGGCTTGTAAAGGACAGTATTCGTGATCGGTCAATCGCGGATATGCAGTCCAAAGTTATGTCTCCATTGATAATGTGCCGCACGGAAGCTAGGCATAAACAAAAAAGCCTTAAGAAACTCCGCGAGCTTAGTGCCAGTGGCTTAGGTGTGCTGATGGACGAATGCTTGACCTTTGATATGGACGATG
>CAXUIS010000403.1:0-4039 GCA_964250915.1 uncultured Ktedonobacteraceae bacterium | reverse complement strand
TTTAAGTACGTGCAATTGGGGTGGATGTGGGGACACACAGACGCCCACAAGGGGCTACCCTACTATAGAAGACGGCATGCGGAGCATGCAAGAACGTCGTATAGTAGGGTTAGCCCCTTGTGGGCGTCCGTTCGCACCCTATATTACCTCCATAATGCCCCTTCTATGGCTAGCATTATTCGTGTATAATAGCCAAAACTTATCTCTATGCACAAAGATGTGTTACTACCTCATGTACCAACGATGGTATGCTCTGAATCTCAGAAGGATGTTATTTCGCTATGTCAGAAACGAACGGAACTTCAACAACACGTGTGTTAAATAGTCGTAGCAAGACGATTACGGAGGGTGCGGTTCGCGCCCCCAATCGTTCCATGTTACGTGCGGTTGGCTTGACCGATGAGGATTTTAACAAGCCGTTGATTGGTATTGCCAGCACATGGAGCGAGATCACGCCGTGTAACTCGCACATCAACAAGCTCGCGGAAAAGGTACGCGAGGGTGTGCGCGTCGGAGGCGGTGTGCCACAGACGTTTGGCACGATCACGATAAGTGACGGCATTTCGATGGGTACCGAGGGCATGAAGTTTTCATTGCCCAGCCGTGAGGTAATCGCCGACTCTATCGAACTGGTGGCGAATGCCCAGCGTTTCGATGGTGTGGTTGCTATCGGTGGCTGTGACAAAAATATGCCCGGTTGTCTGATGGCACTGGCACGAATTGACGCGCCAACCCTTTTTGTCTACGGTGGCACGATTCAACCAGGTGTATGTCGAGGGCAAGATGTGGATATCGTCAGCGTCTTCGAGGCTGTAGGTCAGTTTAGCGCGGGTAAGATCAGTCGTGAGCAATTGGACGAGGTTGAGAAGACCGCGATTCCAGGGGCTGGTTCCTGTGGCGGCATGTATACGGCGAACACGATGGCCTCGGCAATTGAGGCATTAGGTATGTGTCTCCCTGGTGGCTCGTCGATGCCTGCCGTGACTTCACGTAAGATATTGGACTGCTACGACTCAGGGCAAGCAATTGTACGCATGATCGAGCAGGGTATCACAGCGCGTTCCATTCTCACACAAACTGCATTCGAGAATGCAATTAAGGTTGTCATGGCTCTCGGCGGCTCGACCAATGCGGTCCTGCACCTGATAGCAATTGCTCGTCAACTGGATATTCCGCTCGGCATTGACGATTTCACACACGCTGGCGGTAAAGTGCCACACCTCGCCGACCTGAAACCCGGTGGCAGATACGCGATGACGGACCTTGACCGAGTTGGCGGCGTACAGGCCGTGATGAAGGTTCTGCTCAAAGCAGGTTACTTGAATGGCGATGCGCTCACCGTCACTGGCAAGACACTTGCCGAAAATTTGGAATCCGCTCCTGACCTCGCCGAAGGGCAAACAGTCGTGGCTCCACTTGATAAGCCCCTGCATGCAACAGCACCGCTTGTCATTCTCAAGGGTAATCTCGCGCCAGAAGGTGCGGTTTGTAAAATCGCTGGACTCTCGGTGACAAATCATCGTGGTCCCGCAAAGGTGTTCAATTCAGAGGAAGAGACCTTTGATGCCATCATGAATCACCATATTGCCGATGGTGATGTAGTGGTCATTCGCTACGAGGGACCAAAGGGTGGTCCTGGTATGCGCGAGATGCTCGCGGTTACGTCAGCACTGGTCGGGCAGGGCTATGGCGAGACAGTTGGCTTGATTACCGATGGACGTTTCTCCGGTGGCACACATGGTATGGTTGTGGGTCATATCGCACCCGAAGCGCAGGTTGGCGGCCCAATTGCGATTGTGCAGGATGGTGATATCATCAATATCGACTCCGATCACGGGGCGCTTTCAGTCGAGATCAGCGACGAAGAGATTGCACGTCGCCTTCAGGAGTGGCGTGCGCCCGAACCCAAGTATACAAAGGGTGTTTTGGCGAAATATGTGAAGTTGGTTGCGTCCGCGTCAGAGGGGGCGATTACTGGATAACAAACAGAAAATGCTGAGGTTGCATGACAACCTCAGCATTTTCTGTTTGTTATCCTTATTTCTGAAAGTAGCTTATGCCAAAGGCCAGTGCTACAATGGCTCCAAACAGGAGGAAGAAGACGGCTACATTCGAGCCAACGCTTGCGTCTGATTCATTGTAAATTCCGCTCTTATTTGAACTCATGGATTGCTCGCTTTCTTTATACACTATAGAACACAAGCATCCATGCTTTATCACAACTATATCCTTTCTCATATGATATCACGAAAAGAGAAAATTAGCGTGATATGTTATACTCATCTCTAATAGACGCACACATTTCTATCATCATTACGTTGGCTAACACCTTTCCCATATGAGAGGCAGAAGTATTATGACAACAACCGAAAAACTGCCTGTAGTGAAACTTGCAGATTGGGTTTCTGGCCCTGAGCAAGGGCATTGGACCTATCGTGATTATGCCGCTCTTGGCGATCAGCAACACTATGAAATTGTAAACGGAGTGCTACTTATGCCACCCGCACCTAGTTGGTCACATCAAGAGATCGTCGGGGAGATCTTTGCCTACTTGCGCGACCATCTTCGCACTCATGCATCAGGGGGCGTGTTTACAGCTCCCATTGATGTTGAGCTATCATCGGAGAATGTGTTTCAACCAGATGTGGTCATACTCCTGAAAGCACACGCTGACAGGTTACAGGAAAGACATATTGTAGGCGCACCCGATCTCGTTGTCGAAGTAGCCTCACCAAGCACAGCCCTCTACGATAGATTAGTCAAATACGACATCTACGCTCGTGCTGGCGTACCAGAATATTGGATTGTTAACCCTGAAACGAGTTCGGTTGAGGTGTTGATATTAGAGGATGGGCATTATCGTTCTTTAGGGCACTTTAGTGAACAACAAACGTTGCCTTCGCGAGTTGTAGCAGGGTTAGAAGTGCCTGTCGAGAAGTTTTTTGCGTCGGTGTGGTGAGTGTATCTATAAATGTATGCTTATAGGTATCCCCATATTCTGATAGTACTGTCAGCATTTCCGCTAACAAGCATTGACCTATCAGGGCTAGTGTTGATGACTATACGGGAAGAATGGGCACCTGTAGGGGTCTAATTCCATTACACTCTGTAAGCGATTGACCACCTTAACAGGAATGATGAAACGTAACAACATTCCTTTCAAATTGTCGATGTGCTCACAGGGTGTAATGGAATTAGATCCCTACAATTGTGCTTTTCCCCTTAATTCCCCGTAGCTACAGGTTGCACAATTGCTCTCGCAGGTGCACCCTCTCTTCCTCTAAGTCGAAGCGGCAGACAAATCAGCTCGTATTCGCCAGCTTGTACTTGCGAGAGGTTCAACCCTTCGATGATCCAGATACCTGCGCCAAGTAGCGCGTGGTGCGTCTCTGGTCCGTCTGTAAAAAAGCCTCCGACGGAGAGATAGTCAACGCCGACAGTCTGTATTTGCAGTTTTGCAAGATAGGCGGCGGCCTCCTTTGAGATATAGACAAAATCCTTCACAAACTCGTTGGTATGCCATGCGCGTTGTGAGTTGAGTGTTTTGAAGAGGATGCGTTCACCTAATTGAATGTTATGCGGTTCCAGTTCGGCAGGCTTAATCGATTCGGGGTCGCTAATCTCGATTATCCGCGCACGCCCCATTGTTGCTGTGAGGGGCATCTGGTCAATGCTGATACCGTCCTTGATAAAGTGTAGTGGTGCGTCCATGTGTGTACCGGTATGCGCTCCCATTGAAAGCTTTGAGACATTGGCTACGTCGCCACGATCCAGGCTCAAGGCAAATTCAATCTCCACCGGCGGATTATCAGGCCAGTGTGCCATGCCTGAATAGAGTGGAACCGAAACATCAATCCAGTTTGCCGTTGTCTGAGGTATGTCTTCTGTCATTGTTATGCGTCCCTTCTATGAACTATCCTTCTGTTTGTGTTACGGGGGAAACGGATAGAAGGTAGCACATAAGAATCGGTAGGGGCATCAATTTATTGCGCCCAAAGATGGGCTGGGTGGGGTTCGCGTTGAGGAAAGAAATCGTTGC
>CAXUIS010000402.1:1952-4040 GCA_964250915.1 uncultured Ktedonobacteraceae bacterium | reverse complement strand
CTCAACATTAAAGGCTTTTGCGGTAGCTGGTCGATTATGCCAGCCTGCAACAGCAAACATATCTTGGTGAACTTGTGCACCAAAGCCCTGTAAATTATGCTGCATCTCCTGCGCCCAATATGCCGCGAACGCATCATGACCATTTGTATTAGTATCAGCACTATAGCCAGCTTCGCGGTGCTGAAAGTACGTTGCCATGTAAAAAAGCTGATTGTAAATATAGTCAGGATTGACCGTTGGAAAATCGGCAACTTGCTGAGTGCGTGTTGGGGAAGCTATGACTGTTGCAGGAAGAAAGGCACAAAAAAGTAGGAAACATATACAGCATATTCTAGTAGCAACACGGAACATATGCAACATCCTCCCTTTGAGTACACAGCCTTATGTTCCTAGATAGTACCATACTCTATGCTTTTCGACTAGCCCATATTGCCTATATTCCTGAAGAGAGAGATACATCATGATACACTATGGCAAAGAACAGGGATAGGGGAAGATCATGCAAAAACTAGAAATATTGATAGAAGAGAGTACACATGGCTCCATACGACCTGTGCAAATCGTGGCTGATGCGCGAGTTGCGGCACTTGTGCCAGCACTAGTTGAAGAATTGCATCTTCCACAGATGGACTCCTTTGGCAAAAAGCTTGTGTATATGTTGCGCCACACCTCTAGTGGATGTGTTTTAGCTGAACAATCTACACTACTTGCGTCTGGAGTTATACCAGGAGAACGGCTAGCACTTGACTCTTATGCCATGAATAGCTCTGTTGTAGCACTAATGGACACGGCACTGCCAGCATCCACACCGGACATCCTCTTTCACTCAGCCACTACTGCCGATGATGAAGCGGCTTTACCAACAGTAGCACGAACATCTGAGTTATTAAAGTCTAAACAGAAAAAGCAGAGTATGACGCGTCGATCATTCTTGGTGCTGAGTGGTGTGGCTCTCGGTGCAGGAACTGTGGGACTCGGCTATGCTGCGTTCCGCTCTCTCGACAAGAGTACATTGAACACGACGAATATGGTACGCAGGCAACAGACAAACGTGCCAAAAACTTCTGTCCCTACGATCCCCACAATGCTCAATCAAGGTATTGTTTTTACTGCTCATCAACAGATTGTACGCACCGTCTCATGGTCGCCTGATGGCATGACACTCGCAAGTGGTGCCGATGATGCACAATTATTAATCTGGGGTACAGATGGTACTGTTCATCAGACAGTTACTCATCCTGCATCTATACATGCGCTTGCATGGTCTCCCGATAGCCAAAGGCTTGTCACTGGTTCAAATAATCAAGTTCTTTTCCTCGATGCACAAACGGGTGCTCAATTAGCGCGCTCGACGCATCGTCATGCCGCAATCATCACGGGTCTTGCATGGACAGGACAAAATCAACAACTACAGGTTGTTTCTGGTGCTATGGACACACGCGCAATTGTGTGGAATACAACAGCCTATCGTGCACAGACGGTATTTCAGCGTCACGATACGCCAATCGAGAGCGTCTCGTGGGCACCAGATGGACAAACAGTTGCATCGTCATCTCAAGGTGGAGCCATTCGTGTATGGAATGCTGTGAGTGGACAAGAGGTACACGCCTTCTATCTTGATGCAAAGGTTCCAATGCGTGTGCTCGCATTTTCGCCTGTGGACACAACGCTTGCCGTAGGTGGTGATGATGGAATTGTGCGCTTGTGGAACGGACAAGTGTGTCAACAGCAAATGATGGTGGATGGAGCGCAACAGTGCGTGGACATGCCACAACGGATACAGGTGTCGCAAACTGCTGTCCGTTCACTTGCATGGTCTCCGAATGGAAAGTTTCTTGCCGTTGGTAGTGGTGATGGTGTTCTCTCTCTCTGGCAATCAGGACAAAATCAGAAACCGTTGCTAACCATGACCATACAACAGAATACGCCTGTGCATAGCATCACGTGGGCACCGAAAAGTAATCAACTTGCTGTTTCAGCAGGCAACGAGGTTACACTCTGGAATTTGAGTTAATGAAGTAGACAAAAATTGGTTGGGGGGGGCGGGGTCGAACCAACCCACAGACACGAATGTCAAGGAAGATATAT
>CAXUIS010000402.1:0-1942 GCA_964250915.1 uncultured Ktedonobacteraceae bacterium | reverse complement strand
TTTTTTATTTTTTATAAATTTGTGTGTTGGTTTTTAAAATCCCACCCCTCAACCACATTTTGTCTACTTCATTAACTTCTTGTTGCTTCTTCGACGAAGTGAACCAGTGTTTCCATATCATATCGTGCCCGTTGAGAGATAGCGTTGTTGTAGTGCGGTACGCTTGCTAATGCCTCATGAGCCACTGTGCATTGTTGAGCAAGAAAATCACGGCAGTATGCTTTTGTGTGAGTTCGCTCGAAGATAGCAAGAACATGATCTACTTGTTCTGACGTAAGGGCTTCCCGTTGAGTATATACCTTACGCAAGAAGGCTTGATCGTGCTCTGACGCATGCTCTAGTGCGTGTAGGACGGGAAGACTTTTCTTACGACGATAGACATCGCCTGCCGATGTCTTGCCTAGCTCTGCTGCTGTTGCCCATATGCCGAGAATATCGTCACGTACCTGAAACGCGACTCCCATCGCCCAGCCGAATCTTCGTAGGCTTTCAACGGTTTCCTGATCGTGTGTTCCCAGGAGTCCGCCCATTTCTGCGGCACATGCCATCAACGCTCCTGTCTTTCTCTGAATCATGTCCAAATACATCGCGACTGAAATATCCAGACGTTGCTCAAAACTAATATCAAGATATTGACCCTCAGAAAGCACAAGGCATGCACGATCAAGGGCGGCACCTAGTCGAGCTGCAATTAATCCTTCTACGCCCTCGTCAAGCACTTTCCATAATGTCAGACGAGAAAGTGCAAACATACCATCACCTGTATTAAGTGCTTGTGGTATACCCCATTGCTTCCATAAAGTTGTACGGTGACGCCGTTCCGCATCACCATCTTCGATGTCGTCATGAATGAGGGTAAAGTTGTGTGTTAGTTCAACAGCAGCTGCGGCTGGCAATGCGCGGCGCAAGTATGCATCGTCTTCATTCGTCGCTAGTCCCCAGGCACCTGACGCTTCGTATGCGAGCAGTAAGAGCGTTGGACGTAGCAACTTACCAGGATTACTTTGTATGGGATTAAATTGTGTATCTACCCAGCCAAGATGGTAGTGCATTTGACCATAAAATGCTTGCAAGGCGTTTGTTTCCGTCTGTCCCTCTTCGGCTTTGTAAACTGCACCGCGTAAAGCTTGAGTGATTGTCGAGTTGTGACGAAGCAGTGTAGATTGTATCGTTGGTGATAATGTCATGTGTATTACTAATGAGACGACGTGAAAGATGACAAATGCATTACTACAAGGGCAGCATGCCTACCGCTAAAACACGAAGCTAGTACACGAAACGTCTCTTACCCCTTTCTCTGTTCTGTAATAGAGATGCTGAAACTTAACGATGAAGGTAAAAAAAGATTGTAACAAGTACTGTTCCCACAGCAACTGCGATGCGTGCCATCCCTTTAATGCCACCGACTCGATAGGTTGGCGCACATAAGTCGCAATAGCGGTTCGTATACTGGTAGCGGTGTCCACGTAATCCCTCACGTGTGATCACAACATCTTCAACCTTGCGCTGTGTATGTAGTTCATCGCATACATGACGCCCACAACCTTGGCAGGTGAACTGGTCAACAAAGTGCGAGGTCTTCGAGAGTGACCACTGATCCGGGTATACCTGCGTTCCACACACGTAGCAAACCTGCGTTTGCGACATTTTCATCTGTTTTTCAGCACATGGAGAGTGTTGCTGCTTGGGAAAATGGTCCTGACAAAAGCCGTGATGACAGTCAGGACAGCGTCCTAATGCCTCCTCACTGCACTCATGACAGCGACGTGTTGTATTGACAGGAGGTGTAAGACGTTTCATTTCAGGCGTGTTTTGCATAGTCGTAATATCCCCATTTCATAGAATGATAAGTGCGTAGAAATAAAAGATAGCAGGAAAACATTTCTTATTGCTAGTATAGCATGACGTGTTGTCATGAGACAACGCAGGCGGTATGATGAAC
>CAXUIS010000401.1:0-4048 GCA_964250915.1 uncultured Ktedonobacteraceae bacterium | reverse complement strand
CGTTCAGGAGGGTCACGCCTTCGGAGTTGATGGCAATCGAAACACTCCTGGTATAGTCAAATCCTTTTGCGAATTGATAGGAAGACGTGGACTTGCGATAGGCACTGCCCCAAATGTTGTAGGCATCGTTGAAATCTCGAGCGTTGATGTCGGCATAATACTGTTCGAGTAGGGAGACGGCCCGCTTCACACTCTCTTTGCTTGAATCGGTGAGTTGGAGGTTGGCGTTGAGCAGCCGGGGCTGACCACCTTCTATGCCAACAATATAGTAGCCCTGATATGTATTCGTGGTGAGCGAGCCAGAAGATGAGATGATAGCTGTAACCGTGACCGAAACTCTGACAGTGCCGTCAGAAAGTTGTGTCGCATCACCCAGTTTCAGGTCATCCCTCTGTGTGTTGGCAAACCCCTGCGAGAAGGTCTGGTAGGAAGTTGAACTGCGGTAGTGGTTCCCCCATCGAGCATAAGCACTCCGGTAGTCTTTGGAGTTGATGTAGGCATAATAGAGGCTAACAGTCGTTAGGGCCTGCGATGGCGTGATGATGGCTCCTCCTGAAGGACTTCCTGTTGAGCCCCCTGAACTCCCCGTCGCGCCTCCCGTAGAACCGGAGGTAGGAGTGGGTGTAGCCAAGGTTGCGGTGGGAGTGTTACTTGTCGTCGTAGCTGTCGCTTGAGTGTCGGTCTGTGAGGACGAGCCTGCACCTGTACGAGTGAGAGCGAAAATGGCGATTGTGCCAATAATGAGCACAACGGCTACGATCCCAACGATCCAGACCCATAGGTTGCGCCGAGGGTTGCTGGGTGGCGAAGGGGGAAAACCTGAACTTGGACTACCTTGCGTTGGCGAATTGGGATTGTTAATCATTGCTTGTCTCATCTTTCTTTGAGTGTGTTTATCTCATCATGCGTTCATGTGCCAGTGTAAGGCGTAATTTGGCACAGGCGCGGTAAAAGTAGGTCTGAGCCGTTGTTGACGGAATGTGAAGTCTACGCCCAATCTCTATAAAGGTTAGTTCTTCTGTATACCGTAGCCAGACGACGTGACGAAATTTTGGTGGCAGCGACTCAATGGCGGCGTGTAGATGGGCAAGCTCATCTGCATGCTCAGCAATTTCTTCGGGCCGTGGCGTCACATCTAAAAAACCTGGGAGTGCCATAAACCCTTCCTCTTCGTACTCCTGCTCTATTTCTGAAAAGTAGACCCACGGATGTCGCTTGTATTTGCGTTGCTCATCAATGCAACGGTTCCAAGCGATACGGAAGAGCCAGGGTTTGAGTGAAGCCTCCTTGCATTGCCATGTTGACGTGCTAGCAAGCTTGGACATCGACATGTAGAGTTGAAGCCAAACAAATTGCAGAACATCGTATGCCTGCTCATTACCCATGCGTGCTCGTACAAAACGGTATAACAATGGCTGATAGCGTCCAACCAGTGTCTCGAATGCAGTCTGATTGCCAGCAATTGCTTGCTTGAGAAGCATGGTATCAGGTGATTCTTGTTGCGGTTGTAGTGTGTACATCCTCGTATCCTCAAGATAAGAAACGACTTTAAAATTCCTATGTCGTAAGCGTAGCGTTGAGAAGGTGAGAAGTCATGACCTAGAAGAGGTATTGTATTGCTAAAAATGATAGTTCTTTAGGGTGATACGAGAGGAGCAGAACCACTTCAGTAGAATTGCTCCATCACTCGTTCGGACTATTCATTTAGAGGAAGGGATGAGCGAGTCCTCCTCTTGTTTCCATCCCTGTTTCGTGGCGTCATCAGTCTGCGTTTCTCTCTTTTGCGGAAGACTTTGAGAGAGTGTACGAATTCCCTGTATTATAAAGGCAGTCCCGATTCCAAAACGCAGAATAACTTTCGCTCGCTTTCCCCAGTAATGATTGTGGTCGAGAGACATATTTTCCCTTTCTTTTAAGCACAAGCCAGGGTTGAAGGCCATGCGCTGGGCGAAAGCATCGAATCTTTCGTCACCAGAATCTGAACAAACGTCCCCATAATGATCGTATCGAAGGTTTCTACATCCGTCACCTGCACCGTGATCACCGATGTATAGATTTGCTCTGCTCGTGCTCTACTGAGATCAAAGTCGATCTGTGTTGATTGAGCACAACGACTCAGAACTCTTCCGTTCTGAGCGTCCCAAAGCACATGCTGTGGCTGCATGTCTTGCGTTACAATAGTATAATGTCCTGTGATCGGTCCATGTGCGACTTCCTGCTCAGTTACAGAGAACCTGAAGTCCCCTTTGAGAAAAACGTGTGGATGTCTCTCATGGTTTTGGACAATGGTGCCCGAAGCGAGGCCGACTTCACGCGGAGACGGCTGAGTTCGTGGCACGAATGAGAGATTTCTGTCGTCAATTGAACTGTCTCGTACACGTCCTTTATGTTGCATGGAAAATTCCCTTTCTCTGAAAAGCACTGCTCTACGCTGCTCTCTTTTTTGTTCCTCGACCTGTCGGTGTTTTCCTAGGAAAACACGAAGAGGTCAAACATCGCGACACGTTGGCAACAAGGAACAGTGTAGCGTCGGATGCGCTTCATGTCTTGATTATTTAGAAGCATTTTTGTAAGGGGCAATTACTCTTTTCCTAAAGAAAGTGACTATTGATCATTTCACATGGAAGACGGCTTTTCCCTGAACCTGCCGACCTTGTAGGGCTGTGAGTGCAGGGGTAAGTTCGTGCCAACTCGTTTCTAAGCCGATCGGTGCTGCTAGCTTGCCTGCTGCAACGAAGGTCACTAGGATGTTAAGATCATTGCTTATCGCGACGGTCGTCCCCGGATTGTATGAGAAGAACGTTTGCAGCCGCATGCCTTCGTGTCCGAACAGATGATAGAGATTGAAAGGCGTGTCCTCCCCTGAAGAGTTGCCGAAAGCAACAATTGTTCCGTGAGGAGCTATCACGCTGAGAGCTGTAGCTAAAGAAGTACCTCCTACTGATTCCAGGATCACGTCAAAGAGACCGTGTGCCTGTTCCATCTGAGTGATCACCTCGCTTGCTCCCAGCTCACGTAGGCCCTCTGCCCGCTTGGGACTACTAACCACGCCCGTGACTTCTGCTCCGGCCAGGGCCGCTAGTTGAACAGCAAAACGACCAACGCCACCTGCGGCCCCTGTAACTAAGACGCGCTTGCCCAGTAGCTCCCCGCCCAAACGCAGGGTACGCAGAGCTGCGTGACCAGCCATTGGCAACGCTGCGGCCTGGGCGAAGCTGACCTGCTCCGGCAAGATGGTCAGGCGATCTGTCGGAAGAGCAACCTGTTGTG
Organism: uncultured Ktedonobacteraceae bacterium; assembly: GCA_964250915.1. GTDB lineage: Bacteria > Chloroflexota > Ktedonobacteria > Ktedonobacterales > Ktedonobacteraceae > JBBQVS01. The sequence continues at coordinate 778 of CAXUIS010000401.1, read as the reverse complement.
CCCACCCGCCTTGTTCAGCCAGTCCTACGACGCGTGTTCCGGCGTCTGGGCCACTTCCATCGGCGGCACGCCTCATCACGACGCCCGCGATGTCCTGGCCTGGTTGCCAGCCTTCCGGGCGCATGGCAAGCAAGGCCAGTTCTCCCCGGTTCAGCGAAAATGCGTGGACCTCCACAACAGCTTCATAGTCGGTAGCCTGAGGTTCAGCCACCTCACGGAGTTCAATTGGTGCCTCATTTTTAGGTGTATTGACAAATGCAAGCATGATTCTCTCCTTTAGAGAAGACTAGAATGTTTCATGGTGCCAACGAGTTGTCGGCAAGGAAGAATATACCATCGGTGGTGTGAAAGGGTCATGACTATTTGGAGCCATCTTCTCTGAGGAAGAAATATAACTCTTTCAGACTAGTCGTGCTTTCAAACGCAATGAACGCTCACTGAAGCCCAGTGAGCGTTTTGCAAGGAAATCAAGGGGCTGAGCAGAAGGAACTGTTCCGCAAACGGGTACGTACTTCCAATGATGTGAGGAGGTTTGCAGGTGCTGCTTGATGGTGTTGGGAGTGATTACCAGGGTACCTGCTAGCATGTTGTATGACTCTGTTGAGACGGATTGGATACAAAAGAGATGAATCACAAAGAGGAAGGACTTCGCCCAACACTCGTTTCCTCAAAGGCTCCAAGTGTACGCAGCGAAGCTTTTTGTGCTTCGGAGAGACCGCGAACACCCGTGATGTTAAGCCGTTCGTAGGGGCGGTCCCGGCGCAGCGTTTGCAGAAGC
>CAXUIS010000400.1:0-4077 GCA_964250915.1 uncultured Ktedonobacteraceae bacterium | reverse complement strand
TCTGCAAGATATCGGTCATAAGTTGACGCGCGAACACAGTGCTTCCGGCACCTAAGAAGGTAATATATGGCATAGTTAATTTACATCCTTATACTACATCGCGTTTATCTCGACATCTGCCATAACCTCGATCTGCGTGGCGGGTGCGCGAATGTCGATGTCTAGTTTGCCATCCTCGGCACTGACGTGGACTTCGCCGTTTTCGGGAATGTCAGCGAGCAGGATACGCATGCTCAGTGGCACCGTTAGAAGCTTTTCGATGACACGACGTAATGGACGTGCACCCTGTGTTTCGCTAAAGCCCTCTTTGCACAACAGGTCTATCGCGCTCTCTTCTGTTCGCAGGGTCAATCCTTGCTCTAGCAGACGTGCCCCAAGTTCGTTCATTTGCAAACGAGTAATCTCGTGTGCCTGTTCCTGCTCCAATGGATGGAAGATCACTACCTCGTCAATACGGTTGAGAAACTCTGGTCGGAATGTCTGGCGTAGACGCTCCAATAGCCGGTCACGCTGCATCTCTTCGGCGTTGCCTTTAATAGTGGCGCGGAAGCCATGCGGCATAGAGCGACCAAGCATATCGGTTCCCACGTTCGAGGTCATAATCCAGATGGCATGCTGTGCATCAACTGTATGGCCTTGTGCATCGGTTAAACGACCTGCATCAAAGACTTGTAGGAAGAGATCGAATACCTCTGGATGCGCTTTTTCAACTTCGTCGAGTAGGACGACGCAATGCGGACGCCGACGCAATTTTCCTGTAAGCTGTCCCTCTTGATCGTAGCCCACATACCCTGGAGGGGAGCCGATCATGCGCGAAACGGCATGCTTTTCCATATATTCAGACATGTCAACACGGATAAGATGATCTGGTGAGCCGAACACTTCTGATGCCAACGCACGTGCGAGTTCTGTCTTACCAACACCCGTTGGTCCCAGGAATAGGAAGACACCAGCAGGACGATTATGTGGCTTGAGGCCAGCACGTGCAACCTGAATGGCCTGACTGACACGTTTGACCGCCTCATTTTGTCCAATCACACGCGTCTTCAGGCGTGACTCAAGCGTGAGCAAACGGTCCCGCTCCTCACGTCCTGGTGCTCGTACTGGAATGCCTGTACGTGCCGAGATGATCTCGGCGATCATCGGAGCGGTAATAATTGGTGATACCAGTTCTTCATCGTCCTCAAATACTGACTCTTCCTGCTCCTCGACCTCTTCTTGCTCTAACGAGAAGACACGAGCCTGGGAACATGCCTCATCGAGGACACTACATGCTTTGTCTGGTAAGCGCATATTGGGCAGATATTGGACCGAGAGATGCACAGCAGCTTCCAATGCTTCATCGGTAATCGTGGCATGGTGATGTTGCTCGTAGAGGTCGCGCATACCGCGCAGGATAGCTAACGCCTCTTCGGGGGTTGGTTCCTCAATTTGAATAGGCCGTAGACGACGCTCCATCGCGGCATCCTTCTCAATCGTACGGTACTCCTGTGGTGTGGTGGCACCGATGCAGCGTAAACGTCCACCTGCCAACGCGGGTTTGAGAATACCTGCCGCGTCTATGCTTCCATCAGCCGCGCGTCCCGTTCCAATGAGCAGGTGCATCTCGTCGATGAAGAGAATGATGTTGCCACTACCCTCGGCCTCTTCTAAGACCTTGAGCAGTCGCTCCTCAAACTCGCCGCGATACTTGGTACCAGCGACAAGCGAACTTGCTGAAAGCTCGATCAAACGTTTGCCGCGTAGTTCTTGTGGCACCTTGCCATCAACGATACGCTGTGCGAGGCCACCAACGATGGTCGTTTTGCCTACGCCAGAGTCGCCTATCAAAATAGGGTTGTTGCGGTCTTTGAGCATCATCGTTTGCATAAGCTGACGAATCTCTTTATCGCGTCCGATCAATGGTGTCAACTGCTTATTGGCTGCTTGTTTGGTCAGGTCGCGCCCTAAGCGTTCCAATACTGATGCACCACTCTTTGTGCCTCCATCTACATTGAGTCCCCCTGGTATATCTACGGGTGCCGGTTCGGGTACAGGGTTCGCAGATGGTACCAGTTCTAACAGTGCTCGCGCATTACTGGTTGTGATGAGATCAATGAGTTGAGCGGGATTAATGCCGAGTTTTGTGAGTAGTTCATGTGTCACGCCATCACCCTCGCTCAAGACGGCTTGGGCTATCGCTCGTTCATCAACCGCAGAAGTGCCAGCACCTGCCGCGTTGCGCTCTGCTGTGAGCAGTATCTCTTTACAGCGACGTGTCGGGAGAATTGGGGTATCGCTTGTGGCTTTGCCAGAGCCGAGGGCGAGACGAATAACGTCACGTACTTGCTTGGAAGAGAAGCCGAGGCTACGTAGCGCATCTTGCGTACAGCCACCGTCAAGCTTTGTGAGCGCGATAAAAAGATGTGGTGTGCCTAGATAATCTTTATGCATGCGACGCGCCTCGCCCAAGGCGAGTTCGAGAACTGCCCGCAGGAAGCGACGATCTGGTGAGTTCGCGGAAGGAAAGAGCGGTGCCATAATGTGAGTATCCTCTAACGCATCAATCCGTGGCTCGGCACTGCGCTCTTTATTCGCAAGCGAGCCAACGACTAAGCGTTGTGTAGGGTCTCCATAGAATACAAAGCTCATCCATGATGTATCGTCGGGGTGTTGTTGCATCATCGCCACACGTGTACGGCGCAATGCCTCACCGAGCATAACACCATCGCCGATATCCTGATAGAACAGCGAGGTAAATTCACGCGTACGTAGTGTATTGACGGGCCAGCGTAACGCGACAACTGAACCCGCGCCTGCTGTTAGCAGGTGTGTAGCGACACGCTCCATAGTCTCATCGCGCTCTTGCTGATTAGGAAGTCCCTGTCCATTACGGTGTTGTCGCTCGTCCTCGTGATAACTCAAGAAAATAAGTGGTCGTTTGGGTAACGATTGAAAGAGTTGCTCGACAGCACCACCGTCTAAGCGTGAGTTGCCTGCAAGGGCCAGTACCGATTCTCCTGTAGGGGTAGAAAGTGGAAATGGACCTGCATAGTGAATCACATGCGGGTTGTCAGCACTTAGACGCATACGCATCTCTAGCTGGTTTGCTTGCTGTCGATAGAGGATAATACGTGCTATAGACTCAGGGAGGGTTGTACAGAGAGTTGCTACCTCTTCCTCAGCACTACTCCGTTCGCCAGTGGGGTTGACAAGAAAGAGGACTGAAAGTCCCTGTACCTCGCGGCGTCCCAATTTGCGCATCGGTCGTTCTGGAAAAGAAACACGATTCAGTACGTCACGTCCAGTTTGTGCAATACGTCCCACACTTGTGTACTGCGCGACATAGCGTCCCATCGGTTTTGCTTGCGCATCAAAGAGTAGTTCCCAGGGAATATCGGGTGTATTCGTGTTGAGGATAAGTGCGATATCCAGGTGGCGCAACATTTCCTGTACTTGTGTAGGGAGCAATGCTTCAAAGAGGAAGCGACCAAGTGTCACGAGCGTGTCATTGACTGCGCCGAGTTTGACTGTCTGGCGTTTCGCTTCTGCCTGCGCTAGTGTGTACATAGATTGTGCCGCAGTTTGCAAATTGCGGCGCAATCGTTCGCGTATCTCGTTTGTAAGTTCAGTTGTGTAGTCCTGACCTATGGAAGTAGGACTATCGGGAAGATCAAGACGAAAACGATATGCGGCGTCAGTGCGTGTAATATTCAAAATAGCTGGTTGTTCCATAGATAACTTCTCTTCTACAATCTTCCCACAACATCATATGCTCATGTAGCATAGATGATTTCCTACAAAAACGATAAATTTTTATATACAGGTAAACGCAATCGGGGCATTTACATCAATTCTGCTGATAGGTGCATATAGCAGAATTAGTATACGTGGCAACAGATATAAGTGTCAATAGTTGGGTTGCCACGAAGTAGTTCAAAAATCGAAACCAGGGCACCCGCAAGTTAGTTTCGGCACCGCTAATCCGAACTCTCCTGGTAGAAGTAGTTCAAAAATCGAAACCAGGGCATCCGCAAGGGGATGCCCATACGCATCAGGATAAGACCTCATCCACAGCCCTCTCCCTTGCTCACAACG
>CAXUIS010000399.1:0-4077 GCA_964250915.1 uncultured Ktedonobacteraceae bacterium | reverse complement strand
TTTTGGTACCTTTCCAAAAAACCTACTGTTGAAAGCATCCCCTTGCGGGTGCCCTTGTCCTTATTCAGTCTCGTCTCTGTCATGCCTCATTCCATTGCCTCTATCCGCTCTTTACGCTTTTGGGCTTGATAATAGGTTGGGTCAAGCTCTAACGCTTTATTCACTGCTTCTAGTGCCTCAGCTTTCTTACCGAGAATGCCGAGCACCCACGCCTTACCATCCCATGCAGGCACATATGTTATATCCAACCGTAAAACATGCTCAAAATTTGTTAGTGCCTCCTCATATCCTGCTTCCATTGCTAAGCATGTACCCTTGAGGTACCACGCCTCGACATTTGTTTCGTCAAGCTGAATGACTTTCTCTGCTGCTGCAAGTGCAGCACTATAGCGAATATCATTGGCTAATTTCTCGCCATACTCTAGCCAGAACAGAGCTTGTTTTTTTCGCGAATCTTGCTCATTCATAGCGGGTTTCCTCTTTTTCTGCGTACTTCTGGTCTACCTATTTGTATTCTAATGATATAATAGCGATGAGTATCCCGTTGGCCTGCCGTCGATATATCTGGTACGCATGGCGTCAACGTGTATACCTTCTCAGGAGACTATTACATGCTTGATACTTCCCGTATAGATGCTACGAATGTTGAAGCGTTAAGTGCTGAAACACAAGCGAAATATGACCGTTTGAGATTTCTTTTGCGTGAGATGGAGTCGGTGCTTATTGCCTACTCCGGTGGCGTTGATAGTGCGCTACTGCTCAAAGTAGCTCATGATGTGCTTGGTGAACGTGCCATTGGTGCTATCGCGTCTTCAGATGCCTACGCACCCGAAGAGACCGAAGAGGCTATCGCAACCGCCGCACAAATGGGTATTCCTCTTGTCACACTGAAAACACATGAGCTTGAAGATGAACGCTATGTGAAAAACGATGTGCAACGCTGTTACTTTTGCAAGACTGAACTGTTTACACAATTAGAACCATTGGCGAAGCAATACAATGTACGCTATATTGCCTATGGGGTCAATAAAGATGACGATGGTGATTTTAGGCCAGGGCAACGTGCCGCACGCGAATTTGGAGTGCGTGGGCCGTTAAAAGAAGCGGAGATGGGAAAGCAAGATATTCGTGCAGTTGCGCGTATGCTTGGCGTTTCCGTGTGGGATAAACCCGCTATGGCTTGTTTCTCATCGCGTATTCCTTATGGAAGCAAAGTAGATGTAGCCTCGTTGCAAATGGTCTATAAAGCTGAAAAACTTCTGCGCGAACTAGGATTTCACCAGTTGCGTGTACGTCATCATGACAAGATTGCACGCATCGAGGTTGAACGCTCGGAGATAGCGCGTTTGGTCGAGGAAGAGATGAGCCGCACAGTTACGGATGGCTTGCGTAAGATTGGCTATTCGTATGTCACTGTCGATCTACTAGGTTTCCGTAGTGGAAGCATGAACGAAGGCTTTTTTAAAAAGAAAAAGGTTGATGGGGCTGTTTGACGCCGTGATAATAGAGACAACAAATGAGCAAGAGACTGAACAAAGAGAGACCATTCCGTGTTCTAACTGTCGGATGGTCTGCGATGCGCGTCTGAATTTTTGCGGACGCTGCGGACAACGTTTACGAGGGGTAAGTCCAGCACTGCGAACAATTCCCCTCGCACCGTCTACACCTCTACCTATGATTGCACAGCCAGCGCGAAGCATGTCATTGCCTTTTCTGATTATGCTGAGTATATGTATTCTTTCTGTATTCTTCGCTATTGGAACTAGTGTCTTTGCCTTTACTCGTCCTTCCAGTAAAACAAGCACAGAAACACATATACATGTGTCGCCGATCATCTCAAAGCCAGCGGGTAGTGTGTGGTTCTACAGTGTGCATGGTCAGGATGATGGTGTTGCATTGCACCTGAGTTCTTTACTAAAACTTGCGCGTGGAATGGTTTATGTTGTGTGGCTTATCAATCCAAGTCGACCTGATCAATTCCTTGCGGTGGGTCCGATTGTGCCTGATAGTCATGGTGAAGCACTTTTGCAAAGTGATCGTCTAACAGCGTTCAATGCGCAGGTACAAAATCTACGTCATATATTTACGCAGGTCTCTGTAACTTCTGAGAAGGCTGGAGCGCAATGGTTAAGGCCAACAGGCTCTCCACTATTGCAAGGTGCGATTGACTCAAAGACGCTGGCGGATATGGTTCCTCTTTTTACACGTTCACCGTACACGCCAAAGCAAATCGCGCTTATGTCGGGCTTACAAACACAAACGCACGAACTAGCGCGCTGGCTAGCGAACATGCTTGATGCACAGCAACGTAATGAAGCTGGCAATGTACATACTGACCTGTTGCGTTTTATTTATCTGCTCGAAGGCTCACATGGAGCTGATGTTGCACGTTTACATCTTAAGTCGCAGCAAAGCGTGACAAGTGTTGGTGATGGCGTCGGTCTCCTTTCTTCAAGCGAAGCCAATTGTCAACATGACCCGCATTCATGTGGCTATCTCGATCTACTACAAACATCAGTCCAGACGTTGATGACGCAACATCTCGTCTCACAAATTTCTACGCAACGTGCTTTGACGACACTGGCGACGATGCATCAACTTGCACAAAGCATACAGCAAGGAGCTACTAGTCTTACAACTTTATCTAAGCTAAACGCACCAACACTACACGCACTAACAATGCTTGAAGTACAGACTGACGCACTGCTTAATGGTAGCGATGTAAATGGTGACGGAAGCATTGATGCTGTCCCAGGTGAGGCTGCAGCTGCACAATTGTATGGATATATGCAGCAACTTGGAGCGATTCAGCTATCATAATTTCGTAGGAACTGATTATTTGGTTTGATCAAATAATACATCGGTCCCTACAATCGACGTACCCGTATTAAATTGTCAAATTGCATAATCGGTGCATACAAGAAGAGTTAGTGTAAAATATACACATATGTGATATACTTTGGTTAACGCAAAAATTATAGAACGTAGACAACCTCTTTAACAGGAACACAACATTATGGCAGAGCGCACTATCTATCTCGATCACGCAGCTACTACCGCGCTAGACCCGCGAGTGCTAGAGGCGATGATTCCTTACTTCACAACTGAATATGGCAATGCAAGTAGCATCTACACGTTGGGGCGTCACGCGATGCAGGCAATTGACCGTTCACGCGAACAGGTCGCTGAAGTGCTTCACAGTCGTCCAACAGAGATTGCCTTTGTGGGATGCGGCTCTGAAAGCGACAACCTTGCGATAAAAGGTATGGCGTTTGCCTCTCAGAAAAAAGGCAATCATATTATAACCTCTTCTATAGAGCATCATGCAGTATTGCATACTTGTGAGTATCTTGACCGCTTCGGTTTTAAAACAACCTATCTGCCTGTTGATGAATATGCGACTATTAATCCTGATGATGTTGGGCGAGCAATCACCGACCAGACGATTCTTGTCTCGGTCATGTACGCTAATAATGAAGTTGGCACCATCGAGCCAATAGCTGAAATCGGACGTATCTGTCGCGCTAAAAAAGTTCCGTTTCATGTCGATGCTGTACAAGCGGGTGGTGCTGTACCGCTCAATGTTGTCGCGCTGAATGTTGATATGCTGTCACTATCCGCACACAAATTTTACGGACCCAAGGGTATGGGTATTCTCTATGTGCGGCAAGGCATGCGTATTCTGCCACAGATGCAAGGAGGTTCGCAAGAGCGTGGGCGACGTGCTGGAACCGAAAATATTGCGGGTATTGTGGGAACTGCAACAGCTTTACAACTGGCACAAGCAGAGATGGCAGAGGTCACGCCACGTATCACCGCTCTACGAGATCGTTTGATTGAGCGCGTGTTAACCATTCCTAGAAGCCGACTCACAGGGCATCCTACAAATAGACTTCCTAACAATGCAAGCTTCTGTTTTGAAGGTGTTGAAGGTGAGTCAATTCTATTGAGCCTTGATATGCTAGGGATAGCAGCCTCAACGGGGTCTGCCTGTACCTCTGGTTCTGTTGACCCATCACATGTCCTCATCGCAATGGGACTCGCACCTGAATGGTCGCATGGCAGCCTACGCTTGAC
>CAXUIS010000398.1:0-4116 GCA_964250915.1 uncultured Ktedonobacteraceae bacterium | reverse complement strand
GCCCTTGTGCCTCAACTGCTGCCTGTCGCGTGTCTCCTTGGTTGCTGAGAAAAAGCCGTTCCACAATCACGACATCGCGCCACACGCCATCAAGTTGCGCGTGCTTTTCATAGACGCCGACTTCGCGAAAGCCCAGCGAACGAAGCAAGGCGCGACTCGCCGTATTCTCCACAAACACCCGCGAGACCAGTTTCCAGAAGCCTGCCTCTTCCACATTGTGCAAGAGAGCTTCAAGTGTGATCCGACCTGCTCCACGACCTCGATAGTCGCGGCGGACGTACACCGAGAATTCGGCAATGCCTGCATAGCATGCACGATTGCGATAGACACTGGTCGAGGCGAAGGCGATCACCCCATCGTTGTCCTGCTCAAGCACCATAATGGGATGCACCCCATCGAACCATCTCTTAATGTCTGCTGTGGTGCGTGGTTGTGTCTCGAATATGGCAATACGATCTTCGATTCCCTGATTGTAGATCAATGCCATTGCCGTTGCGTCTCCTGGGGATGCACTTCGTACCTGCTGCATCTCGTCTCTCCGTCAGCGTATTTCTGTTCTATAGAAGAGACGCGCGTTTTCTCAAAAGGACGCATTCCCCTCTCTAGTTTGCTCTTGCTGCCAGTTTCTCACAGAAAAGACAGGCAAGCAAGATGTTTGCCTGTCTTTTCTGTGTAGGCTGGATACACATTTTTGTCTCACGCAACGGAGGCGGGTCGTTCGAGCACAGACGTCTGTGAAGAGAGTAGTTGTGCATGGTGTTGCCAAGCCTGGGCACTCATTTGTACGGGGTCCCAGGGACTACTGAGTGGGGAGTATAACTGAGATCAAGGTCGGACAAGGCATCGATACTCATCTCGTGAAACAGGGCCGTGGCAAAAATGTCGATGCGTTTAGCAATCTCTCCCTGCACATGTCCGACTATTTGTGCCCCTAAGAGCCGACCTGTTCTGCGGTCGCCAGGGACACGAAGACGGATTTCGTGTGCCCCAGGATAGTAGACCTTGTGGTCCCAGAATGTTCACTCAACGGTAAGTGGGTTGAAGCCAACAGAGGCCGCTTCTGCATCTTTGAGTCCTGTGCGGGCAGCAACTTTCTCAAACACTTTTACCACTTGCGTGCCCAGTGTTCCCGCGAATTCGCGTTGTCCTCCCAGCATATTCTCACCCGCCACACGGCCTTGCTTATGAGCCGTTGTTCCTAGTGGCAAGTAGGTGAAGTGACGAAGGAGGCGATGCCATGTCTCAACGCAATCGCCAGCCGCATAGATGTCTGTAACGTTCGTCTTCATCGAACGGGTGACGCGAATGGCTCCCTGGATGCCCGTCTCGACTCCTGCTGAGGCCGCAAGATCAGCGACAGGTCGAACGCCAACCGCGACAAGCACCATGTCCGTTGTCGTGGAAAATTCATGCGACCCTTTCACCTGTATCTGTGTTACCTCTTGGATGAGTTCCTCGATAGCGACGCCATTGACCACCTTGACGCCATGTTGCCGCAATTCGGCCTTGAGGATGTCACCAAGACTGCTCTCAACCGTTTTAAGGACTGAGGGACCATGCTCGATCAAGGTCACTGCAATACCACGCAGTGTGAGGGCATCCGCCATTTCCACTCCAATATAGCCACCACCAATAATTACCGCAGATCGTGGAGCTTTTTCGCTCAGGAACGTCTGAACGGCAAAGCTATCGTCCATCCAATGCAGGTGAAAGACTTCTGGAAGATCAAGCCCTTGTATCGCTGGACGGATGGAGGTAGCTCCTGTTGCCAGAAGAAGTCGATCATAGGCGATGTTCTGGCTCTGCCCATTCGTCGGCGTCACTGTGACCTGATGGGCGTTTGCATCAATGCGCTGGGCTGTCTGGTTGAGGAGCAGGTGTATCTCGGCAGCACGAATGTCGTCCGCCGTCCGGTGAGCGAGACGATGCTAATCGGGAACCTCTCCACTCAGGTAGAATGGGAGACCGCAAATGCAATAATTGGGGAAACTGTCTGCAACAATGACGCTGACCTCTGCCTGTGCATCGACTTCTTTCGCACGCAATGCTGCGCTGATTCCTGCGTCACTGCCTCCAATAATTACCACTTTGGTCATGAGTATATCCTCCCGTTTTGCTCTCTCTTCTAACATATTGTGCTCATCGCCGTAGGAAACGATGATGAGCACAGCAAGAAATGTCTTACGCACCGTTATGACATGAACCCGTTGTCGCGTATCCAGCGATAGACAAGTGCTTCTACAACTGCCCCAAGCAGAGGTGCGAACAGATACACCCATTGTGCTGTCCAGGTCCAGGACAGCAGTGCAGAGCCAAGCGAACGAGCAGGGTTTATGGACGCTCCACTGATTGGTCCGGCAAACAGAGCTTCGAGTGCTACCGTTGCTCCAATCGCCAGGGCTGCGGCTTGACCAACCGCACGTGTATCGGTTGTCATTGCCATAATCACAAACATCAGGAAAAAGGTCAGCAAGAACTCTAGCCCAAAGGACTGCCAGACACTGCCTGCTGGGAGCGTTGTTCCAAGATGTGCGACATCGCCGAAAAGGAGTCGCAAACATCCGGCGGCGAGTGTTGCACCCACAAGTTGCGCGAGCCAATAGCCAAAAAGCTGTTGCAAGGGAAAGTGACGGACCAGCACAAAGGCAAGTGTGACTGCAGGATTGAGATGTGCTCCACTGATATGCCCAAGGGCGTAAATCATAACCGTGATGATGAGACCAAAGACCAATCCCACTCCAACGTGCGTTATCTGCCCATGAGATACGGAGTCAATAATAATGGCTCCGCCTCCACGCGAGCGACAGTTTGCCCAACGCAACGATGAATACCCATACCGAAACCAACATGACCTGAAGCGTTACGTCGAATGTCAAAGCTATCGGGGTTGCTCCATCGCCGTGGATCACGGTTCGCGGCACCGAGAAATAGTAACACTTTCTCTCCGGCTGGAATACATACTCCTGCGATCTCGACCTCTCGCGTGGTCGTGCGAAAGAACGTTTGTACCGAGGACTCCCAGCGTATCACTTCCTCAAAGGCCGACTTCACCAATGGTGGGTCCTGCCGCAGTATGCTCCATTGCTCAGGATGACTCGCAAGGGCATAGATAGTTGCCGCAAGACCGTTGATTGTAGCGTCCAGGCCAGCAGTGAGCAGAGAGCGCATAAGCAATGGTGCCCATTCCTCTGATACCTTGCCCGTATCAGCGGCAGCCCAAATTTCGGCTCCAAAACTACCAGGGCGCAGTGCCTCCCGGCTACAGCTTTGTGCAATCCATTGTTGCACAGGTTGAGCATTCGTCATAGCTTCTGCAAGCGGTTGATTACGAGGACCAAAGCCATTAATTATCATATCGGCATATAGCAACAAGTTCTCTCGGCCTTCCTCTGGTAGCCCAACGGCGTCACCAAATACTTTGAGTGGATACGCTTCCGCAAGTTGAGTAACAGCATCAAAACTACCAAGCACAATGAGTTGTTCCACGAGCGCAACAGCTTCTTGTTCAAAATCGCCTCGCAGTGCCTTGAGGACCGGAGGAGCGAGAACCGGACCGACAACTTTACGGACACGAGTGTGAAAAGGTGGATCAGCTTCAATTAACAGACTCGGAGTTCGCAACGGCTTCTCCTTCTGAGAATTACTCAAGCCCACGCCAGCAGCAGACGAAAAGGTTTCATAGTCCTTGAGCGCAGCGTTGACCTGCTCATAGCGAGCCATACCCCACACACTATACGCTTCTAGGAACACAACTGGCCCTGCTTCACGTATCTGCTCGTGCAACGCATGTGGCTCAAGCAGGTTCTCTAGTGAATATGGGTCTGCTGGAATAGCTGGAACACCTTCCGGAGTGACTGCAATGTCAACCATTGTACCTCCTCTTTATCTTTAATCGCTGATACAGATGAACAAGTTAACACGGGAATACAACGGATCACGTTAGTGGGGTCCGCTTTAGCACACCCAAACTACTAGCTACTTATATGTCAAAGCACATTATTGTGCTCTATCTCTTTTCTGCAAAGCAGACACAGGAAGCGCGGAAAGATGAACATCGACAAGGGCAGGAAAACTACAATCAGTCGTTTCAAGTGCTGCTTTAATGAACTATATAAC
>CAXUIS010000397.1:0-4120 GCA_964250915.1 uncultured Ktedonobacteraceae bacterium | reverse complement strand
CTGGTCCACATAAACCCATCGTGGGGGGGCCCCCGCCCCCCAAAATCCTTGCTTTTCCTGTCCACAGTTACTTCACACCTCGATCTCGGCTATGGACTCGCGTATCCATGTGGGGCGATAGGGAAAACGATCCACTTGTTCACGTGATGTGACACCAGTGAGCACTAGAATTGTACGCAAGCCGCTTTCGAGACCTGATTCAATATCTGTGTCCATGCGGTCGCCAATCATCACGGATTCTTCGGAATGAGCGTTGAGTGTACGCAAAGCGGTACGCATCATAAGCGGATTCGGTTTTCCAATGTAATAGGGCTTGACGCCTGTCGCGGCACTAATTAAAGTGGCAATCGCACCTGTACCTGGCACGTTGCCTCCTTCGCCTGGACCTATCACATCTGGATTGGTGGCGATGAAACGAGCACCTGCAGCCACAAAGCGGATCGCACGTGTGATGCGCTGAAAACTGTAGGTTGTTGTTTCGCCGAGCACGACGTACTCCGGGTCTTGATCTGTGAGAATATAACCAATATCGTGCAAAGCTGTCGTCAGTCCAGACTCTCCGATGGTAAACGCTCGTCCGTTTGGTCGTTGAGCGTGCAGAAATTGTGCAGTGGCAAGCGCAGAAGTAAAGATAGCTTCTTGTGGCACTTGTAGACCTATGTAGGATAGGCGTACTTGGAGGTCACGTGGTGTGTAGAGCGAATTGTTAGTAAGAATAAGAAACGGAATATTCTTCTCTTGTAGCTTTTGTATAAACTCGGATGCTCCAGGGATGATGGTTGAACCTTTGACAAGGACTCCGTCCATGTCTGTAAGATAATTCTTGATACCGTCCATGAGTATATCTCCTAGTGTTTCTTGCTATCTTGCATTTTACCACTACGAGCATAGCTTGTGACCGCTTGCTTCCACGCGAACAGCTAGAGCATCTCAAGTGGTCGAGGTCCACTTGGCGGTGGAAATGCATGGTTAAGCGTGGATATATTTTGCTCTGTGAGAGGCAGGTCGAGTGCTGCATAGTTCTCTCTGACATGTGCTGATGTACTTGCTTTTGGGATGATGGAAAGACCGTCTTGCCGCAAAAGCCATGCGAGGGCTACTTGTGCGGTCGTCGCGTTGTGCTCAGTAGCTATACTCTGAAGTTCGGGATGGTTGAGCATCCGACCCTGTTCAATAGGTGAATACGCCATAACTGGAATGCTGTGACTACGGCACCACGGCAACAGGTCGTACTCAATGCCACGTCGCGTGAGATTATACAGTACTTGATTGGTTGTGACTGCCGCGCCACCAGAAAGACTTACTAGCTTCTGCATATCTGAGATGTCAAAATTGCTCACCCCCCAGTACCGAATTTTCCCCTGACTGACCAATGTTGTGAAAGCTTCGAGCGTCTCTGTTAGTGGTGTGCGGCTCCGCCAGTGCAAGAGGTAAAGATCAATCTTATCAGTTTTTAGACGACGCAAGCTGTTCTCACAAGCGGTTATAGTTCCTCGTTGTGTCGCGTTGCTTGGCAAGACCTTATCGACCAGGAAAACATCGTCGCGTCGTCCTGCGATTGCCTCCGCAACCACTTTCTCGGCAGCTCCATTTGCATACATCTCAGCTGTATCAACAAGTGTCATGCCCAGGTCAAGACCGAGGCGCAATGTTGCTACTTCATCCGCCCGTCGATGTGCGTTTTCGCCCATGCCCCACGTTCCTTGTCCGAGTACTGGAATTGTCTCGCCTGACGGAAGCGGAAGTGTGCGAATGCTAGGTGTAGACATCGTATCTTTCCTTTTACTGAGATAATGCAGATGTGATCATAACAGTCTTCTTGATACTTCTGTTTAAGGTCCAGAGAATATATTTTCTCAGTACTGAGGGTAGCACGCTACGCAAAAAGGAAAGGTTACATAAACGTATGTGGAACAGCTTGTACTGATAGTGTGATTCTAAAAATGGAAGTAAAATGTGAGCAAATACTACTACTTCTTAGCGCAGACACTCCGAACCCCTACATCTGATAACGGCTTATATCGCCTTTCTCTAGGAAGATACTCACAATGACTTGAATACTTAGACGATAAGGGTGATAATACCACATATATCGGTTGCTTGTATAACGAAGTGCTGCTAACTTTTGCGGCTCTTCGTGGACGTTTGCAGAAGAGTAATTTTAGTACTGTGTTGAAAGGATAAATTAGATGCAGAGTAGTTCAAACAACTTAACTGAGCCGTACCTTCCAACGAAGAGATCGGCTTGGAGCCGTTTGTGGGAGGGATGGTATCGCCTCAGCACGCCCGCAAAACCGCTTGCCGATGCCTCACAGGAAGCACGTGAAATTGTCAGGCGAGCACGCGTGAATAGTGTTGTTGTGCTTATGCTCTTTCTTTTCAATATACCATCGTTTTTCGCCGCAATCTATGGTTCAAATAAAGGTCGAATAACTGAGCTTGCCATTCTCAGCGTGATTGATATTATATCCATCTACTTCAATCGTCGAGGTCTTGTAAATGTTGTTGGAGCACTCATCTGGCTCTCGTTTTCGGCTAGCATTATGACAGATATCGTGACGACGCCCGGCGGTCTCAGCCTGACGGTTATTTCATTATTTATGTTGCTCATTCTCCCTCAGACAATAGCTTCCGTTATGCTTCCTCCTCTTTTTGTCTTTGTATCTGCTCTGCTTAATGTTCTCTTTTGCACTCTAGTTATCAATTTTATGCCGCGTCCAGCGAGTATGAATGCCTTCATGCCGATTGCCTACGCGAACGGCATTTTTCTTCCTATCACGGTGTTGGGTATCACTGCCGTAATCAGTTTCCTGGCACAAAATAGTTTGGGGCAGGCACTTCGAGATCGAGACCGAGCACAAGAAATTATTCGCCTGGAACGCAACCTTTCTATGCAGGCAGAGGAGATGTTGAAGAGAAAAAAGCAACTGGAGCAGGGCATTGCTGTTATTATGGAGACTCAGACGCATGTCGCGAATGGGAATTTAAATGCTCAAGTCCCCTTAACCAAGGATCATCAGCTTTGGCCCGTTGCGAGTACACTCAATAATCTTATTGCGCGTCTCCGTCGTTACCATCATGTAGAAAGAGAATTAGAGGTAACAAAACAAAGTGCCTTCACACTCGTCAATAGCATTCAAGCATATAAAGCTGGTCAAAGAGTGAACCAATATAAGCGCACAGGAACAGTCATTGATCCCATTGCTATAGAAATCTTTAGCCAGGAAGGTTCACACTCTTCACGCTTACAGGAGTAATTGCTGGCTCTTGAGTAGGAATAGCTACTTTTATAAGGCGAACGTATAAATCTCGACAGCCGCCCCATCTCAGGGACGGCCTTTTTTTGTGGTAAACTAACCGAAGTTTGGATGTAAAGAAAAACGCTTTGAAGTGAGGTAGTTATATGAGTGATACAGAGATTCAGGAATCACAACCCGCTCCTGATTTTACACTTGCAGCGATTGGGCCGGAAGATGTTGTGAAAAATGATCAGATTCATCTTTCTGATCTTCGCGGTAAGAATATTGTCTTATACTTTTATCCAAAAGACGACACCCCTGGTTGCACAAAAGAAGCGTGTAATTTCCGCGATGCAAACCGTGAGATGCAGAAACGTGGCATTGTGGTGCTTGGCGTAAGCACAGATAGCATTGCGTCACATCAGAAATTTGCAGACAAGTATGGTCTAGCATTTCCTTTGCTTTCAGACCCCGAAGCGCATGTTGCTCAATTGTATGATGTGTATAAAGAGAAAAGCATGTATGGCAAGACATTTATGGGTGTCAATCGTGAGACGTTCTTGATTGACAAAGATGGAGTGGTTCGCAAAATCTGGCATAAGGTGAAGCCAGATGACCATGCACAAGAAGTCCTGGACGCGGTAGAAGTATTGCATCTGTAATAACATATCGGACATACGAAAATAGCTCAAGCAGTCCTGCTTGAGCTATTTTCGTATGTCCGATCCGATGGGAATACCCAGAACCATCAGAATTAAGGCAAATTTTGCACCTCCCATAACTGCTAGCACGGCAAGAGCGATACCGAGAAATTGTGAACCGCTATAAGGGTGTGATTTATTTTTTTGCAAAGCCCCCTTGACGAAGGATACGAGAGGAGA
>CAXUIS010000396.1:0-4172 GCA_964250915.1 uncultured Ktedonobacteraceae bacterium | reverse complement strand
CAAGCTCAAACGGCTTTATCCACTCGTCAAATGAAGTGGGTCAGTCTAGTAGGGGCAGCAATTCATTGCGCCCAAAGATGGGGGTGGTCGAGGGGCAACACGTCCCAGACACGCATCCCGTGGTAACGCAAACCCCTCCCAACCCATCTTTGGGCGCAATGAATTGCTGCCCCTACCGTTCTCCAATTCCGTATGTGATTGTCAAAGTTCATCATCTGATGTACTCTATTCCAAGAGAATAATGTTGTATTACAGAAGTGTAAGCAATGTTTCGATACGCATGCCACGGGAGCCTTTGAGCAGGACGAGATCACCAGCTTGTACCTCGTGTTTGAGCAGATCGGCAACAGCGCGTTTCGCCGCTTCTAGCTCTGGTCCATTCTCAACATCGGCACTAAAGAAATAGGTGTGTTCTTGTGGCATACCTGCCTCGATTGCTCCTTCGACATAGTAACGTGCTTTGTCGCCAAGCGCAACAAGACAGTCGATGTTGCCAACAAGCGCGGCCCCACTCTGTGTATGCTCGTCCTTTGCGTAAGGACCCAGTTCAAAGATATCGCCGAGGACAGCCCAGCGTTTTCCCATTGGGAAGCGTTTTGTGGTATGCATGGCTTCCGTGATGGCGGCAATAGATTGACGGTTAGCATTGTAGGTATCGTCGATGATAACGCTCCCATTAGGTCCCGCTTTAATCTCGCCACGTCCCTTCGCAGCAGGTAATGCCTCTAATGCAAGCGCGATTTCGTCGAGAGGCATATCCGCCGCGCAACCAGCTGCTGCAGCCGCTAACGCGATAGCGATGCCATGCTCACCTGGAAAATGCAGTTGAACAACTCGCTTCTGGTCGCGATAGCTGAGCATGAAACTGCGTCCAAAAAGCGCATCGCCATCAACATATGTCGCACGTACCGCCGCTCCTTCGCCTTGCCCATAAAAGAGCACACGCGCTTGTGTACTGGCACTCATAGCCTGGACGTTTAGGTCATCGTAGTTGAGGATAGCGATACCATCGGGAGCAAGTGCCTGCACCAATTCGGTTTTTGCGATAACAACGCGCTCCTGTGAACCAAAAAATTCCAGATGTGAAGCACCAACATTGGTGATAATCGACCAATCGGGTCTGGCAATCGTGCTGGACAGCCACGCCAGTTCGCCGACCCATTGCGCCCCCATTTCAAGCACGGCATAGCGATGCTGAGGTTCAAGCCGTAAGAGCGTGAGTGGATAGCCAATCTCGTTATTGTACGATGCCTGTGTCTTCAGTGTTGGTGCCTTACGACTCAACACGGCTGCCACTGCCTCTTTCGTACTGGTCTTGCCATTGCTACCAGTAATACCGATCAGTACTGTGTTCTGCTGACGTTGTGTACGTATCCGTGCGGTTGCCTGTAATGCTTTCACAACATCAGGTACGACGATTTGCAGAAAATCTGCTGGTACATCCCCAACTGGTGCGGTACATAGTGCGCCCAACGCACCTGCTTTGGCGACTGTGGAAATGAAGTTGTGTCCATCGACGTGTTCGCCTTTGATGGCAATAAAAAGGTCGCCTGACTCAATCTGGCGACTATCATGATGCGCCGAACGAAAAACAAGATCAGGATTTGGCGAAGGTGTACTATGTATATGAACAGCATCACCATTGCCTTGTAAGATATCGTTAAGAGTGAACATGTAATGTATCCTCTATCTCTCCTAATAATTCGCAAGAGAATTATATCACGCTCACAAAACTAACTTTACGTTAGTAACTTGACAAAAGAAAGTGACATATGTTACACTTGTCGTGGTTAGTGAGACTGCTAGATTTGTAGGGCAGCTAACCACGAACAAAGACGTTAGTTACAGAGAGGATATTTTTATGGCTTGGGAAATTGATCCAGTACATTCACAAGTGATGTTTTCAGTAAGACACGCGATGATTACTACAGTACGAGGACACTTCAACGTTATCAGTGGACACCTACACATCGACGACCAGAATCCTGCCAATTCCTGGGTTGATGCTCAGGCTGATGCTAGCAGCATCAACACACGCGAGCAGAGACGCGACGGACACCTGCAATCCGCTGACTTCTTTGATGTTGCGCAATACCCGATAATCACGTTTAAGAGCAGCAAAGTTGAGCATGTAGGTGGTAG
This sequence comes from uncultured Ktedonobacteraceae bacterium, assembly GCA_964250915.1. Lineage (GTDB taxonomy): Bacteria > Chloroflexota > Ktedonobacteria > Ktedonobacterales > Ktedonobacteraceae > JBBQVS01. The sequence continues at coordinate 2,030 of CAXUIS010000396.1, read as the reverse complement.
CAATTATAAAGTGACTGGCGACCTAACCATGCATGGTGTGACGAAACAAGTCGTATTTGATGCCGATTACGCAGGTCAAGGAAAAGATGCTTACGGTATGCAGCGTGCTGGTATCAGTGTCAAGGGCAAGATCAATCGTGAAGATTGGGGACTTTCCTATAACGCAGCCCTAGAAGCTGGCGGTGTTCTGGTCAGCAAAGAAGTCAACATTGAGATTGATCTTTCAGCTGTCAACCAGCCAGCCGCAGCCCCTTCTAACTAATACCTTCGGGATTTAAACGCAAAGAACAATACATTTGTCCACCACGGACGCCCACAAGGAGCTACCCTACTATACTCGACGTGCAGAGCACGTAACAAAGTATAGTAGGGTAGCTCCTTGTGGGCGTCCGTGGTGTATTTATAGAACGTTCTTCGTGTTTAAACAGTATTGTCCCTTGTGAGCGCTCATGAGCATGTGTCCGTTTGCGCTATCATACCCTGTCTGCTTCGTTTTCTCTGTTTGTATCGTACACTAAGAACAACGTATTTTTTATAACATGAAGGAGTTGCAGCGATGCAGGCAGTAGTAATCACTCAACCTGGGGGGCCAGAGGTGTTAGAGATACAGAACGTCGAGACGCCAGAGCCAATCGGTGATCAGGTCCGTGTGCGTGTACGAGCGGCGGGACTTAATCGCGCCGATCTTTCGCAGCGTATGGGCATGTATCCAGCCCCTGCAGGATCACCCGCCGACATTCCAGGCATGGAGTTCGCAGGTGAGATTGACGCGGTTGGCCCTCTGGTACGCATGTATCAAAAAGGGCAGCGTGTTATGGGTATTGTGGGCGGTGGTGCTCAAGCCGAGTATATTCTTGTTCACGAAGGCTTGCTGGTCGCTATTCCAGACAACCTCGATTTTGTGCAAGCTGCGGCGGTGCCTGAGGTATTTATGACAGCCCATGATGCCCTTTTCACACAAGCGAGCTTACAGATGGGCGAACGTGTATTGATTCACGCGGCTGGTAGTGGCGTGGGCACGGCAGCTATTCAACTCGCGCACGCCGTAGGTGCAACCACCTTTGGTACATCGCGCACACCCGATAAGCTTGAACGCGCCAAACCACTTGGCCTCGATGTAGGTCTCTCCGACAAGAATTTCGCGAGCGAGATAAAAAGTCGTACTAATGGCGAAGGTGTGCATGTCGTCCTCGATTTTATTGGGGCAGCATACATGGAGCAAAATCTGGACGTGTTGACGACATGGGGACGTATGGTATTTCTTGCGACGTTAGGAGGCACACAAGCAAACGTCAATCTTGGCCTCATGATGGGCAAGCGCATTCAGATGCGCGGTTGTACTCTACGTACTCGCACGCTCGAAGAGAAGCTAGGCGTAACTCGTCGCTTCTCTACGCAAGTGTTGCCATTACTCGCAAACGGAACTGTAAAGCCGATTGTCGAGCAGGTCTATTCCATGCATGAAATTGGTGAGGCACACAAGGCAATGGCGGCGAATAAGAATTTTGGGAAATTAATTCTCACGATAGAATAAATGTCACGATAGATAAGGAGTAACAACACATGCAATATCGTTCTTTAGGTCGGACAGGATGGGATGTATCGGAGATGGGGTTTGGTGCGTGGGGCATCGGCGGCGATACATGGGGCAAGACGGATGATACCGAGTCGATTGCGGCTCTGCATAAAGCCATCGAGCTAGGGGTTAACTTTATTGATACCGCCGATGTATACGGAGATGGACATTCGGAACAGTTGATCGCACAGGTACGCAAGCAGCATAGTGAAAAACTAATCATTGCAACAAAGGCTGGTCGTCGTCTCAATCCACATAACGCCCAGGGGTACAACCGTCAAAACCTGACAAGCTTTGTCGAGCGTAGCCTACGTAATCTTGAGATGGAGGCACTGGACCTGTTGCAACTGCACTGTCCGCCATCAGCAGTTTACGACCAGCCAGAGGGGTTTGGTATTCTCGATGAGCTTGTACAGCAAGGCAAGGTGCGCGCCTATGGAGTCAGCGTTGAGAC
>CAXUIS010000395.1:0-4177 GCA_964250915.1 uncultured Ktedonobacteraceae bacterium | reverse complement strand
CAGGAAGTGCAGCTAGCGATGGCGTATCCAATGCTTGACCACAAGCAAAACACGACGAGGCATGAGGCACGTTTGCTGCTCCACATACGGGACAAAATAGTGGGGATGATACCATTGTAGCGTGTCTCTTTTCTAGCGGCTAACGCAATGTGCCTAAACAATAGTATAAACGCGAAGATGTGTCAAGAATAAAATGAGAGCACAGCATGACTGATAGTCCTATGTCTTCCATGCATTTCCTATGAGGTAGTGTTATAATGAGATGGCATTTCTCTGGGTGTTGTGCTGAATATAAGAGAGAATTCTCTGGATTATAGTGACGAGGGTGGCTTCATGGCAAAAAAGATATTAATAATGGACGATGACCCGACTATTGCTGATCTTCTCAAAGAGGCGTTGGCAGACGAGGGCTTTGATACATACATGACGACGCAAAGCTTGCGCTTCTACGACGCAGTACGTGAACACGATCCCGATCTTATCCTGCTTGATATCATGATGCCATATCTGGATGGGCGCGACGAGTTGAAGTTGATGGGCATGGATATGGCTTCTGGTAAACTACGCCGCATTCCCGTTATCCTTGTAACCGCCTACCTTGATGCCTATAAAGAGGAAGCAGATTTCCGTGAGGCGGGCGTGGTGCATATCGTCTATAAGCCATTTGATCTTGATAAGCTGGTAACACTGGTACACGACACGATTGGTGGACCAGAGGGAGGGAACGCATGAGCGTCATCAGGAATGCGCATGAGGAGAAGCAAAGTGTGCGTGTTGCCCTCGACGCTATGGGCGGCGATAACGCTCCAGGCGAGATTGTGCTGGGTGCTGTACAAGCGGCCCGCGAGTATGGGATAGGCGTCTACCTCGTCGGACGTGAAGAGGCGATACAAGCCGAACTTGCCAAACATGATATAAACGGTCTCGACCTGCCCATTCTACATACCGATGAAGTGATCGAGATGGATGAGCATCCCGCTAACGCGGTACGCCGCAAGAAAAATGCGTCCATGACGCTCGCCTTGCAGTTGGTACGTGATGGTAAAGCGGTAGGAGCCGTCTCTGCTGGCAATAGCGGAGCGATGCTTGCAGCGTCGTTATTCACACTTAAACGCATTCCAGGGGTTGAACGTCCCGCGCTTGGTGGCGTACTACCAACAAAAAACGGTGCGTGCCTCGTCATCGATATGGGGGCCAATACTGATTGTACACCTGAATATCTACAACAGTTCGCCTTGATGGGGTCGCTCTACATGGAGCGTATCTTTCAGATGAAGGCTCCTCGCGTCGGGTTGCTTGCCAACGGTGAAGAAGACAGCAAAGGCAGCAAACAGGTTGTCGAGGCGCATCAACTGCTTAAAGCTAACGCAGCCACGCTCGGCATCAACTTTATTGGAAATGTTGAAGGACGCGACATCCCTGCGAACGGGGCGGATGTCGTTGTGTGCGATGGCTTCGTCGGAAATGTAGTGCTCAAGTTGAGCGAGGGACTCGCTGAAACACTGCTCGGCCTTATTCGTACACAGATGACCAGTTCACTGCCGAGCAAACTCGCGGCGGCGGTACTGCGTCCGGGCTTGCGCAAGGTATTCAAGCGACTTGACTACGCGGAATATGGTGGTGTCCCCTTGCTAGGCATCAACGGTTCCGCAATCGTTTCTCACGGACGCTCGAACGCTAAAGCCATCAAGAACGCTCTGCGGGTAGCACGTCAGACAGAAGAGACGGGCGTCGTGGCGGCAATCGCAGAAGGATTGGCAAAACTTCATACCGAGGTGTAAAAACACACTCGGTAGGGGCAGCACAAATGCCATATTCGACTATTAGGGATTACAGTGCAAGATCGCCTGTGCGCCTAATGGGGAGACGATCTGAAGGTCTGGGAACATAGTTGGGATATTTACGTTCAACACGCCACTGCATCCGGCGTATCTTGGCTTCGATAAACTCTAGTGACAGGCGATGATAAATCTCTTCCCATTGATCGAGTACCTGAGTGCGATCATGCTTCGCAATGATTTTTAAGCTTTCGGCTCCCATACGTTTGCGTAGGTCTGGATCAGCAACAAGTACATCTATATAGTGCGCCATTTCGCTACTATCACCACCCTTGAAAAGAAAACCGTTCTTTTCATGATGTACAAGTTCAGGCAATGCATATGCATTCGCGGCAACCACAGGAAGTCCACATGCCATTGCTTCCATCGTAGCAAGGCTCTGTAAATCCGCCTCGGAAGGAATAACAAAAAGGTCTGAAGAGCGGCGAAGCTTGAGCAACTCGGCATCTCGCACATAGCCCAGAAAGCTCACATGGTCCTCTATATTCAGGTGAGCAACCTGTGCACGTAACTCTTGCTCGGCTGGTCCTGTACTTACAAGAGCCACATGCGCGTTATTATGCATTTTCGCCACAGCATCAATGAGGACATTGACCCGTTTCTCCTCGCTCAAACGATTGATATGGAGAATGAGCGGCTTATCCTCTGGCAAGTTGAAACGCTTGCGAATAGTGGGATCAGGCTCACCCGGCGTAAACGTGGTCAGGTCGATGCCATTGGAAATAGCTTTTGCAGGTGCGCGTAGCCCATGATCGTAAAGCAGTTTTAGCGCGGTCATCGTGGGTGCAGTCACATACTCACAGCGATTACAGAAGTTGACCAGATAAGAATAGGTGACATTGCTAAAATGCTTGCCAATCAAAGGATCAGAGGTCAGCGAACGACTCATATTGATGGGAAGATAGTGATTCGTCGCAATGACGGGTTTACGTAAGCCGCCTGCTAGAATTTGCGCAATGTTGCCAAGAACCGCAGGAGAATGAATATGAATGATATCAGGTTCGCTTTTTTTGATGAGATTGCGTATTGGCATAAAGGGCAGAAACGGAATACGCAACTCTTTGTAAGAAGGCCATTCAAATGAGGAGAAGCGATAGACACGCACACCTTGTTCGAGACGACGCGCATCACGCATACCATAACTCGGAGCCGCAACCCATACTTGATGTCCACGCTGCACAAGATCGACAGCGAGGTTATGCGTAACGGTCGGGACGCCACCAATCATGGGCGGGTATTGATCTGTCACGATCATGATATGCATGCTTATCGCTCACTTCTAAAATGTTTTTTAATGCGATGCAACATTTCCACGACCACAGGACGTGGAAATGTTGCATCGCATTATATTATGACTCGGCTGGTGTCTCGGCAGCAGTTTCTGGCTCAGCAGCTTCTGTAACAGGAGTTTCAACAGCAGCATTGGCCTCTGCAACCTCGGCACGGGTTGAGGCAACCTTGGCGATAGGCTCTTCGGCATCAGTGAGCAATGTAAACCCTTGTGGCAATTTCACGTCGTGTGCATGAAGAGTGCCATCAATTTCTGTGATTGATGAGATATCGACATCAACGTTATCAACGATGTCGGAGGCAAGACATTCGACCTCTAAAGCCTCAACAAGGTGAAGTAGTACACCACCATCATTCTTGACGGCAGAAGACTCACCGACAAAGTTCAATGGCAACTTCATGGTCATGCGTTCGTTCAAGCTCACGCGCGCGAAGTCTACGTGGATAATCTTACCAGACTTAGGGGCATGTTCGACGTGACGAATAAGGGCTGTCTGTATCGTAGCGTCGGGCATCTTGAGACTGAGAATACTTGTTGAGTGATGCGCTCTACGCAATCTATCAAACAGAACCGCGTTGATCTGCACGGCCTGTGATGGCTCGTTGTGTCCGGTGATGTTCGCGGGAATAATGCCTGCTCTACGAAGCTTCTTGGTTTTCTTGCCCAGGATTTCTCGTGGGGCTATCTCTAATTCTACTCTATCTGCCATTCCGATGTTTCCTCTTTCTAATGAACGACTCAAATTTTTTCAAGTATACACCTTTACTCTTTTTGTGGAAAGGGGGGGCAAGTAGAACAGGGAGACCGCAAGGGTCTCCCCTACATGTTCACGCGCCCCTTATGTGTTAGGGGAGACCGCAAGGGTCTCCCTGCTCTACCTTGTTTTCCCTCTATGCGCGTCTACGGGCTACTCTCTTGGCTCTTCTTGTGCGGAGAAACTCCTGTAGCGCGTCGATTTCAAGCGTGTTGGGGACATCACTCGCTCGTAGCCAGCCCTTGCGTGCAATTCCTATACCATAACGCATTACGTCCAATCCTGCAAGCGCAT
>CAXUIS010000394.1:3169-4220 GCA_964250915.1 uncultured Ktedonobacteraceae bacterium | reverse complement strand
GGTAGTATTTCTGCTGCTTCGTCACCAAATAGAGATTTTAATGCGCGGTCGTATGGTTGTGACTCGCGTTGTGTCATAAAAAATAATCCGCCCTTCCCATATTCTATGCCACATTATAACACATCAATGAGAGCAAAATAAGCTCTGTAACATAATTGTGGTAGGACTTATTATTGGAGTGTTTCTTTATACAAGACCTGTACATTAGACACACTTTTGTATCGTATCTGCTTATATCATAATCGCATACAAGAGACGAAAATGCAGATGCAAAAGTTCTATGCCTCTCTTACTCTTTTTCCGCATTGACAGGACCCATCAGTTAGGCATATTATTGGCAAGGTGACGAAGAGAACGTATACTAGATGTACGCCAACTATTGCATAAGGATACAGTATCATGGCACAGATGCACAATGACCGACATATGCTTCCCAACGGTGAGCCTGAGGAAGACTTAGAACAACTTCTTTTGCACGAGGTCACGCTTGATGAGGACACACAAGCAATTATCACGCACACAACATCACGTGCTCAGGAAGAGAACGAGGATGCCATCCCTTCTAACTCCTTGCAAGATGATATACAGGGGTCGTTGGCGGTCTTCGCTGAGGCGGCCCAAGATATGGCAACCGCGAGCGTTGAGTTGAGCTTGGGACGACATTTTGCCTGTGCGGACTTCTGCAACCAAGCGGTTGAAAAGGCGGCACAAGCGGTCAGCGTATTACGCTTTGGTCGTCGTTCGCCTTATGACCATGACCTACGTACATTAGCTATTGCAGTGGGTGCACCACCTAACATTCAAGATGAGATGGCTGTGCTTACTCCGTTTCACCCGGAAGCCTTCTACGTTGATACGCCACCAGAAGAGGCTGATGAAGTAATCAGTGCGGAGCAAGCAAGTGACTATATAAGTCATGCTCGTGCTATACTACGTTGGGCGAGAAATATTGTTTTGAGTGCGTAGAGTCAGGGTGTCCGCGGGCGTGAATCGTGCCCCGCCGCGGGGGGGGGGGGGGGGGGAGGGGGGGGGGGGGGGGGGGGGGGGGGGG
>CAXUIS010000394.1:0-3159 GCA_964250915.1 uncultured Ktedonobacteraceae bacterium | reverse complement strand
CATTCGGGGAATGATGAAGGCAGCGGGTGCCCTAGTGTGAAGTTACTCTTATTTTAGCGACCTAGAACTTTATGTTGGAGGGATACCGAATATGACACAACAAATTACTCGTTCAGGCTTGGACGAGGCAGTCAAACAATCCCCACGAAAATGGGTGTACCTTTTTAGTGAAGGCAACGCCAAAATGCGTGACCTGCTTGGCGGTAAAGGCGCGGGCGTCTCTGAAATGACAAATGCAGGTTTGCCTGTGCCTCCTGGCTTCACGATCACAACCGAAGCCTGCAATGCCTACTACGATGATGACAAACATTTTCCACAGGGCATGTGGGAGCAGGCATTAGCAGCCCTCAAAATTGTTGAGCAGCAGACGGGCAAAGGCTTTGGCAAGCAAGAGAATCCTTTGCTTGTCTCTGTACGCTCTGGCGCGAAATTCTCGATGCCGGGCATGATGGATACCGTGCTCAATCTTGGTATCAACGATGAGACGGTAAAGGGACTGGTTACACTTACAGGCGACGAGCGTTTCGCTTATGACGCCTATCGCCGCTTCATTCAAATGTTCAGCAAGATTGTCCTCGACACCAATCCACAGGATTTCGAGCATGTTCTTGAGAAGTATAAAGAGCAGGCACACGTCAAGACCGATGCTGAGATTCCTGCCAACGACCTGAAACAGCTCGTGGTTGAGTTCAAGCAGATCGCCGAAAAGCAGTCTGGTGAGCCGTTCCCCACGGATGTGTACAAGCAGTTGGAAAAGGCTATTGAAGCCGTGTTTTCTTCCTGGAACAATAAGCGCGCCATCGATTACCGCAATTTCAACAAAATAGAGCACACACTTGGTACTGCCGTCAACGTACAAAGCATGGTCTTCGGCAACATGGGTAGCGATAGCGGTACTGGTGTAGCCTTCACGCGTGACCCCGGCACTGGCGAGAAGCAGTTGTATGGTGAATATCTGCTGAACGCACAGGGTGAGGACGTGGTAGCAGGTATCCGCACACCATCGAAGATTAGCAAACTGCAACAGGACTTACCGCATGTCTTCCAGGAGTTCCAGGAGATTGCGAATCGCCTTGAGCAGCACTACAAGGATATGCAGGACCTGGAATTTACCGTTGAGAAGGGCCACCTTTACATGCTCCAGACACGCTCCGCGAAGCGCAACGCTGGAGCCGCTGTTAAGGTTGCTGTGAACATGGTTGCTGAGGGACTGATCTCCAAGCAGGATGCGATCAAGCGTGTCGAGCCAAATCATGTTTATCAACTCCTGTTGCCACGTTTCGATGAGGCGGAGAAAAAACAGGCTGAAAAAGAGGGTCGTTTGCTGGCGAAGGGCTTAAACGCTTCCCCCGGTGCTGCCTTTGGTAAAGCCATTTTCGATGCTGATCGTGCTGAAGAACTCGGCAAGGCCGGTACACCTGTGGTACTGGTACGTCCTGAGACAAGTCCCGACGACGTACACGGTATGCTTGTGGCAAAGGGTATTCTCACCGCTCGTGGTGGTGCTACTAGTCACGCGGCTGTGGTTGCGCGTGGTCTTGGGCTTCCTTGTGTTGCTGGCTGTGAAGGTATTCGCGTCAGCGATGCTGAGCGTCTCTTCCGCGTTGTCGGTTCTGATATGGTTATCAAGGAAGGTGACGATATCTCTATCGACGGGGCGACTGGTGAAGTCTTCGCGGGCATCATCAAGACTGTCGAGGCCGATTATGATAAAGAGGAAGATTTAAAGACACTGCTCACATGGGCTGATGAGGAGCGCAGACTTGGTGTATGGGCCAATGCTGACTACCCACGCGATGCCGAACGCGCCGTCAAGTATGGTGCTCAGGGCATTGGTCTATGCCGTACAGAGCATATGTTCATGGAGCAGGAACGCTTGCCCATCGTACAAAAAATGATTCTGTCTGAGACAACGCAGGAGCGTCAAGCTGCACTTGACCAATTGCTGCCCTTCCAGCGTAGTGACTTCAAGGGCATTTTTGAGTCAATGGTCAATCCGAAGACAGGCGAGGGTTATCCTGTTGTCATTCGTTTAATCGACCCACCTCTACACGAGTTCTTGCCTTCTTACGAAGAACTCCTTGTCGAGGTGACACGCCTTGAGACGAAGGGTGACAATCCGCAAGAACTGGCAGAGAAGCGCAAGATGCTTGAGGCTGTTGGCAACATGCGTGAGATGAACCCCATGCTTGGTCTACGTGGCTGTCGTCTTGGCTTACTCTTCCCAGAGATCAACGTCATGCAAACCCGTGCCATTCTTGAGGCGGCACGTGAACTTGCACAGGAAGGCAAGAAGATTCAACCTAAGATCATGATTCCATTGGTTGGGCATGTCAACGAGTTGAAAGAGGTTCGTCGCCAGCTAGAGGTTGTTGCACACGAGATCGCCGACGAGGTTGGTGGTGCCATTGAGTACAAGTTTGGCACGATGATCGAACTACCACGTGCAGCACTGACCGCCGATCAGATCGCTCCTGTTGCCGAATTTTTCAGCTTTGGCACAAACGACTTGACACAAACCACCTTTGGTATTAGCCGTGACGACGCCGAGGGTAAGTTCTTGCTGCGCTATGTCGATGGCCTCGACGAACCCGGTTTGAACCACAAGGTCAAAATTTTGGCGACCAATCCGTTCCAGACCATTGACCGTGAGGGCGTTGGGCAATTGGTGCGTATGGCGGTCGAGAAGGGGCGTCAGGCAAATGCACACCTTGAACTAGGCATTTGTGGTGAGCATGGCGGCGATCCCGATAGCGTGGAATTCTTCCACATGATCGGCCTAGACTACGTAAGCTGTTCGCCGTTCCGTGTTCCCGTTGCGCGTCTGGCAGCCGCACAAGCTGCATTGACGACGCAGGAACGAGACCGCTAAAGAATAATTTGGTGAATAAATGAATGACAGATGGCTGGGAGGCACTGCCTCCCAGCCATCTGTCATTCATTTATTCACCTGTGTTACAACTTTGCCCATTTCCCAAACCAAAAACATGATTCACGATAGGTTGAATATTTTCGCAACGTGGGAGTAACACGTCTTGTTTTGCTCCAAGTGATGGATCGTTTACGCTTGCAAGGTCGCCATAATCTTGTGTGCCTGTTCCTGGTCCCAATGTAACATGTTGGATAGCTGAACTTGTCAATGTGCGTCCGAAGTTTGCG
>CAXUIS010000393.1:0-4237 GCA_964250915.1 uncultured Ktedonobacteraceae bacterium | reverse complement strand
ACTATTCACCCTTCCAACGCGAACCCCTCCCAACCCATCTTTGGGCGCAATGAATTGTGCCCCTACCGCATACCGAATATATCAATTATTATATGTGTAACCTTATGCCAAACGTGCTACCATCATGATCAGGTTTGCAACATTTGGTGTACCCCAGCCTGTGACAGCATCCCAACCTTTTGTAGCGGCAAAGCCTTTTACGCTTACTACTGCTCCGTTTGCGTTCTTTGCGGTAAAGGTGTTTGTACCTTTTGTAATATCATGCAGATTTCGTGGATTTACATTCATGCCGATGCGATACAGCATGGGATTGAGAAAACCTACACGCTTGCCGAGTACCTCGTTTATCAAAACGGTGATGCCTGCCCATTGCGGCGAGCCTGCGCTGGTCCCACCGAAGACAACGGCAAGGTCTTTGCCTTGTCCCGACGAACTCCATACGACAAGCACACCACTTTTGGGATTGCCATTATAAGCAATATCGGGCACACCACGCTGATTACCTACAATACCCTGTATGCCTTGCTGAAATGTCGGACGCGGGTAGACTGCGCTAAGGCCACCACCACTTCCATTCCACGCTGATTCTGCGATGTAGGCTCCTGTTGTTGCGTTGGCGTTGAGAGTTGTTCCACCAACAGCAGTCACAAGCGGATCGCTGGCAGGAGTCGAGACGCCTTTGGTAAACGATGTAGATGCACAATTGATTTCCGCCGTGCCACTATCACCAGAGGCAGCAAACATCGTTATACCCTTTGCCATCGCAGCTTGAAACACTTTATGCTGTGCTTGTAGTGCTTGCGCACTCGCGCACGTCTCGTTACCACCAAAGCTCTGTGAAATAACGTCACCCAGATTATGCGTTACCGCGAACGATGTTGCACGTAAGATGTTCAGTAAGAAGCCCGATAATGTATTTGCCTTCGGGTCTTTCGTGGGATTTGCCAGCACAAGATCAATTGCCGCCCCTGGTGCGACTGCATGTGCCCACTCCACATCAAGCGTAATCTCTGCCGCCCAACTCACTTGATTCGCATCTTGCGCATTAAATGGTGCTAGACCGTTGGGTGCTAGAATAGTGAGTTTTGGAGCTTTGAGACCAAACAGTGTATCGAATAACGCAAGGTCATGTCGAAGTGTTGGACTCTGAAAGGCATCTACAATCACGATTGTGTGGCCTAAACCAGTAGTGTGAGCGGCTAAAAGTGGCGCGATGTTATATGCTTTCTGGATTTGCTGTGGTGTGTAGCAACGATTTACCGCGTTTTGTGCTTGACAGGAAAGTGCCTTGCCCACTACAGCAGGGCCAGCCATCCAGTAGTGCGGACGAGCCAAACGAAGTGTGAAATTATGTGCTGTATGCTCTGCATTCTCAGCATGGACAAAACTCCCGTTTTGTTGGAGGTATAGTGTACTGACGATCATACCAATAACGGTAAGGGCAATGGCAAAAGAAATGCCGTAGTACCGTGGACGTGTAAATCCGCGTTTCTTCATAGAAAGAACGCTCCTATTTCTCAACTATACAACAGTAACCTATAATCGTTGCTTCGATTAAGCAATTGGTAGAAACCGATGTATCGCGTCCTTGTCGGCAAATAAGACGCCAAGAGGACGCGATACATCGGTCCCTACCAATTGTTCGTTGAGTTGTTTACCCCCACAACGATATAGTGGAGATACTAGTGAGAATAGGAGTGTTCATCATGTTGGTATGCGCTAGGATAGCAGGAAAGTACCTTTTACGGTTATAGTTTTATTATCGTCTTAGAAACAATCCTAGCATTGTGACACAAGCCAACCCCAGGCAGAACCACGCTGGGACCATGAGATGTGCCGTTGTCAGGTAGATGCCGCCTGCGAGGGCAGCGATAAACATAAGTGACCAGGACATGCCACCACTCCCTGATGCGGTACTTCCTCCTCCACCATTACGACCAAAGCGGAAGCGAATACGATCTTTCGGTCGGTCACTTGCCAGCTTGACCTCAATCTGGCCCGTTTCAATCTTTGTGATGACTTGTTCAAGTGCGCGTGGTAGAGCCAGTAGTGTACGTCCAGTATCGAGAGCTTGGTTTAAAAGGTCCTGCGCTGTCTGACCTATGCCCTCGCCGTCGAGTCCCAGAAACTTCCGTGCATAAGGCGTTGCCACCTCAACAAAGTTGAAATCAGGTGCAAGACCAGTTGAGACACCACCGAGCGTACTGATGGCACGACCTGTGAATGCAAATTGGGCAGGTATCTGGAAGGGCTGTCCGTAGAGCAAACGCTCTACATTCTGTGCCACTTCGGGGATATCGAGTTCGCGCGCAGCACCAAGCGTCATACCATAGTATTGTTCCATCATCATTGCCATACCGCGCTCGATAACGATCATATTCGCTCCCTGCCCGATGAAGCCGAGTTTGTTGAGCGCGTTGACAAGGGAATGTGAGTTACGTGACAAGAAGCTAATAAACAAATCCTTCAATGATTGTTTCATGCTTTTGGTCAATGAGCCAACCATACCGAAGTCAATAAAGGCAATGACAGGACCGCCATCAGCTGTCGTGACGCCTTTTTTGACAAAGATATTGCCAGGATGTGGGTCCGCATGGAAAAAGCCTTCAACAAAGAACTGGTAAAAGTAGGCACTTACTGTGCGTTTGGCAACTTCGAGCCGACTGATACCTAATGCTTCGAGTGCGACATAATCATTGACCTTGATACCATCAATCCATTCTATGACGAGCATGTGTGGTGTGATATATTGGTCGTACATGCGTGGAATATAGATGGTCGGGTCGTCCTTGAACATTTCTTTGAAGCGTTTGGCGTTTGTTGCTTCTAACGCGTAGTCGATCTCTTCGTAGGTCGTGCGTTTGAACTCGCGGTAAATGCCCATGAGGTCGATAAAGCCTGTTGTATCGACAAAGAGATTGATAACGCGGATCACAAATTTCAGCGTACTCAAGTCCATTCGTACAAGCTGATCGGTGTTTGGACGTTGAATTTTAACGGCGACTGTTTCACCAGTGGCGAGTAGTGTCGCTTTGTGTACTTGACCTAACGATGCGGCTGCGGTGCATTTGCGCTCCAGGACGCTGAAAATCTCCTCCACGCGTTTGCCCGTTTCGGATTCGATAATGCTCACCACATGCTCAAACGGTGCTGGTGGTACTTCGTCTTGCAGCGAGGTAAGCACTGCTATCGCCTCATCAGGAAGCAAGTCCGCACGCGAACTAAGAAATTGCCCTAGCTTAATCATCAAGACGCCTAGCTTGACGGCGGTGACACGAAAAGCGACGAGCACTTTGATCAGCACTTCAATGTTTGGTTGAACTTCATAATTGCCACGTTCGCGTGCGCGAATGACGCGCCGCCGCTCACGATAAATGACCCAAATCGTCCAGATGAGCACGCGAAATACGCACCATGCTCTCCACCATTGCTGCCACCGTGATATTCTTGGCAGTTTTGTTCTCTTCTCCAGCATAAATTATATTTCTCCATTACCGCACGGTCTATTAGCGAAAGGTCTTCTGACATACCTAGCTTACCACTATCTCTGTCCTCTACAGTCTTTTTGAGACGCAATGTTGACGCCCGGCGATAAATTGCAGAGATGGGACGATCAGGAAACATCTCCATAAGCTCTTTTCGCGTTGCCTCTGGATAATGCTTCCTTAGAAGCTTATCATTTTCTACGGTCCACTATAGAGAAGGGTTTCCTTCTTTCACGACGACAATTTCGTCTTGTTCCCATGTGGTGTCACGCCACTGAATACTCATCTTGTAGACACGCGGGGAGAGAGTATTGAGTAATACCTTTGTGGCAAACATATCCGCTATCTCTTGCCTTTCTTTAATGGTCGTGTACTCGTTAATCTTCTCCCCAGCTTCTAAGATCAGTTCGTGGTAAGTCATCACCTGAGAAGATACGTAGACTTTTCTCCTCGGATTTTGTCGATGTGGTCATCCACTCGTATCGCTACCGTTTAGGGAATGTTGCGGGAGACCCAGCGTTGGATGCTATTGAAAGCCGTCTTGCGGCTCAACCCACTATACCTGTACCATGCATTGTACTACAGGGCAAAGCCGATGGCGTTGATCCACCAAAACCTGTCGAGAGTATTGCTCCCCATTTTACAGGTCCATTCCAAAAAGGATCGTCTTGTCATCCCTGGTCACGATCCTAGCGTTATGGCCGACTATCCAACAGTTAGCGACGGCCTTGAGGGAGTCGCTGTACGGTTGG
>CAXUIS010000392.1:0-4250 GCA_964250915.1 uncultured Ktedonobacteraceae bacterium | reverse complement strand
TCTGGTGAGGCAAGGGCACCCGCAAGGGGATGCTTTCAGGGGGAGGTTTTTTGAAAACACTCTTGCTCCTCCCTTTCTTTGCTCTGGTGCGACCAGTCCAAGGGAATAAAATGACCTGATGGCAAGCGATTCCCGTTGAGCACCGCCATTGTAATGGCAATCACCCCCCGTGAAAAGCAACTGAGTCGTCGATAGCGTCGCCGACGCTTGGCTTTGTCCCCTGCTTCTTGCTCATCAAGCAGGTCATCCCATCCCTTCTCGTCGAACGCTGCGTCTTGCTCGCCTCCCACTCCCAGCACCCATAACGTGGCAACCGCCAGGACTAACCACACGCGTGCCGCTCGCTTTGGGTCCTGCATCTTGGTATAATACCAATCCCAGCCTCCTCGTTTGCCATCCTTAAATCCACATTCAATCCAAAACCGCATGGAGTACCATGCCACTTCCGCCTCCTCTGGTCGTAAATCCGTCACGATGAGCCAGGGATCGGTGTGCTCGTCGTCCCATCGAGCCAGTAACGTACAGTCCAGCCGCGACGACGCCTCGGTAAAACAGCGGACCTCTCCACTCCACACGTAGCCGTGGACCGGAGCAAAGGTCGAGAGCCAATGAAACGTGCTCTGCCCTTTGGGTCGGGCTTTACCTCCTTTGTTGATGCGCAAGAACGGATGCCATCCCTGCTGCTGGATCGCTTGGTAGAGCCAGCGTGCATACAAGCCTCGGTCTGCCATCACCAGCACCGTCCACTCAGCAGGGACGACCCCTCGTAAGGACTCGAGCAGGTCGAGCCACAATGGTTTCCATTCGCCTGGGGCGTTGGCGTGGAGCACACACCATGCCACGGGAATGGCACAACGGCGATACAGGACGCTGATGCACAGCACCGTAAAGCGGTCGGAGAGCGAACTGGCATCTAAAGCCAAGGCCACACGGTGTTTGTCGGCAGGCCACCAGGCCAGCACCCAGCGCAACAACGGGGCAAAACACTCTCGTACCTCGATCTGGCAGCGATGCTCGCCTTTTTTGTCAGCCGCATCATAGTACCATTCGCGTAAGCGTTGTCGCCACGCTTCTTCCGAGCCTCCGACGAGTTCAGCCAGCCATGCTCCGCACAACGTCGTGCCACAACTGCGAGCGAAAATCATCGCGTAACTCCACATCGCTAACACGAGTGCCTGCGGACGACTCAAGTGAGGCAAGTGCGTTGACACTTGGGTCTGCCATTGCGATAATGCTTCCTGACAAGACATGCTGGTCCTCCGATACTGAAAGTGATTGGATATCTTTCATCGTATCAGAACTCGATGTCTTGTTCTCTTTCTTAGACCTTTTTGCCTACTCCTTTCCTCTCTTTTCAAAAACCTCCCCCTGAAAGCAAGGAGATGCCCCTCCCATAGATGAACATGCTTCATGGAGATGCGTTGTATGGGAGGGGCATCCCCTGGCGGGTGCCCTTGTAATTCCATCACATCACTTGTCACGTACGATTATACCCTACTCGTATAAGTCCTGAACATGTAATAGGAATATAATTACATACTATAGTTGTTGTCTAATGTAGAGTGGGAAAAGGTTTACCTTTCTTGTCATCGAGTATAATGATTAATATTCACTACAACTACTCCTGACACTTCTATCACCTTTTGTTATGTATAAGGCACACTTTTTGTCGCGTCCTGTGCTCAATACGTATACCTTGTTGCGTCTGCTTTTGCGCAAGCAACTAAACTCACCGATGAAACGTACTACTATAGGAAAGGAAATATATCGTTTATGCCCATGCAACCCTCACCCATACGACGAGATGGGCATGACCATCTCAGATATACAACCGATGAAGTGGATACAGGCTATCCAAGTACCCCTAGACGTGTGCCGCGTCCAAACCCGTCACGGCCTACACCCACAACCGACGGTATGTCAGACGAGGATGTGACACGTGCACGTACCGACTATGATACACAAGGAATTATCACGCTTGAGCCAAAGGCAATGCCGAGGCAAACAAATTATCGTAGAGTCCCTACGAGACAACCAAGCAATCGTTTGGCACCTGTAAAGCAACCAACATCACAATCGGCAGCACTTAGACAACCCACACAACAGCGAGAAGCGGTCAGGCGACCAACATCACAATCGGCAGCACTTAGACAACCTACACAACAGCGAGAAGCGGTCAGACAATCCACGCAACCAAGAGGCACGACGAATCGACCTAGCCAACAAATGAGTGTGGCACGACCAGCACAGCAAAGTCAGCAACGACAATTTCATTGGCTGGTTCCAGTAGGCGTCACTATGATGATCGCCATCGCCTGTTACCTGCTCTTGTATGGAGCATGGACAGGGGGTCGAGGCTTGTACAACGATTGGGCCTACGGATCGGGAACACGTACGTTCCACCTGGATGCTGTGGTTGGAGATCATGACTCGGCAGCAACGCCGACACATTTTATCGCCACGAATTTGCACGGCACGATTGATGTTATCGAACTGCCTGGCGGCGACATCACACACGCAAAGGTCTTTCCAGGACCACATCTGCAGTGGTCAAACGCGGATAAAGCGGTCGTTACGTTAGAGGTAAAGGACGTAAATGGAGATAACAAACCAGACATTATCGTCCATGTCCAGGGAGACACCGACCTGCTCTTCCGTCAAACAAATGCGAACTTTGTATTGCGTAACAACGGCTCTGGCTTCTCACCTATGACTCTTCTACAATCATAAATAGACAAAAGAGCTACTGGCATAAACCCTTCGGGTTTATGCCAGTAGCTCTTTTGTCTATTTATTTAACCACTCAACTTCACCTTGTGGTCGGAAGCCGAGCGGATTGAGATTTTGTAGATCGCTTAATACAAACCAGTTCGTACTCCCTGGATCGGGTACCAAACGCGTGATACTTGCCTTGGCATGCGTTGTACTATTGATCCAGGCAACAGCATCCTCTCGTTGCCCAAACGGACGATAGCTATTGATGCTACGCCCATCACGTTCTACCTGAAAAGTGGTGGCAAGATACACCTCGGCGGGTACTTGCTCTGAGCCTTGTTCCCCTGGCACTTCTATCACATTGCTAGTCTCGAAGTAGAGGCCGCGAAAGAAAAAACCAAGCGTCTCTTGCCACGGCAGGTATTGCGGATTGAGCCATTCGAGCGTATCACGTTTTTTCCCTGGTGGCGTAACCGTCTCGTTGTAATAACGAAAAATCAATGCATCATCAAATGCTTGCGCCGCATCAACGGCTTGCTTGGAGGTAAGCTGCGTTTCTGCCTCAACGGAAGTTCCCCACATCCGATTGACTTCAATCACATCGTACCGTTCACTCTGCTCACGTCCAATCACTCCTGGAACATTTGATGAAGCACCAGCATTAGAACGGTCCTGCAATCCTCCAGGTGTTTTGCGTTGCGTTGCAGATGATGTATGTGATGGTAAAACAAAGATCAGCGAGACGGGAAGTTCCGTACCACTCACCTCAACTCGTGTCGCCTCTTCTTCCGTATCTTGTGCAATTGAGGATACAACCGAGATCACTACAGCACGAGTAGTCTGCACCTCTTTCATGACCTTCATCAGCTCTCCACCTCTGAAAGACAATTCCTGCAATGGCCCTAGAAACTGAGGTATCCACTGCTCCTTCGGCTGTATCTCGCCAAGTTCGTCGCGTGTATTCATCCATTTATAGACAAGTTCGTACAGTTTGCGGTCCGTTAAAAAGTAAAGCTTGCCCCCATCGTCCTCTTGCAGTCCAAAATCCTGAGCCATACCATTCTGTTCCTTTTACACGCTCATGTTCTCGAATATATTTTCTATATTGTAGAACAGTATTTCTCTGGATGCAATTCCGTGATGTATAATAGGCTCGCTACGCTCGCGCCGAACCCCGCCCGACCCCTCTTTGGGCGCAATGAATTGCTGCCCCTACCCAACGCCTTGAGCAGCATGTAGTTGCTGAAGATGCTCTATTGCTGAGTCGAGCGGTGCCTCGATACATTGTCGCAACGTCATAATTCCACGTTCCGAATGAACACCCTCGCGTGACATAGCGGCAGAGGGAATAGACACTACAAGCATTGCGAATTGCTCACACTGCTGCTGCAAAGCTTTTTGTAATGCGAGAGGGTCAGCGTCCTGATAATTGTGTTTACGCACTTCCGCATCTTGATCGTAGGCAAGTAGTAGTGGACGTTCTTCATTCAGAACGCGCTCCACACGCTGAGATGCATAGTACATCTTGTCTATCA
>CAXUIS010000391.1:0-4259 GCA_964250915.1 uncultured Ktedonobacteraceae bacterium | reverse complement strand
AAACATAGGCTGCTCTGTTCCTCAAGGGACAGAGCAGCCTATGTTTTATGATATAATTCTGCTATTACAGCGTGTTCCGATGTACGACGATGTATTGCAGATAGGGAGACGACGTTCTATGACAACCTCTGAAAACTCGGTGAATGTAGCTCCAACAAAACCACCTCATTTTCTTGATGCGCATGCACAGATACGACCCAACAAAACCGCGCTTATTTGTGGCGACCGCTCACTCACCTATGCCCAATTGAATGCTCGTGCTAGAAGAGTTGCCAATGCATTGAGTGCTTTAGGTGTCAAGGCTGGAGACCGTGTTGCGGTGATGACGTACAACTCTATCGAAGCCCTCGAAATTGCTGGTGGCCTATCAAAGCTCTCGGCTATCGGTGTTTTGCTCAACTATCGCTTACGCGAGCATGAGGTTGCGTATATCCTCAATGACTGTCAGGCAAAAGTGGTGATAGCGGGGGCTGGACTGGTAGGTGTCGTTGAGCAAGCGCGCTCTGAGGTGACGGAGCAAGTAACCTATATTGCTGTGAGTTCTGAGGCTCCGCAGGGATGGTTACACTATGAAGAACTTCTTGCTCATGCGAGCGAAGATGTGGTGCAGAGTGAAGGTGGACTTGGCTCTACAATGAGCTATACATCTGGTACAACGGGCAAACCGAAAGGTGCCTATCGTCCAGATGGTGTTGGGATAGATGCTGTGATGGGAACTGTGCAAGCATTTGGACTATCGGAGTCTGATATACACTTGCTAGCGGGTCCGTACTATCATAGTGCGCCAAACTTTTTTGTCGCTGTGAACATGCTTATGGGTGCGACAATTGTTGTTCAACCGAAATATGATGCAGTAGAGGCGTTACAACTGATTGATCGCTACAAGATTACGACAACCTTCATGGCTCCTACGCTCTTACAACGTTTATGTGATGTGCCAGAAGAGGTATTTTCTCGGTTCGATGTCAGTTCTTTTCGCGCGATTATTCTTGGTGGTGCACCATGTCCCTACGCATTGAAGGTTCGTGCTATCGAGCGTTTTGGCGAACACATTTGGGAGTTTTACGGTGCAACTGAAACGGGCTTTGTCGCTATTCTTAGGCCAGAGGACCAGTTACGCAAGCCAGGATCGTGTGGTCAGGTTGGACCAGGGCAAGAGATACGCTTGCTGGACGCAGCAGGAAGCGAGGTGCCTGATGGCGTGGCGGGCGAGATGTATGCGCGTAATGCCTCGTTAGCGGAGTACTTTAATAAGCCAGAGGCGACAGAAAAAAATAAACGCGATGGCTTTTTCTCCGTTGGTGATATTGCCTATCGTGATGCCGAGGGCTATTACTACATCTGTGACCGCAAGATTGATATGATTATCTCTGGTGGCGTCAACATTTATCCGGCAGAGATCGAAGCCGTGCTGACAGCGCATCCTGCTGTAGCAGATGTCGCTGTGATTGGCGTACCTGATTCACTCTGGGGCGAATCAGTGAAGGCTGTCGTTGAACTGCGTAAGGGAGCCAGTGTCACCGCAGAGGAACTAATCACCTTCTGTACCGAACGTATCGCAGATTACAAGCGACCTCGTTCCGTAGATTTTGTTGCTGAAATTCCACGCAATCCCACTGGCAAACTGCTCAAAGCAAATATTCGTGCACCTTATTGGAAAAACGTGCAACGGAAGATTTAATGTAGGAACCGATTTATCGCGTCCTTGTTGACAACCGAGAGGCGAACATGCGAAGGGTGTGCTAAAGCAGACCCATACAGGAGCCACCAACACGTGTGGGGAGGTCACGGAAGCTCTGTACGGGTCTGCTTTAGCACACCCTCTTTCGCAAGTCCATCATCAATCAGCCCCTACTGCACTGTCAAACCACCATCAAGTACAAGCACGGCACCTGTGGTAAAGGACGACTCGTCGCTGGCAAGGTAGAGGGCGGCGTTCGCAATCTCTTCGGGTGTGCCAAGGCGTCCAAGAGGAATAATGCTTCCTAGTTTTTGGAGGGCAATGTCGGGGTTGCGGTGCGTGGAAACCATTGAGTCTACCATCGGTGTGGCTGTAAATGCTGGAGCAAGCGCGTTTACGCGAATGTTATGACGCGCTAATTCAAGCGCAGCCGTTTTTGTTATATGAATACAAGCTGCTTTTGAGGCCGCATACGCTATATAGCCAGGATTGCCGACAATACCCGCGACACTTGCAGTATTGATGATTGAGCCACCTTTGCCAGCTTTTATCATGGCCGCTGCCCCATATTTAATGCCTAAAAATACACCTTTGCTATTAATCGCAAAGACGCGATCCCATTCGCTCTCTTCTAGGTCGGTAATCGCTGTACGCTGCTCGCCTACACCAGCGTTATTACATAGGATATTTAGTTCTCCAAAGGTATCAAGTGTCGTCTGTACGGCAGACTCAATTTCCTCCGCTATAGTGACATTGAGGCGTACCGCTAACGCTTCTCCACCCTGCTCTTTAATCATACGTACAGTCTCGGCATTGCCATCAGTGTTGATATCACCTGCCACGATACGCGCTCCTTCTCGTGCAAATAGCAATGCGGCGGTGCGTCCAATGCCACTACCCGCGCCAGTAATTAAGGCTACTTTGCCTGTAAGTCTATTCGCCATTGTTGATGACCTTTCTGCAATTACCAAAACAAGGGCACTCGCAAGGGGATGCCCCTCCAATACACGCAGAAGTCTGTAACGTCTCGTCGTATGGGAGGGGCATCCCCTTGCGGGTGCCCTGACCTCCATTGAACGACGATAAGAAATCCTCATGTCACGGTTGGTGTCTCGCTACTATATTTCTCATAGAGCTTTTCGACAACGATATCTCTTAGACGCATGACCGTTGTATGGATATCGAGAAACGATGTGTAGAGCGGAGCAATACCTAAGCGAATGTTGTCGGGGGCACGGAAATCGGGCAGAACGTTCATATCGTTGAGAAGTGTCAGGTCGATACGCAAGCCCTCGGCATGACCAAGCGAGATATGAGAACCACGCTGCTGTACGTCACGTGGCGAGTTCAGGCTAAATGCCAACGGTTCCAGTACCGCCTTCCAGAGCGCAATCAGATATTCGCCTTGCTGCTCCGATTTCGCACGCAGGTTGTCTAAGCCAGCTTCCAACAACAGGTCAACACCCGATTCAATTAATGAAAGCGAGACGATGGGAGGAGTGCCTGTGAGGAAGCTACGCAAGCCTGTCGCTGGTTGATAAACCGACTCGAACTGGAACAGGTTTTTCTGTCCCATCCAACCAGTAATAGGATTGCCGAGTTGCTCCTGAAGGTCACGCCGGATATAGAGGAATGCTGGTGCACCTGGACCACCATTGAGATATTTGTAGGTACAACCAATTGCTACATCAACTTGAGAGGCGTTCAAGTTGATTGGCACCGAGCCTACCGAGTGGCTCAGGTCCCACAGAACAAGTGCTCCCACGTCATGAGCTGCTTCTGTGAGAGTGGACATATCATAGGTATATCCGCTTTTGAAAGCGGTATGCGAGAGCGTAAGTAGCGCGACCTCACTATTGAGTTGTGCTAGTAACTCAATCACAGGACCATGAATTTCATCAGGTGAAGACACGATTTCTACTTGGTGCTGTTTGTCTAGCACGTCTACTGCGCCCTGTAGAATATAGAAGTCCGAAGGGAAGTTGAGGTTGTCAGTGAGAATGCGTGACCTTCCATGTTGTAAGCGTAGTGCAGCGACAACAAGTTTGAAGAGATTGACCGACGTGGAGTCTGCGACAATAACCTCATCAGGCTGAGCACCAATCAACGCGGCTATTTTCGCTCCGACGCGTTCAGGAGCTGTAAACCAACCCTCGTTCCAACTCCGAATCAGCCGCTCTCCCCACTGACGAGAAAGCAAGTCTTCCGTGAGTGCTAGTGTCGCTTTTGGCAAGCGACCAAGCGAGTTGCCATCCATATAAATCAGGTTGGGGTCGGAAATGACAAAACGCTCCCGAAAAGAGGCCAGTGGGTCTTGAGCATCAAGTGTTGCGGCATGTGCAGCGTCCGTTGGTACAGTCATGTGTTCTCTTCCTTAGAGTACTCGGTTGTAGCAGGTAGGCGGTTTCTCTGTATTATGACATACGAGTGGACGCTAATACAATAATCGGTCCCTGCTAGTCCGTCAAAGCACATGTGTCAAAGGCAAGGGCACCCGCAAGGGGATGCCCCTCCCATACGACATGGCTTCCCAGGTGCTTTTGTGTATGGGAGGGGCATCCCCGAAGCCGCATTCGGG
>CAXUIS010000390.1:0-4262 GCA_964250915.1 uncultured Ktedonobacteraceae bacterium | reverse complement strand
GAGCCTTACATACCACCAATGCTCATACGCTGCAATTCTTCAAAGAAACGCGGATAGCTTTTTGAGATATGTTCGGTACCTGTGAGGGTGAGGCCATGACGACTGCGTGTGGCTACGATTGCGAGAGCCATGAGGACACGATGATCGTTGTGCCCATATACGGTTACGCCGCCTTCGATACTCTGCGGACTCCCCTGTACGATAATTGCGTCCCGTTTCGGTGTTACGATACATCCTGCGCGGCGTAATTCAGCACAGAGGTCCTCAATGCGGTCCGACTCTTTATAATGCAGGCTCTCGATATTATAGAAGACGCTTTCACCTTCTGCAAAACAGGCTGCCGCCACCAGAGCCGGAATACAATCAATCATGCGATCCCCATCCACCGTTATACCGTGCAAACGCTGTCCACCACGTATACGTATCGTATCCTCAACATGATGCAGGTCAGCACCCATCGCGCGAAACGCGGCAAGCACTTCCTCGCCAACCTCATCGCCATGTCGCAATCGTGCTAGTTGTATCTCACTCGACGGATTATTCGACACTGCACATGCCGCTAACCATGTGGCGGCAGAGGGATAATCACCGGGCACAGTATACGTACGTGGGATATAGTGTTGACCAGCAGCAGTCGCAAAGTGTGTCAGTGTTTTATCATGTTCAACTAAGATACCTGCCTCATGCAGAACTTCTAGCGTTGCATGCACAAGCGGTTGTGATTTTAAGCCATCGACTACTTCGATCTCTAACGCCTCGCCAATCAAGGGAGCAAGGTAGAGCAGTGCGCTGAGATACTGAGAGCTACGTGCTCCTGAAATCTTGACATGTCCACCGTGTATATCGCTCCCTCGCAGGGTGATAGGCAAGTAGCCTTCGGTGTCGGTACCTTCGCACACAACACCAAGCGTTGTCAGTGCCTCCAACAATTCCCGATTTGGACGCTTACCGAGTGATCGCGGATGGTCTGTCACAAAGGTTATCTCTGGTAGCACGGCCCCAATACCAAGTAAGAGACGCAGCACCGCCCCTGCGTTACCCACATTGACGGTCACTGGTTCCGTTTGACGTGACCGACCAATACTCTGAACAGAGAGGCTACTATGTTGCTCATTCTCCCATGTGAGTCTTGCCCCTAATGCACGGCATCCTCGAAAGAGTGCATCACTATCATCGCTTTCCGCGGGAAAAGCAATGGAACTTTCTCCCTCTGCACAGGTCGCCGCAAGCAGGTACCTCAGAGTATAATACTTTGAAGATGGCACAACAGGCTCGCCACGAAGTATGTTCGTCGGCGGGATAACCCGTTTCTGAGAGGACGAAAGTTGCTGTTCTTCTTGTTGCATATCTTCTCTTCTATAACGTATTTTTCTTTATTGTAACCGCAAAAAAACAAAACGTCGAGCAGTATGTAATAGAGCTGACACGTATGTATGCTACTTGTTCTTGCAACTACGTTGTTTTCTACAACACACGATGTACAAATATTTTTACATTTTACTACAATAAATAGTACAAATATCATGAATGTATTTTTGTATCGTTTTCGATAATTCTTGCTACTTTTACTTGACTTACACAAGACACTCTGTTATACTCGAACGTATCCAGAATAGAGAATGGAGGATTATGAGTATCGTGTCTAAACAAAACATTGTCATTGTAGGTGCAGGCATTGTTGGACTCTCGACGGCATACGCCCTCCTGAAGCAAGGTATGCATTCTGTAACTGTTTTAGAGCAAGAGAGCGTTGACCATCCGCGCTCAACGTCGCATGGTATTTCACGACTACTTCGTTTTGAATACGGAGAAAAATCTTTTTATACACAACTAGTGCAACTGGCACTTACACGCTGGCGCACACTTGAGCACATTACACAGCGTACCCTCTATTCTCCTACAGGCGTGTTAGCTCTCGGTAATGAAGACGACAATTTCATACATTCAAGTTATACTGTTCTTCGTGAATTAGGTTTACCCACGACGCGCCTCTCGCAGCAGCAATGCAAACAGCGTTTTCCACAATTTGCGACGACTGATTACGATATGTATACCTACAATACACAAGGTGGTGTTTTACACGCATCCACGTGCTTGCGTACTCTTCGTGACCTTATTCTTGATCTCGGTGGAGAAATTTGCGAGGGCAGCCGTGTCAAACAGGTTGAGTACGGCAATACTCATCGTCTGGTACGCATCACATTGCATTCAGGAGAGATATATAATGCTGACCGTGTGGTGCTAGCGGTTGGTCCGTGGGTACATCATCTTATAGAAAGCTTACATCTTCCAGTACGCATGACACGACAATATCTACTCTATTTTGCCAATCTTCCGCTCTCCTCTTTTGGTGCAGCCGCATTTCCTCCATTTTTAGCGAACGAGTTGTACGGGTTTCCTATTCACAGCACACTGACTGGCAAGGGGCCAAGCTGGTTCAAAGCAGCCTCACACAACTTTGGTATGCCAGTAGAACCAGAGGAAAACACGCCAATAGAAGAACTACTGATTAATCAAATTGTCAAACGACTGCGTGATCTGTTACCCGCATTACGACAAGCACCACTCGTTCAGGTTGATTCATGTATGTATGATGTAAGTCTTGACGAGAATTTTATTCTCGATACCCTAGCCGATGACTCACGCGTCATCTTCGCGACGGGTCTGTCTGGACATGGTTTCAAATTTGGTCTCGTTTTGGGCGAAATTCTTAGTAGCATGGTGCAAGACAAAGAGCCACCAGTGGCGATAGATATGTTCAAGCTCTCCCGCTTCACACAGATTAGTAGCAAAAGCAAATTGCACCACAGTTCGGTTGCGTGATTTAGAACATATACTTAATGAATTCTTCTTTGTTAGGTAGTATAAATTTTGTTGGTGTGTAGAAACACAGATAGAAACACGCATGCACATTTCTATCTGTGTTTCTACACACCAACAAGTCTCAAACAATCTTTGTCCTCAAAACAAATAACAATCCTACACCTAACACAAGCCATATGCCTACGACAAAAGGAATCGTGGCGAGAGCACCCGAACCTGGAGAGGCGACGGCTGCGACAAAAATGCCAACAGTGATAAGCGTACTCAAAACAGGAAAGACGCCGTTTCGGAGCCAATGAAAGCGTTCACGCCGCCTTAGCCAGAAAAAGCGCAGACACGCGATATTGACCAGAATATAGATGAGGATAACGAAGATTGCGTCAAGCGTCCCAAAAAAGGCAAAGGCGTTGATCGGCGTCAGGAAGATACCCAACACAATTCCGCTTATCAGGCCAATTGTACACAGGAATGTTACAGCACCAACGGGCGTTTGACGCGTGGGATGTGTCCATGAAATCCAGCGTGGTAACAGGCCATCACGCCCGACAGCGTAGAGAATACGCGCTCCACCGTTAATGATGGCGAGAGCTGCACCAAAGAATGAGAAGACGCCAACAAGATCGATCAACGCGACGAAGACACCGCCACCCATATGACGGCTAATCGTGTCAAACGGTGCAGCATCATTGGCATAGCCCGTGACCATATTATTTACACCATAGCCAATCGTGGCAACATAGGCCATTAAAATGTAGAAAATACCAACGACAATCATCGAACCAAATACAGCACGTGGAATGTTGCGATGTGGATTCCGCGTCTCCTCACCAAGTGCCGCCGCTGTTTCAAAACCAATAAAGCTGAGAATTGCCAGCACAACACCAATCGCAAGGTTGCCATTCTTTGGTAACAGACTACCCGTCAATGGTGCCGTTGTCAAGCCGCCTTGCCCACCTATATGAAATAGCACAATCGCGGCGAGAATGAGACAAACGCCAATTTCAAAGATAAGGAAGGTCAGGTCGATAGTGAGCGATTGACGAATGCCGATGTAACAGAGGGCAAAGACAATGCCTGTGGCAGCAACAAACCAGAAGGTCCAGTGCAGGTTGAGGCCAAACCAGCGATAGACCAGCGTTTGCAAGTTCGCGCTCATCAAAATAAAGGAATAGGGCGCGCCGAGTGCTACTGCGATCAATCCAACCCGTAAGAAAGCCCCAACGCGGTCCAAGCCCTTCCGTCACAAAAGTATAGGCGGAGCCACTTGACGGTAGTTCACGCGACATCTCGCTATACTGGTTTGCCATTAGCAGTGCAACAATAAAGCCAATGACATAACACAAAGGGAGCGCAGCCCCGACAAGCCCGGCCTGTGGAATCGTGTTAAAAAAGATTGACGCGGCAGGCGACATCACAGCCACAGAAATAACAATCGCATG
>CAXUIS010000389.1:0-4310 GCA_964250915.1 uncultured Ktedonobacteraceae bacterium | reverse complement strand
TTCCGTTACTATTGGAGAGAAGAGTTTTCCTTATAATGATGAAGATTTCTTCACGAACCTACTGACAGAGCGTAGAAGTTGTGGTATTATAGGAAGGGCATGGGTTACACCTTGCTGTGGGGATGCGGATGCAGCGGCGGAGGCTCCCCCTCGGCTTACATTTTCGCTAAGCCTCGCTTGACAATTTGATGAAGCAAGCGATAGACCCTCCAAAGAGAAGGAAGGAGGCGATTTCGTGGAAAACGCTTTTCCCCGGTGTCGCAAATGTGGTGAAGGTGATCTGGTTCCGCTTTCGGATTTCGGTAGCCAGGGAGCTTCTATTGAATACAAGGCTTGGGTCTGCACCAATCCTTCGTGTCTGTACAACATTAAGATCCGTAATGGTGACATTATTATTAATGAACCTATTAGCGATGGCTCACTTCACTCATATCGCAGTGGTCGCCAATAAGACGAGTGGGGTTATTGCACACCTGTGAGCGGTCTTGTACCCGCTCGCATGGTGATAAGCAGGAGGCAAGAGACTAAGTTGTATCCCTTCTTGCTTTTGCCTTGTATTTTTGAGAGGGACAATCACAGCACAAAGGCGTGCAGTGAGATGCAACCCTCTACTTTGTGTGTAAAGAGAAGATAGAAACCTCTAAAACATAGAGAGACATAAAGGAGTCGAGGTGTTCAATCGATTCTTCGGACGGAAACAAGAACCAGAGGAAGAACCCAAGCAAGAGACGGAAACGGTAGCAGAACCGGCTCCTGAAGAACGCTCTGAGCAGCGTTTTGGGTTTCTACAGCGTACGCGCCAGATGTTTACTAGAATTAATACAACGGTTGAGCAAAGTGATACTATCACCGATTCTCTCTGGGATGATTTAGAGGAAGAGCTTCTCGAAGCTGACGTTGGCCCTAGCACAACTTTGTGGCTTATGGATCGCTTACGTGAACGAGTTGTAGCAGAAAACATACAGACTGGAGCACAACTCAAGTGGGCACTACGTGAAGAAATGATGGGACTCCTCGGCAAACCATCACCACTGCGTTTCTCTAAACAGTCACCTCTTACCGTTATTCTTGTCATTGGTGTCAATGGCTCTGGTAAAACCACAAGTATCGCAAAAATGGCCTATCGTCTGACTCGTGAAGGACGCAGAGTGATACTGGCCGCCGGTGATACATTCCGTGCAGCCGCGATTGACCAGCTAGAGGAGTGGGGAAGGCGCATTGAGGTTCCGGTAATTCGGCAAAATCCAGGATCGGATGCTGGGGCGGTAGTCTATGATGCAATTCAAGCGGCGCGCACTCGTGGGAGTGATGTGTTGATTGTTGATACGGCAGGAAGACTGCACACGAAGTACAACTTGATGGAAGAATTAAAAAAACTTAATAAGATTATTCAGAAATTCATTCCCGACGGTCCTCACGAATTGCTCATGGTCATTGATGCGACAACCGGACAAAACGCACTCCTGCAAGCACGTCAGTTTGCCGCGGATATTGGTCTTACAGGCGTCATCATCACGAAACTTGATGGCACAGCAAAAGGTGGCTTTGCCTTCGCTGTCGCCGATGACCTTGGCGTACCCATCAAGTTTATTGGGACAGGTGAGAAGATTGAAGACCTAGCTCCTTTCGATCCAAAGAGTTTTGTGAATGCGCTCTTCGATGAAGAATAATTAAGGAGGTTTCGGATGGTCAAAGAAGCCGCTGTTCCTTCTACTGGACAAGATACGTCCACAAATGGACTTAAACAGGGCCTACCTAGCAACTTAGCGGTAAAGTGTCCTAAATGCAAAGAAATCTTGTACGGGCGTGATTTAGAAAAAAATCACAAGGTGTGTACACGTTGTGGCTATCATTTCAAACTCACAGCGTATGAGCGTATCGAGTTACTCGTAGATCCGGAGAGTTTCGTTGAAACCGATGCGGATATTATTTCTGCCGATCCACTCCATTTCTCGGTACGCGCCCAATCCTATCCAAGCAAGGCTCAGGAAGAACGCCAGAAGACAGGACTCAACGAAGGGGTTGTCACTGGTCATGCAAGCATCGAAACAAAACCACTTGCGTTAGCCATTATGGACTTTCATTTTATTGGCGGCAGTATGAGTTCAGCCGTTGGCGAGAAGATCACCCGTGCTATCGAGCTAGGCATAGAACAACATATACCTGTGCTTATCGCAGCAACATCTGGCGGTGCTCGTATGCAAGAAGGCTTATATTCACTGATGCAAATGGCGAAGACTTCGAGTGCGTTAGCGATGCTGAAGGAGGCGAAACTGCCCTATTTCAGCCTCTTGACCGATCCCACAACGGGAGGCGTTACGGCAAGTTTCGCTATGTTAGGCGATGTCATTCTTGCTGAACCAGGAGCACTTGTCTGTTTTGCAGGCCCACGCGTGATTGAAGGCTTCATGCATGTGAAGTTGCCTGAAGGAACCGCTAGTGCCGAATTTGTACAGCAGCATGGAATGATTGACTCCGTTGTGCATAGAAAAGATTTACGACATACTCTAAGCCGCCTCTTGCACTTCTATTCCTAAGAAGTGCAAGCAAGTATAGCGTGTTAGACGTGGGGCTACACGGACGCCCACAAGGGGCTACCCTACTATATAACACGATGTGGGTCGCATACGAGACCGTCATATAGTAGGGTAGCCCCTTGTGGGCGTCCGTCGTTTAAAACTATGTGTAAAACTGTAATGAGAGGGAATTAGGATGGCTTACGATCTTGAGTTTGAGAAGCCGCTCGCAGAGCTAGACAAAAAAATTTCTGGCTTGCAGCGCAAAGGTGATCGTCTCAAAGCGGACGAACAGACACAGTTGCAAGAGATGGAGCGAGAACTACGCCAGCGTACCGCAGACATCTATAAAAATCTTTCCTCGTGGCAGACGGCATTAGTTGCACGCCACAAAGATCGTCCCTACTCAGCCGACTATATAAGCCTCATCTTTGACGATTTCTTTGAGCTACATGGAGATCGCACGTTTGCCGACGATCCTGCAATTATAGCGGGTCCAGCATCGCTTGATGGCAATACAGTTATGCTTGTGTGTCATCAAAAGGGACGTGATACGAAAGAGAAGATATTTCGTAACTCAGGTATGCCACACCCCGAAGGCTATCGCAAAGCACATCGTGTCATGCAGCAAGCGGAAAAATTTGGCATACCTGTCGTTTCGCTGATTGATACATCGGGTGCATCCATTACAGTGGGGGATGAAGAGCGTGGTCAGTCTACCTCTATCGCGGAAAACCTGTATCTTATGGCGCGTCTGAAAACACCTATTCTTGCGGTTGTTATCGGCGAGGGTGGTAGCGGTGGTGCATTAGCCATAAGCATTGCTGACCGCATTCTGATGCTAGAGCATACTACCTACAGCGTAGCAGCACCAGAAGCTGCCGCATCTATTCTCTATCGAGACACAGCGTTTGCGCCACAAATGGCTGAGTCTATGCGTATTAGCGCGAAGGAACTGAAGGCTATTGATTTAGTAGACGAGCTTATTCCAGAGCCATTGGGTGGCGCGCATCGTAACCATCGTCAAGCTGCGGACAACCTCAAAGCGGCACTCATCAAACACCTGGACGAACTGAAACCCATGTCTACAGAGGACATGCTAGAGCAGCGCTATCAACGGTTCCGCAACATCGGCGTATTCGACCATGTAAAAGTGGAAGTGTAATAAGTAGCAAAGCGAGAAAGAGAAAGTACGACAAAAAAGTTCTTGACTTTCGCAAGCTGATACTATATTATACACGCATAAGCCGACATGGCGGAACGGTATACGCGCTTGTCTCAAAAACAAGTTCTGAGAGGATTGAGGGTTCGAATCCCTCTGTCGGCACCCATATCACATTAAATTATGTCTCAAGCGGCTTCTATCCTAGCTTGAGACATTTTTAATTCTATAGTGTTCAGAAGAACATCGTAAGCTAGTTGATAGCGAGATAGAGCGCATTACTATGACATAGTATAGGAAAATGTGAAGAGGCAAAGTGCGAATGCAGTATCAAGACCTCATCTATCGCATTCATGCTCGCCAGTCCATGTTTACACGCTCTATTTCTGATGAGTGTGTAGAGTACATTTTGCAGAGCGGTGAAGCGATAGAAGATTATCCAAGTGCATTCCCCTTTCCAGCAAAGTTACTGCTCGGTCAATGTAACGGACGCTCTATTCATGTGGTAGCAGCCGAAAACAGGAGCAAGCGGCAAGTAATCGTGATAACAGCATATGAGCCAACCCTTGATAAGTGGGAACCGAATATGAAGGTTAGAAGGAAACACTCATGAAATGTGCTATCTGCCAATA
>CAXUIS010000388.1:0-4321 GCA_964250915.1 uncultured Ktedonobacteraceae bacterium | reverse complement strand
TTAGGCCATATCTGATCTTCGATGTGAATACCCGCGACGCCTGCGTGTTCATACTCGCGAACCGTGCGTCTCACATTAAGAGGATTGCCATATCCCGTATCGGCGTCGGCAATGAGGGGCAAATTTCCAACCACGGCAGCTAGTGCGGAGGCGCGACTCACCATCTCGCTCATCGTCAGCAACCCAACATCCGGCTGACCCAGCACGCTTGCCGACGTTCCAAAACCCGTCATATACACCGCCGAAAAACCCGCCTGCGCAATCAATCGCGCACTTAGCGCATCATATGCGCCAGGGGCACCAATTAAATCTGGACCTGCTAGCAGTTCACGTAGGCGCGTGGTAGTACGCATGATACGTTCCCTTCTTCGTTAAAAGAATTGGGGCAAGGGCACCCACAAGGGGATGCCCTTGTTTACTATGGAAACATCCCCTTGCCTCATCACGACGACGCAAAAAAACTGTTCTCAGTGTATGCTATGTAGAAGTATTCTTGCAAACCGGAGAATGACCTTGACGAAGAAAAAGATAGAATATACCGAAGACGGACGCTATTTCATCGTTGATGGGCGACGTTGGCGTACAACCGACCCACGCCTCGACGAAGAGACACGCCAAAAACTCGTCAACGACCTGATGCAAGCACGACGCGATATCGCTCAAGCCCACCGCACAAAAGACACAGCCCTCGAAGCCGATGCACGTCAGCGTGTACACCATGCTAAAGTCGCGCTCGGCGAACGCGGCACGCCGTGGTGGGAACGGCCTGTGCCGGGTGTGGACCCTGCCGAGAAAAATCATAACTGAATAATCATGTCGGTAGGGGCAGCAATTCATTGCGCCCAAAGATGGGCTGGGCGGGTACATGTTGGAGAAAACGAACTGTTGCCCACGTGTTGCCCCTCTGCCACTCCCATCTTTGGGCGCAATGAATTGCTGCCCCTACCGGAGGTCTCGTATTGCCTTTATGTATTCCACGATATTGGCTGTTGTCTCGCACCTCTTCATCTCGTATACTCATAACAAAAAGGACAAATTCCCATGCACCTTCCTACCCCACGCGTACTACGAAATTATGTCGTCAGATTAATCATATGTATCGCTGGCCTCTTTCTTTTCGCGGTTGGCACCGTTTTCACCTATCGTTCTAATATGGGGCTAGGACCGTGGGACGTGCTACATCTAGGCATCAGTCGTCATACACCACTTACGTTTGGACAAGCCAACATCGTTGTTGGAGCAATCATTATTCTCGCTGGCCTATCGCTACGTGCCTATCCTGGTGTTGCTACCATTCTCAACATGTTCCTCGTTGGCACCTTTGTTGATTTGCTGATACACTGGAACTTCTTGCCCGACTTCAGTAGCGCATCATTACTAGTACGCCTGCTCATTAATGCCGCAGGAGTTTTCATCGTCGGTGTCGGCACCGCGCTCTACATCAACCCCCATCTTGGCGCAGGACCACGCGACGGTCTCATGCTACGCTTGCATGCCCTTACAAAACAGCGTATCGCTATCGTGCGTGCCGTACTGGAATGTTCCGCCTTGATCGTGGGCTTCTTTTTAGGTGGGACTGTAGGTATAGGAACACTGATTTTTGCCTTTGGTGTCGGTCCATGCGTGGAGTTTGGGTTTTATGTTATCAAGAGATTTCTGCTGATTACTGGATTCGGGAAAGTAGAGGTACAGGAAGAAAACAGGCATAAAACAGAACAGCAAGAGATGGAAGCGACAAACTAACATTTGCTATGTCCTGTAAGAGTGTGATGCAAATATCCAGTTTGAATGTCCCATACTTTGATCTTATCATCATATCCACCACTCACAATAGTTTTCCCATCAGTACTGATAGCAATGGTATTCACACCATAAGTAAAAATAAACCACCAAAAATGAGCTTTGTTAATTGTATGTTTGACTTCTACTCTAATTGCATGCAGGTGACAATCTCGTAAGAGATTGAATGATTTATTGTAGGAGTCTAATTCATTACACCCTGTTGGCATCCCACAATGTTAGCGAGGGTTGGAACGCATTCTCACACTTTCTAGCATTCGTATATGCCAACAGGGTGTAATAAATTAGACTCCTACGGATTGTTCATTTCGCATCATTAGACACATCTTGCCCTCCTGTGACAAAATATATACACATCTCTTCTAGCGGTACGTCTTTTTTGTTGTATAGAGTGTACGTACTGTCCGTTGTCTTTCTTTTTACCTCATCACATTTTTTTGAAGGAGCTATTATTCATGGCATCTCAGGGCTATATACGTTTCCCCAATATCTTTCAGGACCGCATTGTGTTTGTGTCGGAAGATGATCTCTGGCTTACCACAAGTGAGGGAGGACGTGCGGAACGCCTGACAGCAGGCGTTGGTGAGGCCACTTATCCCTTTTTCTCGCCTGATGGCGAACTACTCGCGTTCGTGGGGCGTGAAGAAGGACCAAGTGAGGTTTATGTCATGCCCGCGCTTGGTGGTCCGGCTCAACGTCTCACCTTTCTTGGTGGCAATTGTCGCGTTTTGGGCTGGTCGCCTGATGGAACAGAGATTCTTTATAGCAGCAGTGCAGGTCAGTTCGCGCCTGCCTTCGACGTTATCTACGCCGTAAAACCAACAGGTGGTCTACCGCGTCAACTTCCCTATGGCAAAGCTAGTGCTGTTTCCTATGGACCTCAAGGAGGTGTAGTGCTTGGTCGTAATGGGACGAATTTCGCACGCTGGAAACGCTATCGTGGTGGTACAGCAGGGCATCTATGGTCTGATCCAACAGGTAGCGGTATCTTTGAACGCTTGCACAATCTCAAGGGTAACGTCGTCAATCCATGCTGGATAGGTGAGCGCATCTACTTCCTTTCCGATCAAGACGGTGTAGGTAATGTGTACTCATGTACGCCACGAGGTGAGGATGTTCAACAACATACGCAGCAGCAAGATTTCTATGCGCGTCACCTCACAAGCGATGGGCAACGTCTCGTCTATCATGCTGGGGCTGAACTCTATCTATTCGACCCACGTACTGAGCAGGCACAACAACTAAGTGTCTCGTTGCCGAGCGTGCGTACACAGCGTAATCGCAAGTTTGTCTCTGCCACGACCTATCTGGATACGTATGCATTACATCCAAAAGGCTATCAGGTCGCGTTGACTGCGCGCGGTAAAGCCTTCACAATGGGCAATTGGGACGGACCTGTGCTGCAACATGGCGAGCAGGACGGTGTGCGCTATCGTTTCCTCGAATGGCTCAATGATGGTAAACGCTGTGTCGCTGTCTGTGATGCACCTGGACGCGAAACGCTTGTTCTCTTCAATCCAGAAGAGGCGGCTGAGCCAGAACTGTTGACAGAACTTGACCTTGGACGCGTGACAAACCTTGTTGTCTCACCTGCTGATGACGCGATTGCGATCACGAACCATCGCAACGAACTGATTGTGGTCGCACTCGAAGCGCATACATCACAGGTGGTTGAACGTAGCGATTTTAATCGTATCGATGGTGTTTCGTGGTCTCCTGATGGACGTTGGCTGGCCTATGGCTTTCCGATTTCATCGCAGAAGACAGCAATCAAACTGTGCGACCTGGAAAGTGGTGCGACCTATCAGGTAACGGAGCCTATTCTGGTGGACAGCAAGCCTGCGTTCGATCCAGAGGGCAAGTACCTGTACTTTCTGGGCCATCGCGTGTTCAATCCTGTCCATGATAATCTGCAATTCGATCTCAGCTTTCCACGTGGCGTGAAGCCATATGCCATCACGCTACAACGCGAGTTACGTTCTCCGTTCATCCCTGAGCCAAAAGCACCCGATGAGAAGGATAAAAAGGAGGAAGAGAACGACGACAAGCCAGCTACAAGCGAGGATGCTACAACTGTCGAGAGCACCGATGATACAGCGCAAGGAAAAAATGGAACGGAGAAGGCTGAGAAAAGCGTCGAGTCAATCGTGATCGACCTGGAAGGCATCACTGAGCGCGTGCTTCCTTTCCCCGTTAGCGAGGGACGTTATTATGCTATTCATGGCATTTCTGGCAAAGCCTTGTTTCTTTCTTCTCCTATCGAGGGTGCGATAGACGACCCCGATGATGAGGAAGAGGAGCATGGACCAAGAGGTGCTATTGATGCCTACAATTTTGAGAAGTATAAGAACGAACGTATTATTACAGGCGTGAGTAGTTTCGATGTGTCACGCGATAACAAAACGCTTCTCTACAAATCGGGGCGTCGGATGCGCGTGGTCAAAGCAGGCGAAAAGGCGTCCAAAGCGGAAGATGAAAAGGGACCAGGCCGCGAAAGTGGCTGGCTTGACCTTGGACGCGT
>CAXUIS010000387.1:0-4334 GCA_964250915.1 uncultured Ktedonobacteraceae bacterium | reverse complement strand
TTATGATAGATAGTATCACATGTTTACATAAATGAAAATATTATTAAAGAGAATAGGCAATGACTCTCATAGGCACCGAGGGTGCCTATGAGAGTCAATGCCTATTCTCTTTAATAATATACTCACTCGAAGATTTGGTCTTCGTGCTGTTGGGCCTCTTCTAAGCGTTCGGCTGCACGCTGCTCTTGCTCTTCGTAGGGAATAAGATCATCAGGTGAAGAAGGATTGATGACGCCAATCAGAGTACGAATGATGCCTGCCAGTACGATAAGTCCCCCAAAGCCTATCAATAGCCCTTCACTGGAATAGGCTCCTGTGTTTAGACCTATGCCCACAAAAATAAGGACAAGACCCACAAGGATAATAAGT
Organism: uncultured Ktedonobacteraceae bacterium; assembly: GCA_964250915.1. GTDB lineage: Bacteria > Chloroflexota > Ktedonobacteria > Ktedonobacterales > Ktedonobacteraceae > JBBQVS01. The sequence continues at coordinate 3,965 of CAXUIS010000387.1, read as the reverse complement.
AGGCCACTCCATGTATACTTATTCAACTTCCATCGTTCCGCACGTCGTAAGCGTCTCATCCGTTGTGCCAGACTCACTCGTTGCTTTGTTGCCACAACACTGCTCCTTCCCTCTTATAGAGGACCGTTACAAACACATCATTTACTCAGTTTCTTCTTTTGCTCCATTTCCCTCAATTCTACTCTACGTATCTTGCCTGAAATCGTTTTGGGCAGGCTCTCCACAAACTCGATCTCGCGTGGGTACTTGTATGGAGCAGTCACTTTTTTGACATAATCCTGTAGTTCGGTTGCTAGCTCTGGCGAGGGCTTGTAGCCAGGAGCGAGAATGACGTAGGCTTTGACGATCTCGCCACGCATTGTATCAGGGCTAGCAATGACGGCTGACTCAGCAACGGCAGGATGCTCTTTTAGTGCACTTTCAACCTCAAAGGGTCCAATACGATAGCCAGCACTGATAATCACATCATCGGCTCGACCCACGAACCAGAAGTAACCATCCTCGTCTTTATACGCACGATCACCTGTGATGTACCAGTCGCCACGAATGCAGGCCGCCGATGCCTCAGGATTGCGCCAATATTCCTTGAACATCCATGTTGGACGCTGTGGCTGAATGCTTACGGCGATATCGCCCTCTTTATTGGGTGGAAGTTCGTTGCCGTCATCGTCAATAATGCTCAAATCGAAGCCGGGGGAAGGCTTGCCCATTGAACCGGGTTTGACCTCCAACGGTGGAAAGTTGGCACAGATAAGGACCGTTTCGGTCTGCCCATAGCCATCGCGGATGGTTAAGCCTGTACTCTGTTGCCACGCGCGTATCACTTCCGGGTTCAGAGGCTCCCCTGCTCCGACAACATGACGTAGTGCCTTAGGTGGATGTGTTTTCATGTAGGTCATTGGTTCTTCAAGTACCAGCATACGATACGCGGTTGGCGGTGCGCAGAGTGTCGTGATAGGATACTTATTCAGCATTTCCAGAGTCTCCACAGCGTTAAACTTGCCGCGTGAGTCCTGAATGAACATCGCCGCCCCCATCATCCACGGCCCAAAAAGGTTGCTCCACGCTGCCTTTGCCCATCCCATTTCACTCAAGTTCCAGTGCAAATCGTTCTCATCCAGGTCAAGCCAGTATTTCGCCGTGATGGTATGCCCGATGGGATAACTCGCCTGTGTATGTAGAACCATCTTGGGGTAGCCGACGGTGCCAGAGGTGAAATAGACGAGGCAAGGATCATCACTATTAGTTTTAGGTCCTGTATAGTTAGGTGAGGCTTGCGCGGAAATTTGCTGAAAGTTCGTCCAATTTGAGCGGTCAGGAGCATCGACGAGTACGGTGAATTTGATGGTCGGACACTGGTCGCGCACCGCATCGAACTTTGCTGCTCCCTCCTCGTCGGTAATGAAGCCTTGCACTTCAGCGACTTCCGCACGAAACTGAATGTCTTTGGAGGTCAATAACGTGGTACAGGGAATGGGAACGGCACCTAATTTCATCAGGCCGAGAACGGTCTCCCACCATTCGGGGATACGCGGTAGCATGACCATGATGCGATTCCCCTTTTGGATGCCAAGTGCAAGAAAGGCGTTCGCGGCTCGGCTAGAGCGTTCCACGAATTGCTGATAGGTGATTGAGCGTTCTTCGCCATTTTGCCCAAGCCACTGCATCGCGAGTTTGTTTGGGTCTGCGGCCCACTTACCCATCACATCAATTGCGAAATTGAATTGGGTAGGCACATCGAGGTGGAAACTACGTCGTTCCGCCTCGTAATCGGTCATGTTTGGAGTTTTCGCCATATAGAGGTGCTCCTTCATACAAACAATGTACGCTATCAAGAGATACACAACAACAGCTTTGTTGGGCTATTCTCTCTACGCCTATAATATCATGAAAAAGCATAAGGTAGAGGAGGGATCACAACCATTCCTTTTACACTCGGTTTGAGGCCGGACGTGCGGAGGTTGGTCATGAACAAATCGACCTCATACGATGGACGAATTGAAATTGAAAGTGCAAGGAGGTGAGAAACGATCTCACCTCCTTGTTGTTATCCTTCTTCCATTAGACAGTCGGCAGTATTGCGAGTAGTTTTGCTCCATCAGGTGTTCCTAGCCCAGTACATGCGTCCCATCCAGGCCCTGCTGAATACCCACCATTCGTTCCACTCGTCACATCGCGCAAAGCGTTGGCTTGTGCGAGATTCGTATAGTTTTGATAGAGAAGAGGATTGAGATAGCCAACAGGTTTTCCTCGTTGCTGATTGATCAGGGCGATCAAGCCTGCCCATAATGGGGCAACCGCACTCGTCCCACCAAACACAACACTTTGTCCATCGACGTAAATCTGATATCCTGTTTGCGGATCAGCATCCCCTGCAACGTCAGGAACACCTCGCCCACTATGTTGATCATTGATCGACGGCGGAACGTGTGCATTCGTTTGCCATGTTGGGAGCGGGAACACATCACTAATCCCCCCTCCTGTCGCTGATGTTGCACTGTCGTTCCACACCACCTCGCTGGTGATCGTGTTGTTCGTTGCTTCAAGTCGTGTTCCACCACAGGCTAAGGCATAGGGACTACTTGAAGGGAAATCAACATGGGCCTTGCCATCGCTAACTCCATCAGAGGAACCTGCATCACCAGCCGCACAACAGACCGTGATGCCTAATGCAACTGCAGCCTGAAATGCCTGATCCATCGCTTGCATTGCCTGAGCCGTCCAACTCGCCTCAGCCGACCCCCAACTTATTGAGATCACGGAAGGATTATTGGTTGTATCATGTGTTGCCTGAGTCACGGCATCGAGGAAGCCCTGATCAGTGTTGGGAGCGAAGTAGACTGCGATCTTTGCCCCCGGAGCAATACTTCCGGCGACTTCTATATCCAGTTCGACCTCGCCATCAGCACTATTGGAAGAGCCCGTCGGCGTATTTTGTCCACCATCTACAGACACACTAATCACACTGGGCAAAGGAACGCCGACCTGTTGAAAGTATGTCTGAAGATCACTATTGGTGTAGCCACCACCTAGTTCGATAAGAGCAATACATTGACCACTTCCAGTCGTTCCGGTTGGAAAGTCGTAGAGGTGAGCAAGCTGGACAGGAGTGTAGGAAACAGAGGCTGCATTTGCCTGAATCCTATGTACAGTCGGATTATAGCGTTGGAAATGTGTTCGAGCTTGAGGACGAGTATCCAGACCAAAGACACCGACCACGACCTGATCGAGTGACTCTGGAAGGTAGAGAGGACCAGTCCGCCCCCGAAAGGAGCCTTGTGAGTGATCATACCTTTGAAGTTCAGTCCCAAAGGCCATGCTCATTGAGGCTGCTGTCCCGGCCAAAACGCACCTTCGCCCAACGAGATCTATGGACATAAACGTAAGATTGTACTCCTGTGCAAACTGCTCAAGCTTCGCTAAGTCTTCGGCAGAAACACTTTGAGTTGCACGATACTCCTCTCGGCTCAGAAATGGCCGCTTCTGCTGAACTTGTTCATGAATGATGTTCGCCAAATCACTTGTTGCGGGTGCTCTCAGGTAGACCGTGACCTCAATATGTTCCTGAGGGTCCACGGGTCCAACAAGGCGTGCATTCGCTAAAGGTTCTCGTTCGCTGCTAGCAAGTATTTTATACCCAGGAGGGGGAGTGTTCGCCATCTTCATTATTTCCTTTCATTCTACAACACTTTTAGAACCAAAACTGAGAAATTTGCTGTCTCCAGTATAGACAATGAAAATGAGAAAGAGATTGAAAAAGGAGACAATTCACCATTCTAACTATAAGAAAAACTCTTGAGGCTCTTTTTATGATGCGAGGGGCAAAAGGTCTCCTGCAATCGTGTTTTGACTCCATTAGGGACGGAAGCGAAGGTAGTCGTCAAGAATATGCCTCTTGTAGTGGACTCCACAAGTTGGAGAGTCCCCGTTTCAATCTCAGCCGAGATGCACGCCCTCTTTTTACG
>CAXUIS010000386.1:0-4397 GCA_964250915.1 uncultured Ktedonobacteraceae bacterium | reverse complement strand
TCAACATTACACACCCTACTTGACGCTATGCTCACAATACGTTATTGTAAAACATGCTAGACACAGCACCACCACTAAATGTATGTTCGCGGAGGCAAGCGTTGTTACGATGAGCCAAAACACTCCTTTGACGCAAAAAAATACAGTACAGGACACGAATGTGCCTCCTATCCAATCATTACAAGGGGATTTAGCCGCAGTTTTTGAAGCGATGACCGATGGCGTCAACGTCTATGACAAAAATGGTCATATTGTGCACACAAATCGGGCCTATCGCGCACTCATCGGCCTTGATACACTACCTACCCACATGCAACTTTCTCCAGAGAAACGCATGACACAACTGCAATTGCGGGATGAGCATGGCGAACCTCTACGCGAAGAGATGCGACCTATCAATCGCATATTAGCAGGTGAAATTCTCACAGACGAAAGCAAAGTAGATATTCTGGTGCACACTCTCGATGGACGCGAACTGCAATTGAATGTGACAGGAGCACCGACCTATGACCAGAATAATGCTATTCAAGGCGGAGTACTCATTTTTCACGATGTTACAGAACGTCGCCGTCTTGAACGTCGTACACAGGATGCACTGGACGCTCTCTTGATGATGGCAGAAGAGCTTGTGCAGCGTCCTGACGAACAGGGCGTGCCAAATATGCAAACACCAGTTCCTGCTAAAGAGGTGGCGCAGCGTCTGGCAGAACTCATTCGGAGCGTCCTCGCATGTGAACGTGTTAGCATCACCATTGTCGATCCACACACGCAAGCTTTACGTTCATCGGCAGTCGTGGGTCTTTCAGCTGAACAAGAACAATCATGGCGTGAGCGGCGTTCCGATTTCTTACTCAGCGAACAAATTCGTAGCCCTGAATTCAACGCACGAATGTCTGAAAACGAGGTGGTTGTGCTCGACATGACACAGCCACCATTGTCCGAGCGGCCCAATCCCTATGGTATTCAAACAATGCTACTAGCACCAATGATTCTAGGGTCGTCGCTCATCGGCGTGCTTGCCCTGGATCACGGTGGTCGCTACCAACACTATACACAACGTGATATCGCACTCACAAAAGCGGTAGCGAAACTTGCGGCCCTTGTCGTTGAGCGCGAACGACTCGTCCAAGAACGAGCCGAAGCTCAGGCCAATGTTCTTGCCTTAGATGACGCTAATCGGCGCATGGACGAATTTATTGGCATCGCAAGCCACGAAATTAGAACACCGCTCACCTCTATCAAAGCGAATATCCAACTCGCACAACGCCAGATGAAACGCTTCATTCAAGAAAATGCGACGAGCGAACATCTTCTACAACGCTTGGAACCAATGCGCGATATGTTAGAACGTGCCGCACGTCAGGTCGAGGTGCAAAATCGCCTTGTGAGCGACTTGCTCGATGTCTCACGCATCTATGCCGACAAACTAGAACTACGTATACAGCAGTACGACATCACAGCGATAGTACGCCGAACCGTCGCGGACCAATCAACTATCGTTGCCCCACGTGCCATTCATCTTGAAACCGTTTCAGACGCTATCTACGTCATGGCAGATGCGGACCGCCTGGAACAAGTTCTCAACAACTATCTTTCTAACGCACTTAAATACTCGGAAAAGACTCATGCAGTGCATGTGTGTCTGGAAACAATCGAGGACAGCGTGCGCGTTTCCGTGCGTGATGCTGGACCAGGGTTGACACCTGAACAGCAACAACATATCTGGGAACGCTTCTATCGTGTCGATGGTATCACAGTAAAAACAGGCTCTGGCGTAGGTCTTGGTCTCGGTCTGCACATCTGCCGCACACTTATCGAGCGGCAAGGTGGGAGTGTAGGTGTCGAAAGTACGCTTGGCAAAGGGTCCACCTTCTGGTTTTCCCTCCCTATCCACCAAGTATAATTCCAATACTAAAACGAGGTTGTGTATTTGCAGAACAAATACACAACCTCGTTTTAGTATTTTTATCTTCCTCCTTGACACATATAATATGGCACCTTATAATATGGGTAGGAACTATAAGGGAGTCAATAACATGGAGATCGAGATAGAAAAATTACCAAAATATGAAATGATGCGAAGACGCGCAAAAGAATTTATCAATGCTGATGAAGACACTGTAGAGACATACTGGTTGCTCCTCCATGTAGCACGACAAATACTTTCGACGTTCCAAACTAGACTTGAGCGTTATGGCCTTTCTGATGGCAAGATGGTTATTCTTATGCTCCTGCGTCATGCACCTAATAATACTCTAACACCATCGGAATTAGCTGACCGATGCGAGGTGACGCGTGGAACCATCACAGGCTTACTCGATGGTCTCGAACGCTCAGGATTGATCGCACGCAAAAATCATCCAGAGGATCGTCGTATGCTGACTATTCAACTAACTGAACAAGGGCTAGCCTTTTTTGATGAAGTCATGCCTCAGCATTTCCGACGCTTCGGTGAAATGATCAAAAGGGCCGATCTAAGTAAGGAAGAGCAACAGCAGTTCATGACAATTCTTCAGAAAGTTATGAAAGGTATACCTGCCCTGCTCGAAGATTAACCTGTAGGGACCGATTTATCGCGTCCTCTCGGCAACACATCGCCGATCAGGACGCGATGTGTTATTAGGAGCATAATTCTATGCAAGTTCCCGCACCCGTAGCGCAACAACGCAGTGGTGGGTTGGCGTACAAATGGATTGTTGCGATTGTGGTCGTCTTTGGCTTATTTATGAGCATTCTAGACACCACTATCGTCAATATTGCCATTCCACGCCTCCAAACTGCTTTTGGCGCAGATCTTAATAGCGTTCAGTGGGTCATCACTGGCTATACACTCGCTCAGGGTGTCGCCATACCGCTCACTGGCTACTTCTCTAACCGTTTTGGACTCAAGCGTTTTTACATCGTCGCGCTCACCGCCTTTACGCTTGGCTCCTTATTATGCGGATTAGCCTGGAGTCTTCCAGTACTAATTCTTTTCCGCGTTCTGCAAGGCTTTGGTGGCTCCTTCTTACTGCCAATGACCATTACCTTGCTCTATCGTGAGTTTCCACCACAAGAGCGTGGCGTTGCAACAGGCTTTCTCGGTATTCCGATTTTGCTGGCACCCGCACTCGGTCCTTCGCTTGGTGGTTACATCGTAACTTTTGGTAGTTGGCAATTGATTTTTTTCATTAACGTCCCAATCGGTATTCTGGCAGTCATCTTGAGCTTTCTGCTCTTGCGTGAGTTTCGAGCAGAGGGCCGTCAAAGCTTCGACTTTGCTGGCTTCGTCTTCGTCGCCGTGGGTCTCGCCTCTGTCCTCTATGCACTTTCGAGTGCAAGTACTGACGGTTGGGGATCAACAACTGTGCTTGGCTTTCTGATTGGTGGCATCTTAGCACTGGTCATCTTCGTCGTCATCGAACTCTCGATTATTCGACGTGGAGGACAACCGTTGCTCGATCTCACGGTCTTTGCCTATATGTCCTTTACGTCAGCGAATATTGCCAACATCTGTATCACCTTTGCGCTGTTTGGAGGACTCTTTGTCATTCCCATCTACCTGCAAAACCTGCGCGGGTTAAGCGCATTCCAGACGGGTTTGATACTCATTCCGCAGGCACTTGGTTCAATGGTAAGTTCGCTTGTGGGTGGGCGTCTCGTTGACCGTCTGGGCGTGCGAGCTGTCGTGATACCAGGGCTATTGATCGCGGCCTTTGCCTTCTGGGAACTCTCGTTTCTCTCGCTCTATACACCCTATAGTTGGTTCCAAGTTTTACTAGTACTACGCGGTTTGGGTATTGGTCTCGTGGCTCAACCGTTGATCGTTGCGGCACTCTCGGAGATACCAGCACGCCAATTATCTCAAGCATCTGCGATCAACTCAGTCATCCGTTCGGTTGCTGGCTCACTAGCCGTAGCAATTCTGGCAACTGTCATACAAACACAGTCCAAAGTGCACTTTAGTCACCTTGCGGAGCAGGTCACACCAGGTTCTCAACTTGGACAGTTGTTGCCACGTCTGCAAGCACTGTTTGTCTCACAGGGTGCCGATCTTAATGCTGCAAGGGCGGCTTCGATACAAGAAGTTGCAGGGCTACTACAACGGCAAGGTTATGCCTTAGCTATTCAGGACGGCTTTCTCATCTCGGTAGGCATTATCCTGTTCGCCATTATCGCAGTCTTCTTCATTCGTGGACGTAAAGCACCACAACAGGCACAGCCTGCGGCGACAGAAACACTCACAGATGAGGGTAGTGCGTCACGCGATGAAGCTCTACTTGCGGTATAATAAATACATTCGTTTCTATATTCCAATGTTTCTAAATACATTACGCTTTTTCTCTTGAAAGGAGAATAGTTCTCATGCGTCGAGCAATTTTAGTTCCAGTTCTCGTTGTACTTGCCATTCTCGCTAT
>CAXUIS010000385.1:0-4416 GCA_964250915.1 uncultured Ktedonobacteraceae bacterium | reverse complement strand
TATACACATCGAAACCCTGATGCGTCAGGTATTCGACTATACTGTTACCTGGCATAAGATCTAGAACATAGGGGCGATTGATGAGGGCATAGATGAGCAAAATAGGAATTGGAAAGCGTTTCTCAAGAGACGGTTCATAATGATAAAGCTTTGCTTTATTCTTTGTCCAGATGACCTCCTTTGGTGTGCTACCAGTATCGCTCTTCGCGCCCTCTAAGAGGATACGCATACCAGTTGCATATTTTCTATACATGCTTTCCATATCGCTTATCGACGGTACAACGTTTGTGGTTGCCATGTAAATCTCCTGATGTAGGGGCTTTCATTCATTACGCCCTTGTTGCGAATCAAAGCCGAAGTTGGACGTAATAAATGAAAGCTCCTGCATTCGACCTATGCGCATTATTTAATCAAACAACATTATTCTACAGCTTCTTGCTGATTGGAGGTTTTCTTTTGCGACCTTCGAGAAGGTCCGTCAAGCTTTTCTAATGCGGCAAGAACTTTGTCAAGCTTGTTCTCTACCTGATTGAGTCGTTGCTCTAAGTTTGTTACTGTCTCGTTTGTGGCTACCTGGTTCAGTCGCTGTTCTAAAGCAGTTACCACTTCAACTGTTGCGAGATGCGCGAACGTATCCTCGAAACTCTCCAATATATCCTCTGTTTTGTCAATCTTCTCTTCTAAGTTAATGACAAGTTGTGCAACATTCGCAATATCTAAAGTCGTGGGAATTTGAAGACGTTTGAGATACTCTTCATTCGCGCGTCGGAAGGCCAGTGTGATGCTGGCGTAGCTCTCTAAGAGAGGACGTGCGCCTTCTAAAAACTGCTCTGAACTAAGAGTCTCCTCGACCGCTTTTGACCATGAGTCGCTTGTAGCGTCATACCACTCTTTAAAGAAAGTGAAAGGGTCCGTTGAGAGGGGAGTGCCAGCTAGCAGTTTCGCTTGAGCCTCTTCCATCATTGTAAGCCATTGCCGGGTCAATCCTAGGGGATCTCCACCCATATCCGCAGCTTTTCGCCATATCTCCATAGTCGTATCAAACCACGTTTTCCAGGCGTTTGTGGGATTCATCATTTGAAGCGGGTTCAAGCTGATTTGTTTCTGAGCCTTGCTTACGCTTTCGTCTATGCCTTGTGCCAATGAATGATACAAGCTATAGGTGTTTGTGGTTACTTCTGCGCTATTCTGTAAAGCATTCAACCACACCTTGGAGGTAGTTTCGTTCCAACGCTTCCACAACTCAATTGGATCGATTAAAGCTGTAGAGCTTTGTGAATCTGCTTTATCTAACACTGCGTTCACTCCTTGCATCGAACACGTAGAGGCTATCCGTGATGTTACCTAAATGGAAATATCCGGTGAAGAGTAATAGCCACATACGATTGTCACTCTTCACCAGATATGTTATTGCTGGTGATTTTCGTGCTGAGTAGCGGATTGAGCCGCATCTGTTGCTTGATGAGCCATGTTCTGAGCCGCTTCCATGCCTTGTTGAGCGGCACGCTGTGCTACTTCCATCGCATGTTTGGTAAGTGCTTGAGCAGTCTCTACGGCCTGTTTGTAGTTGGTGAGTGGGGCGCGGAACATCTCCATGTAGGCATCAACATAAGGAAGGGACAAGAGTTGTTCCTGTTGCTCACGCGTCTTCTCTACAACGGTTTGCATGAGTTCACGCGTTGATTCTACATGAGTCTTGTAGACCTCTGTTCCATGTTCCATCACGTTCTGTGCAAAATTGACGTTGCGCCTCTGAGCCTCTGCTGTGCTTTCCATGACCGCCTGAATTACACCCTGCGGATTTTGTGCTTGCTCTGTTAACGTCCGCATCAGTCCTTGTGTTGCCTCGGCGTGATTCTTGAGGACTTCAATTCCGCTATCAAAGATACTCTGGGCAAAGCGCATGTTACGCTCTTGAGCTTCCACCGCACTACGAGCAATCGTTTGGTTTGTCTCATACAGAGATTTGCTTATGTTTTTCGCAACTTCATTGGTATTTGTATCCATTGCTTGTTCCTTTCGCTTATGTACTTACTTACTGCCATCATTCTGCTTGCCCGACGGTTTACCGGTATAAAGATCAAAGAACGTATTCATCATTTTCTGATACTGGTTCAGTGATTCAGTCCAGAGCTTTAAGTACGCTTCACCTGCATCAGTGATTGAATACACGCGTCGTGCTGGTCCAGCTTCTGACGTGTCCCAGCTAGAACTCACTATTCCGTCCTTCTCCATCTGCCGCAACGTTCGGTAGAATGTCCCTGGATTCATCGCATTCAGACCAAATGTAGACATCTTCTCCATCAATTCATAGCCATAGGAGTTCCATCCTCGCAGCATTAAAAGAATAACAGGAATATGCCAATTTTTTGCCCAGGCATCTGTACCCACATTGTTATTTTTGGCGTCCCCATTCTCTTCTGTCATATTGTGCTACATACCTCTACCTATCTAAATGCAATTTGGTTGTATGTTGTTTTGTCATCTATATGCATTTTACACTTAGATGCAGAGTTTGTCAAGCGATAAGTGAAAATGCACGACGTGTTAGAATACGAGGTGCTTTATTGCCTCTGAGCCATATAGTCATTTAGCTGACTGAGAAGGGCAGTATGAACTGTCTTCACACTTGGGTCGGCGTCCAGTTCTAAGAGTTTGTGTTGCTCTTTATAGTAGTCGAGCACATGCGTGGTTTCCTGGAAAAAGATGCCTAGTCTTCTCTCTATGGCCTCTCCTGTATCATCGGAGCGTTGATACAATTCGCTGCCATCCTGGTCACAAATGCCAGGAACCTTTGGAGGACGAAACTTGATATGGTAGGGATGTTGTTGAGCGCGACAAATATATCTTCCTGCGAGTCTACTCATCAACTCCTCTTGTGTAACTCTAAGATAGATCACGGCATCGATCTTCCGACCAATACGCTGCAACTCATTATCGAGTGCTTGTGTTTGGGCAAGAGTACGAGGAAATCCGTCTAACACAAAGCCTTGTGTACTCTCTGGCTCCTCGATAGTGGTACGCACCATTGTAACCGTGATCTCATCGGGTACCAATGCTCCACGCTCAATGTAGTCTTTGGCCTGTAAACCCAAAGCTGTCTTTTCCGCGATTGCTTGACGAAATAGATCGCCAGTGGCGATATGGCGTATGCCGAAATCCTGAGTGAGTAATGCTGCCTGTGTGCCTTTTCCTGAACCTTGCGTGCCAATCAGGATAATGTTCATGTATTTTCCCTCCGTTGTGGGGTAGCCAGAGTGCTTCATTGCATATATCAACAATACTATACTATTATCAACAATACTATACTATATAAAATTAGCAAGGGCAAAAGCACATGCATCTATTATATGGATTTTTAGGGTTCCTCGTACCCCTTTACTACCCTTGTAGTGTACTTATTACGGGTTACAGGTAGCTCTCAAATATGATATACTCGTTTTTGTGGCTTTCAGAAAAACATCATAAGTTACTCTTTGCGTAGTGTTTTTTTGGTATCTATATGCATATTGCATCCACTAGAGGAGAATAGTAACTCACGCTTAGCTCGGTTCTATGCTGATCGTAAAACACGGAAGTTTATAAACAGTAGGTATTTGAAGGAGAATACATACTATGAGTAAGCGATTAGATGGACAGACCGCTATTGTCACTGGCGCAGGACGAGGTATTGGTCGCGCCATTGCCAGGGATTTGGCTGAAACAGGTGCAAACGTCGTCATAAACTATGTCACAAGTGCTGACGCAGCACACGAATTAGCCGAAGAAATCACAGAACTCGGCCCAAAGGCGTTGGTGGTACAGGCCGATGTCACTGATTACGAGCAGGTGAGCGAGATGGTCAAGCAAGCGATACAAACGTTTGGACAAATTGACATTCTCGTCAACAACGCTGGCATTACCCGTGATAAAACACTCAAAAACATGAGTAAGGATAATTGGGACGAAGTAATTCACGTCAACCTCGGTAGCCTTTTCAATTGTACCAAGCAGGTACTCCCCTTTATGTTAGAACGCAAAAGCGGTAAGATTATCAACATTAGCTCTTTCGTCGCTCAAGGCGGCAACGTTGGTCAATCGAACTATGCCGCAACCAAAGCCGGTATTATCGGCTTTACGAAATCCATTGCTCTGGAAGTCTCCCGGTATGGTATTACCGTCAACGCTGTCTGTCCAGGCTTCACCGAAACAGATATGCTGAATGCGGTGCCAGAGAATATACGCGAACGCATTCTTGCTAAAATCCCTATGGGTCGCTTTGGCAAACCCGAAGAAATTGCCTCTTGTGTACGCTATATTGTCACAGAGGGAGACTATATGACGGCTCAAGCGATTAGCATCAATGGCGGTGTCTACATCTAACATCACTTGATGCTTTATCATCTACTACTACATCTCTTAACATCAGTGCTGATT
>CAXUIS010000384.1:0-4423 GCA_964250915.1 uncultured Ktedonobacteraceae bacterium | reverse complement strand
GCTCAACGACACCTTGTGTGGATATCTTTATCTTTAATTTATCTCCTCGTGGTCATTTCGCAGGTAACGATACATCCGCCAGGAGTGGGGGGTGGTTCGCACTTTATTTTGCTCGCGGATGGTTGGTTGCATGGACATCTCTATGTCGAGGGTACGCCGCCAGGGTTGTCGGACTTTACACACTACAAAGGACACTGGTATGTAGCGTTTCCGCCGTTACCTGCTGTCTTGATGCTGCCACTTGTCGCCATTTTCCACCTCTCCTATCAGTCCATTATCACGCTCGCCTTCTCCGTTGGCATGGGCATCCTCAATATCTGGCTGATGCAGCAAGTATTGCAGCGTCTCGTCTACAAGGGCTTATTGAGTAATTCCTTTTCGACAACGGCATGGCTGCTTGTCTTTTTTGCTATTGGAACAGAGTTGCTGTACACGACGATGAAGGGTAGCGTCTGGTTTGTAGCTCATGTTGTTGCCACAACCTTTTTGCTCCTGTACATACATGAGATGCTAGGCAAACAACGCGCGTGGTTAGCTGCGTTTTTACTAGGATTAGCCTCGTTATCGCGTAGCACAACGCTTTTCGCCTTTCCCTTTTTCTTACTCTGGACATTTGCTCAAAATCGTAAACGTCCGCTCATCCTCTTACGTCAATGGGTTACGTTTGGGAGTGTGCTAGGTATGGTGCTGGCAGTAATGTTGTTCTACAACTATGCACGTTTCGGCTCATTGCTTGACTTTGGCTATAATGGCATGAATGTCAATCCACTTGTAGGGGACTCACTACATGGATATGGTCAATTCAGTATCCATTTTCTTGCGATCAACACACGCTTTATGCTGCTTGAACCACCCAAATTGCTCAAGGTATTCCCCTATGTCACCTTCAATCCGTTTGGGACGAGCATCTTCTTAACGATGCCCGCATTGTTCTTTGCGTTCCTGGGCTTTCGTAGACGTGAGCAACGCTGGTTCGCCAGTTCTCTACTTGCTGGCTGTGTATTACCCGTTGCGGCAGTATTGCTCTACTTCAATACGGGCTGGTATCAGTTTGGCTATCGCTTCGCGCTCGACTTCTTACCATTTCTGTTTTTGCTGGCTGCACTGGGCATGGCGGAACGCCCTCGCTGGCCTGAGAAAACACTGATTGTGCTCTCTGTGCTCGTCAACGTTTGGGGCTACATCGTGTTCACATATTTCAGGCCACCATTGTTGGGGTAGATGCAGAAACTTTGATAACACATCTACCAAAAGCGGTAGGGGCAGCAATTCATTGCGCCCAAAGATGGGTTGGGAGGGTTCGCGTCAGATGTGTAAATCGTCGCCGACATGTTGTCCCACCACCCCCATCTTTGGGCGCAATGAATTGCTGCCCCTACCGCTATTTTCTCGTGCAGTTCTCAACATCTCTACATGGTTTTGCGTACCCAATTCTCAAGGTCTTGTGCGGAGACCGGACGCGACATATAGTATCCCTGTGCGGTGTCACATTTGAAGTCCGCGAGCAGACACCATGTTTTTTCGTCTTCGACACCCTCGGCGACCACTTTCAAGCCCAAACTGTGCGCCATCGCAACTGTAGATTGCACAATGGTGGCATCAACATCCGTCTCTGCCATGTGCATCACAAACGAACGGTCTATCTTGAGTTCGCTAATTGGCATACGCTTGAGATAGGCAAGCGATGAATAGCCTGTACCGTAGTCGTCAACCGATATCTGAATACCAAGACGTGAAAGACGATTTAAAATATCAAGCGTACGCTCAACATCGGTCATTACTACACTCTCGGTCAATTCTACACGTAAAAGATGGGCGGGCAGTGAGTAGCGTTCGAGTAGTGCTCCAATCGTATTTGGTAGTGTTAATTCGCGTAAATCCCACATCGACAGATTGACCGCAACACTAAGTTCCAGTCCAGCACGCAACCACTCGCTACACTGTCGAGCCGCCGTTTCCAGTACCCACAATGTGAGCGGAATAATCAGCCCTGTCTGTTCTGCAAGAGGAATAAACTGGTCGGGTGGAATAAAGCCAAATTCAGGATTCTGCCAACGCACGAGGGCCTCGACGCTATGCACCTTACTCGTCGAAATCTCTACTTTCGGTTGATAATATAATTTTAGTTCGTTGTTAGCAATAGCTTTACGTAAAGCTCCCATCAACGCTAAGCGTCGTGGGCTATAAGTATCCTGAGCCGAGTCATAAAGCATATGGCCTATATGTGTATGTTTCGCGGTATACATAGCAACATCCGCACGACGTAGGAGTGTCAGTGCATCGGAGCCATGCATTGGATAGAGCGCAACGCCAATACTGGCTTGCACTTGTAATGGCAAGTCCTCAATCACAAATGGCTCTTCAAGTGCTGCATTAATTGCTGCAATCGTCTGTTCCACTCGCCCGTTATTGGAGATTGGTAAGAGTAAAGCAAACTCATCTCCGCCAAGCCGTGCAACGGTATCATTTTTCGTTACGACGCTACGAAGGCGCATGCCCAACTGTTGCAGCAGGACATCCCCGTGATGATGTCCAAAGGTATCGTTGATCTCTTTGAAGCTATCAAGGTCCATTGTGAGCAATGCCATCTCATTATCCATTTGCGT
Organism: uncultured Ktedonobacteraceae bacterium; assembly: GCA_964250915.1. Lineage (GTDB taxonomy): Bacteria > Chloroflexota > Ktedonobacteria > Ktedonobacterales > Ktedonobacteraceae > JBBQVS01. The sequence continues at coordinate 1,817 of CAXUIS010000384.1, read as the reverse complement.
ACGTGCGGCTACTGAGATGGCTTGCTCTAAACATTCTAGGAGCGTTGTACGATTTGGCAACTCGGTCAACATGTCATGCGATACTTGGTAGCGTAGCATCTTTTCCATCACGGCACGCTCAGTCACATCATGACCATTGATAACGAAACCCTCAATAGCCGGATCATCAAAGCAACTATGACCAATATATTCTATAGTTCTCACTGAGCCATTAGCATGGCGAAGACGGCATGTGCGTCGCACCATAGCATTTGTCTTCAGTGCATCGGTGAACGAGGCAAGAGCCGAAGGTAAATCTTCAGTTGGAAACAAATTAAATATGCTGGTGCCCAGCAACTTTTCTGCTGCATAGCCAAGTATTTTCTGATGGGATGGGCTAGCATAGCGATACATCCCTGTAGCATCCAGAATGAGTACAAGGTCTGAAGCGTTTTCAGTAAGCGCACGAAAGCGGCGTTCACGTTGTTGTAACGCCTCTTCCGCCTGTAAACGGTCAGTGACATCAGTTGCCAGTCCAATGACACCGTTTGGTCGTCCCTCTCCATCAAAGAGGGGCGAAAGCTGAGTGTCAAAAACAAAATTGTTCTTTGTATTGGTAAACGTGACAGCTTCACCAGATAAAGCGCGGTGTAGAAGCGGAAGAACGTGAGGTATGCCTTGATATGCGTCAAAAGCAGACGTGCCAACGACCTGCCCTGGCTGTAGGCCAAGTACTTGTAGCCCTTTGCCATCCGATAGGATGAAGACGCCGTTGCGGTCAAGCGCAAAAAGCACGGTTGGAATATTGGAGATCACCATGCGTAGACGTTGTTCGCTCTCCAAAAGTGTTTGCGCAATCTTATTTTGTTCAGTAATATCACGAATCAAATACAGGAACTCATTGTCTCCATTTGGAACAATGTGTGCTTCGCGCATATAGTCTTTCTCGCCAATACGCATTTGATATGTGTGGACCTGAGCCTTTCCCGTTTCCTGGGCCTGGTGCATCGCATTCAATAATATCGTACTTACAGATGAAGGTAGCATTGCCAGCAGGTTCTGACCGACCACTTTTTGTATTTGTGCCATGTCTAAACCACTTCTATAGCCCAACAACAAGCCTGTACTATCAACATGACAGAGTGTATCGGGAACAGCCTCTAACAACGCATTCATCTGTATTTTGCCTGTAGATAACTCATCATATATCATCACCATGTCAGTCTCTCTCCCTTAGCCACGGTCTGTACCAATGCGGTGTTGGTACCGTCTCTGCTTTCTATCGGCAGTGGGAAAGAAAATATGTAGGGGTGCTTATACGTGCATGAATGATATGATGCTTGCCTTATGTAACCTCGAAGGCGTATAATAGTTCAGGCACAGCGCGTGCCATCCCTGATACACTGTTGTGGAGATTTTGCCTTGAGCAATGAATATAATACATCGGGTCCTAAAAATAACGAAACGCCAAGCAATAATGGGAGTGCATTTGTAAGTCGTCGTGAGATGCGAGCGAGCAATGTTACTGGTGCTTTACCTGTGTTAAGTCCGACGCAAGCAGGAACAGAGCACACACATACCAGTTCCTCCGAATTTGAGCGCCTCATACAATCATTACGCGAACTGTTCGAGCGTGATCGTCATATTGCGAGTCAGCAAGATACGACACGCTGCGGCATTTGTTACCTGTACTTCTCGGTCAGCGAGCTTAACTACCGTGAAGAAGGGTACTATACCTGCCCCGCGTGTGAACACGCACTCGGCAGGCAAAACATCACCATGTTGCGTAAGCAACAAAAAATGTAGGAAGCAGTAAAAAAGGTGGTCTGTGCTGGTAG
>CAXUIS010000383.1:0-4439 GCA_964250915.1 uncultured Ktedonobacteraceae bacterium | reverse complement strand
ATCAGCGTTTTTACCTATGGTGCTGTCGATGTATTCGACGGCGATGCGATAGTGCTTTTCGGCTTCGGGATAGGCGGAGAGGCCGTAGGCGCGGTCTCCGGCGAGTTCGGCGTAGTGGATGATATGTTGTGGGTCGCCACCACCAAGGAGCAGGTGATGCGTGATGATAGCCGCACCTTCCTCCTCGTGACGCTGATAGGTTGTGCGTAGGATGTCGGCGGCTCTTCTATGCAGGCTAGCTCGTCGCGCTGCCGAGAGTCCTTCGTAGAGATGGCTCACGAGCAGGGGATGCCAGAAGAGATAGGTGATGCGCGTTCCAACACCCTCTTCTGTCAACATGCCAGATTGTAGAGCTTCTTCCAGCAGGTCAAGGATTGCATCTTCATCGGCCTCACTACCAGCACTTGTGCCCTCCATCGCTTGAATCAGTGGAAACTCAAAGGACCCACCAAGTACAGCCGCTTTACGCAACAGACTTTGACATGTCTTGCTCAATCGGCTCAAACGTAGATCGAGTACGGCAGTTATGCTTTCAGGTAAGGGTACAGCATCACTCTGTATGCTTACGCCTCTTGCAAGCTCTTCCGCGAAGAAGGGATTACCGGCGGCGCGGTCTTGAATGCGTTCGATGGTTGGTTCCGCTAATTGTAGTGTAGGTTGGGCAATCTGCGTAACCAGTGTGCCGATGTACTCATTGCTAAGCGGCTCTAACGCAACCGTCTCCACGACGCGTTCGCGTTGCAGATCGGTCAACAAGGGTCGTAGTGCGTGATTAGCAGGGAGTTCGTTGTCGCGGCACGTACATACAATGACGATGGGATGTCCATAGACGCGTCGCGCAAGATAGGCCAGCAATTCGCAACTACTGTCATCAGACCATTGCAGGTCGTCAAGCACAATTAGTAGCGGTGTGCCCTCAGCGACATTGCTAAGCAATTCACGCGCAGCCTCCCATAAGCGTAGTTGCTCCTGTTCGGCAAGCATCTGCGCGGGAAATTCCACCTGTGGCAACAATGCATGCAATTCTGGTAGCAAGGCATTCAAGGGCTGATAGACAAGTGGTCGTTTGGCGATTTCCTGGCGTTGTACCATGCCGTTCGTCAGAGCTTTACGCAGCACTTCGATCCATAAGCGATAGGGAATGCCACCTTCTTGTGCATAGACACGACTCCACGCGACGAGCCAGCCACGAGCGCGAGCTTCACGCCCAATTTCTTCCGCAAGTCGTGTTTTACCGATGCCCACCTCGCCCATGAGAATCATACATTGAGGCGTGCGTTGCGTGTCGAGTGCTAGCGATGTGGCATGTTTGCGTTGTCCGGGCAATTTGAACTTCGTCGCCTGTTCCGTTGTGCCAAGTAATGTTTGTAAGTCTTTCAATTCTTGTATGCGCCCAACCAGTGGAGATTGATGTGTGCGCCCTATCTGTGGCGCAGGGGATGGGTGTGCTGAAGCAGACCCGTACAGGGGGGTATTGTTGTCCGATGATTGGCGTGCGGACAGTGATGAATCACTCCCTGTACGGGTCTGCTTCAGCACACCCTGCTCTGCATTATCTAATGATTGACGTACTGAGTTACTCCCTGTACGGGTCTGCTTCAGCACACCCTGCTCTGATGTATCTCGATTGCGTGTCGTTGGAATGGCCCGCACAGCTTCATACAGTGTACGGGTCGCAGGTAGAGGGGCAATTTGATATTCTTGTTGTAGAACAGTGGCGAGTCGCTTGTAAGCACGTAAGGCTTCACCTCTGCGCCCAAGTTGTGCTAGCACACGCATGAGAATTTGCACCGCAGCTTCATTCGCGGGATCAAGCGATAGAAGTTGGTTGAGTGGCTCGATTGCGCCCGTCAATGCCTCACGTTGAATACGCAGTTCCGCGAGTTCGATGAGGAGTCCGGTCAAGCTACGCGACAGGCTTGCACGGCGTGATAGTGTGACCTCAGCTTTACGCTCTTCGGGAAGGAAATCACCACTGTAGAGCGTTGAGGCTTCTTCCAGCAAACGCTCTTTTTCAGCAGGATTATCAGTGGCATGGGCTAGCGTAATGAAGTGTTCAAAGGCGTCGGCGTCGATCCAAATATGTTGTTGATCGGCGAGGACAAGCATTTCGCGCTCAGTCAACAAGAATGGCGAGGTGGCAAGTTTTCCACGTGTAGGCTCAAAGACTTGACGTAGGCTATGCACGGCGCGGTCAAGGCGGCTACTCGCTGTGTCGTTATCGAGGATGTCGGGCCAGAGTATCTCGGCGAGTTGTTCGCGTCCCAACTTTCGACTCGTGGTGCTCACGAGGCAACTCAGGAGTACACGTACACGCTGCTGTTGCCATAGAGCGTCGGTGACGGTCTGCCACTCGTTCTCTATACGACGTTCGAGACGAAATTGACCAAGTGTATAGATACGTATCTGCTCAGAGTCGCTGGACGCGGGCACAGACAAGTCTTGTATTGGATGCATACCATCCATCGTCGCCTTTGCATCGGCGGGCAGATGCTTGCCAATATAGGTACGCGTTGTGCGTCCATCTACCGTCTGATAGGCATACCAATAGGGACCATGACCAGTCCCCTCGCGGCACCTACGGCAACGTGACTTCCCACAATAACTTATCTGTTGATGGTAGGTAATCTTATTACTACCATTCATGAAGGTGCCTCCTCGTTAGGCAAAGATGCATAAGACATAGCAATACATTGTGTAACAGCAATTGTGTGATGTCAACCGTAATTAGCTGTTTTCCACGGTCATTTAAAAGTTGTTTCTAGGGCACCCGCAAGGGGATGCTTTCAACAGTAGGTTTTTTGGAAAGGTACCAAAAGATGGTCAAAAATGCATACAAGAAAGGCAATACCGATAATTCCGTTGCTTTTTCTAGCATTTTCATGTCAGAAAAAGACGCAATTCGCTCCTTTCGGGCGTTCTTCAAAAAACCTACTGTTGAAAGGCAAGGGGATGCCCCTCCCATAGGACGAGCTATCACGTTCGTCTTGGTGTATGGGAGGGGCATCCCCTTGCGGGTGCCCTTATCCTCTCTGACTTTTGAATAGCTCTGCCTATTTTCCACACAGAAGACAGGTACAAGACATTTTTCTGGAATAGGAAACTATCTTCCAAAGATATACGATATTCTCCATTACTTCAACGTTCCCTACACATAAATTAGAGGAATAGCAAGGAGATATTCTATTGCGATAGACATTACAAAAAAGAGACACTTGAATATACGGGAAGAACGCTAGGAGATACCACAAATCGGCATTGCGTATACTCATTTCCAGAAGAGAGGAGAGGTAGGTGGGAAGCGATGACAGAGTATTTATCGGTTGACATGAAGAAGGGAATGGACATGACGACATACGCACATCCATCTATGAATCGTGTAGATGGAGCCGTTGCATTCAAGCCCGCCATTAACGCAAATCCAGATGAGTTGTTTTTGAGTGATCCGACACGTTTTTACCGCTACGAGATTGGGCAGGTCGATATGCTTTCGACCGAGAAGGTGACAGAACTTGCTCGCAGTATCGAGCGTGGACGCCTTGACAAGAAACGCCGCCCAACACGCTTTGTACGAGGTTTCCGTGAGGTTCCAGTACAGACACACGAGACACGCGAAGCGGAGGATGCACGCCGCCAATTGATTGAGGCAAATTTGCGTCTCGTGCTACACATTGCACGTAAATACCGTGGTTTTGGTGTGGACCTGATGGACCTTATTCAAGAAGGGAACATGGGTCTGATGCATGCTGTTGAGAAGTTCGATTATCGCAAGGGCTATAAGTTCAGCACGTACGCGACATGGTGGATTCGGCAATATATCACACGTGCGTTAGCTGAGCAGGCTAGTGCGATTCGTGTGCCATTATACAAAATCGAGGAAATTAAACGCCTTGCACGTGTGCGCCGACGTTTGCAGCAAGGTCTTGAGAGCGAGCCGACCTTGGAGGTGTTAGCGGAACAAATGGAGATCAGCGTACAGCAAGTTATTACACTACTGTCAACGAATCAGGAGACGATTAGCCTGGATACGCCGCGTAAAGGTGGTGATGACGAGATTTCTCTGAGCGAGATATTGGAAGATGATCCACGCTATTCGCCCGAAGGCGTGCTTATTAAGCAAACGCTTCACGACCAAATACAAGACCTGCTCAATTGTCTGACACAACGAGAACGAGAAGTGTTGCAACTACGCTACGGTCTCGATGGACATCGTGAGCATAGCTTGACCGAAGTTGGCAAGAAGATTAGCCTGAGTCACGAGGCGGTCCGCCAAATCGAATTCCGCGCCCTCCGTAAATTGGACCATCCGAGCCGTGACCGGATGCTACATGACTTTCTGGTTTGAGCCTATGAGCCACTACGATGACGACGAGCAGGATGGGTAGGGGGATGGTAATCCAACGGCGATATTCAGGAAGGTGCTAGCACCTTCCTGAATA
>CAXUIS010000382.1:0-4440 GCA_964250915.1 uncultured Ktedonobacteraceae bacterium | reverse complement strand
GACACACAAGGCCCTGTTTTTGTCTCTGTTGTCCTAATATAGGTTTCATTTAATGCTCAAAATGCTTGACGAGCGCATCTAGCAACACGCCTGTACCGAAACGCCACACGTCCGTTGTGGGCAACCCTGTCTCATCCTCTATCTGTTGAATAGCCTCTTTCGCCTGCTCGTCATCTAATCCTTGTGTGACGAGCGAAATACCCACGACTGGCGAGGGTTTCTCTGGACGTAGCCAGTTGATAGTATCTTCGTTCATTGCAATCATGCGCTTCATCGAAGGAAACGGACAGTTATCGTAGCCTTCTATCTTTGTCGTTCCAGCTTTATGTGAGAAGATCATCGCGTCAGGCATGGAGCCGTGAAGCAGGCCAAGGGTCACGGGTGCATAGCCAGGATGGTTGAGTGCGCCCTGACCCTCCACAAACACCCAATCGTGCTTACTACTGAGATCTAGCACCATCTCTTCGACCATGCCTGCCACAAAGTCTGCAATGATGCGATCCGCAGGCAGACCGTTGTTAGAAATCATAATGCCTGTTTGCCCTGTTGCGGCAAAAGCACTATTAAGCCCTCGCTTCAACGCTTCCTGATTCAATTCTAACGCTGTAGACATTTTTCCAGTGGCACAATCCGAGCCTACGATAAGAATTGTATGGCTATCGGGTCGATGAGGAGTGAAGCTAGCGACACGTTGTCTATCGGGTGGACGGCGTACATCCCAAATAGTCACACCGCGTTTTTCGGCTGCGGCTTTCAGTTCCGCATCATCCGAAAGAAAGGAATGCAGACCACTGATAATGTTCAAACCCGCTTCAATCGCTGCAAATAATTGCCAACGCCACGCGACTGGCAAGACGCCGCCCTGTGGAGCGATACCAATTAAAAGTGTATCAGGTTGATGCTGAAGTGCTTCATGAATGTCGCGCACAATAGGAATGCCTACACCTATCGGGGCTTCCAGTGCACGTGAAACGTCCTGTCCCACCTTCGTGCTATCAATAACCGCGATAACAGGGTCTTGTCCGTAACGAATAACTCCTGTTGCGGTTTTCCCGTAGTGCCACTCAAACATGCCTTCCGCCAATATCGCAATGCGTCGCATAAAGTGTATGCTCCTTTGAAATGTAAGTAGAGATACAGATATATGCTCTTCATGATACCACGCCTATGGATATATCTCCTGTACGGGTCTGCTTCAGCACACCCTTTTGTCCTCCAACATTTGTGAATGCTAAGAGGGTGTGCTGAAGCAGACCCGTACAAGGTTTCGTTATGCAGCCAACCATTATTGTTGTATCCACACAAAACTGTAGCGTTATACGCTATAATGGAAACGCTAGACTTACTATCAGTAAATATGTCAGCACTCAAGGACGAGGAAGGAAGGTATATAGGTATGGTAGAGGAGAGGAAACCCATCATCTTAGAAATCATAGCAGAAGACCAGCATGACATGGATCCTGTGGCGATAGGCGAGGTTGGACGTGGGATTCTTGACGAGGTGAAACAGGATGGCTTCAAGGTTGAGCCTGTCTACACAGGGCAACGTGGCGGGCTTGACCTTTTATTTGAGATATTCAACTATGTGCAAGCGACAACTCATGCGGTAGGAGCAGATATTTATGCACAACGCGATGTGATTAGTGAGATTGCTGGTCTGCTTACAATTTTTGATCTAGCACGTCCTCTCGCTATGAAGATATTCAAAGCGCGAGAAAAGCATGAGGCGAAACAGGCGGTAGTAGCGCAGGAACAACATCCCGTCAAGATTAGCATGATGATTGATGGTAGTCCTATCACGATTGAGGCCGCGAATTTCAAAGACGCTGAGGCCATGCTTGAACTTGCTAAAAAGTTCCATTCAGCACATCCCAACGTGAATGCGACATCACAAAGCCAGATCAAGATACAGGCGTCAGTGCCCAAGAAGGCGCGACGCGGGCGACGGTAATGGTATACGTGAAATGTAGGGGTCTAATTCTATTACACCCTTTGGGCAATTCACAAATTTAGAAGGATGTCGAGACGTTCCATCAATCTCGTGAATGATTGCGATTGCCGACAAGGGTGTAATAGAATTAGACCCCTACAGTTGTGCTTATAATTATATATTTTCCGTTTTCAACGTAAGGAGCACACCTCACCATGCTATGGCTCATCTACTCATTACTCTCGGCACTGCTATTCGCGGCCTTTGCGCTCCTGTCACGTGTCATTAGTATTGATAGCGCACATCCGAGGGCGTATTCGGTTATCTTTGGTTTGTCATCAGCGGGATGTGCCCTTTTCTTGTTTCTTATCGAACCTTTCTCGTTTCGACCAATCTCGACGCTTGTGCTTATCCTCACCGTTATCTCGACGGTTTGCTATGGGTTGAGTGATCGTCTGCTTTTCACCGTGAGCAAGTCAATTGAGGCATCGTTGCTGACGATTATTGATAGACTTACACCAGTTGTCACGTTTGTTGCATCACTGATCTTTCTAGGCGAAAGCTTTACGCTGCTAAAGTTAGCCGCCGTTGTCCTCATACTACTGGGTAACTTGCTTGTCGTTTATAAAAGCACGACCATCAAGTTTGATACGCCATTCTTCCTCGCGTTATTTGCGGCTGCGTGCCTTGGTGTTGGCCTGACGATTGATAAACATATCTCGATTGCCTATGCCTTGCCCGTCTATGCCTTTCTCAACTTCTTTGTACCAGCACTCTACAACACATTTCTTCCTCCACTCCCTCTAAAAACAATCACGCAGGAACTTAAGGGCGCATTCTGGAAAATTGCACTCCTCGCGGTAGTAAGCGTTCTGGGCTACTATTTCACATTGAAAGCGTTTAGCCTCGCTGATGCATCCAGAGTTGTGCCTATCATGTCCTCCTCAACGCTCCTCGTTGTCCTAGCTGGTGCTCTTCTTTTAAAAGAACGCACTCATCTTACTAGAAAGGTGATTGCTGGCTTGTGTGTATGCATCGGTGTTGTATTGATTAGTGTATAATAGCTATCACAACACAAAGAACACTCAACAATGCGTAAAATGATACTGTGTCTTCTCGAATAGATAAACCCGTCTGAGACAAATAGTGTGTAGAATATTCCAAATATATCTACTTTCCTCTTGTCAAGCGTCTTGTGTACCGGCAGTGTAACGATATTTTGAGAAGGAGGCATCGTGTTATGAAAAGACATGTGCTTTGGATGAGTGCATTTCTTTTGCTTCTCCCCCTGTTCGCGGCATGCGGCGGAAGTAGCCCTGGGGGTAAAACGAGCATGACTATCACCTGTAATGGCAAGCCATTTGTGAAGAACGCTGTATCTATTACCTGGATGGCGTGGTCTAATCCATACATGGCGCAAGCGGTTCAAGATTTTAATTGTTCTCATAGCGATGTTCAAGTAACGACCTCAGTATATGAAAATGTTGTAGATGATAGTTCTGGCAAATTGCTCGCCGCAGTTGTCGCACATCAACCCCCCGATCTTGTAATTGGCTATTATGATGCGTTGGCGAGTTGGGCTTCTCGTGGCGAACTACAGCCGCTCGACGCCTTCACGCATCTTCCCGGACTACAGGCATCTGAATATGAAAAATATGCCTGGGGTTCAACACAATGGCTTGGTCACACCTATGGTATTCCGATTGACTGGGACCCCGACACACTTCTCTTCTACAATAAGCAGGTCTTGAAGAATGCAGGGCTTGACCCCAACAAACCGCCTAAGACGTTAGATGAGTTAATGGCATATGCCAACAAGATTGATAGCATCAAAAACGGACGTATTCAGAAGGTTGGTTTCGCGCCGTGGGTTGGCTGGGAGTTCAATCAAGTTGAAATTGGGCATCTCTTTGGGGCACCCCTTGAGGATGGTTCTCAGCCTGTCGTGCATATAGATTCGCCTCAAATGCGGCAAGCATTCACATGGGAACAGCAGATTGCGAAAAAGTTTGGTGGTGCCGCAAACGTCAACAGCTTTACGACGAGCAATAGTGGTGCTGGTCTCTCGACTGATCCCTTAATCTCAGGGCAACTCGGTATGGAAATTATCGGGACATGGGAATTGGATCAACGCGATGTAATTGGAAAAGAAAAATTTAACAATTTGATAGGCATCGCTCCCGTTCCCTCTGGTGCACAAAGCTACATCTGTCATAGCGGTTATGCCTTCATGGTCCCAACAGGCTCGAAACACGCGGCACAGGCGATGGAGTTCGCGCAATGGATTCTGCAAGACAATAATTTTGTCTCGCATTTTAGCCAACAGTCGTATATCCCCGCGAAAATCTCAACGCGTCAGGATGCCTTTTATCAAAAAGACCCCACGTGGTCTAGCATTCTTCGCGCGGATGAGCAGGCTGGACCGCAAAGACCGTGGCTTACGCCAAGCCCACTTTTGACGCAGTACTACAAAGCCATCGAGAACGCGGAGGCCGAGGTTATTAATCTAC
>CAXUIS010000381.1:0-4440 GCA_964250915.1 uncultured Ktedonobacteraceae bacterium | reverse complement strand
TCAGCAGGTCATGTTCTGCATCGCGGCGCATCGCGTTTATGACTACTTGCTCTGCCTGATCTCCAACATGTCCCATTAGGGAAATCAAGGCGTCGTACATGATACTGGTGCCCCCATTTTGTAGTCGCTCGAACTGGTAGTGAAAGAGGCAAGGAGCGATGCCGGAGGTACTTTTAATTGTCAAGAAGCAGGCTGGCTCACATTCCACCACCTCAAGCGTCATCTCTGACCGATTTCCCAAGAATCGAACTGTGCTTTTCGCTGTCGTTCCCACACCCGTTACTCCTGATGAGGTAGCTTGAGTAAAGATGATGACACTGGACCAGTCCGACAAGTTCTCAAGATTGCTCAAATAGGCAAAAATGTCCTCGGTGGGTCTGTTGATAACAATGGATTGCTTGACATGTATCTTCGTCATCACACTTTCTTCTGCTTTCTAAAATGTGTTAAAACATACTTAGTTGTTGCACTTCATGAGGTTGAAGTACCCCGTGATACCTCCTATTGCTTCACAGTTTGACCGTAGCTGGATCATAGTTCATGGAACACCCTGTCATAGGACTGCTGTATACGGCGGCCCTATGACAGGATGTTCTATGAACTATATCGGAACGTTACAGGAGAGTCCTGCATCGTGCCTACACTCCCATCGTGAAGGATGTAGCCGTAGAGTATCGAATTTCACAGTTACAAGAAGTTCTTTAAAGATAGATGATATACTTTGCTTGATGGCGCGTTTCATGTCCTCTTGAGAATGAGGGAATGAGACAAAACCTTCGCAAGCACATTGGGCGTGTATAAAAATAGAATAAGAATAGAGACCTATAGGTAAACCAGACACGAACTGAATTGTCACATCATCCACTATCCCCTCCCCAAAAAGGTCAAGCAAGACATGACCGACTATATCTTCTACAAAAAGCTCGGCGTTTTCTTTTTCATCGAGAGCGATTTCAAAGAACCTGTCATAGCATTGCATAGAAATTTGCAGTATACACATGCATAGTTCCTTCTTCCCTTTTTCTCTTGATTTGTAGGCGCGATATGAGTATACTTGTATGGGTTCTCCTTTACACCTTTTTTGGTAACTCATTGTCTACTCATCGTCCACGAAAATGCAGTAGGACATACTATCGCTTAGTGAGAAAGAACGAGTATGAGTAAAGGACCACATGGGGATACGCTGAGTGACTGCATACAAGCATTCCTTCGTTCCAGTGGGTATTCTCAAAAGAAGCTGGCTGAGGAAGTTGGTCTACATCCAAAGGTTTTGAGTCGCAAGTTGAATGGAAGTGGAAATTCGCATCTCACTCATCTGGAAGCGCGAAGTATTATCGTAATATTGACGCGATGGCATGCGATCACTACGCAAGAAGAGGCGTTCCACTTACTCGAATTGGCGCAAGCGGGACCAACTCTTTTTGATGTTGAAGAATGGCACACACCGCCGCTTAATCAGTTAAAGCAGCGTGTTTCCTCAACGCCTCTCGATACCACGAACGTTCCTGTGACGCTCTTTCAGCATAATATTCCCGCTCCTACTACGCGGCTCATTGGACGTGAATGGGCAGTGGAACGACTTCGACAACTTTTTGGACGCAACGATGCACGTCTTATAACACTTGTAGGATCGGGAGGAAGTGGTAAGACGCGCCTCGCTATACATATGGCACACCAACTTGTTGGTACATTTGAGCACGGAATACGGTTTGTAGCTCTGGCGGGCGTGAGCGATTCCACACTCGTGCCTATGAGTATTATCCAGGCATTAAACATAAAACCGATGCCTAATGTTCCTCTTGTACAAAGTCTTTGTACATACCTACACGACAAAAACGTGCTCCTTGTGCTGGATAACTTTGAGCATGTGGGGGCCGCAACAAACGCCGTAGATGAGATGCTAGCAGCAGCTCCTGGTCTCAAGGTATTGGTGACAAGCCGTTCTATACTCCATCTCTATGGTGAATGTGTCCTCAGTGTTCCTCCTCTGGACGTGCCTGCTCTTAATGTATCGTTAGAGACAGCGGACCTCGCACACTATGAAGCTATTCAGCTTTTTGTCGAGCGTGCTCAAGCTGCTATGCCTTCCTTTGCGTTAACTCAGGAAAACAAAGACATCATCACTCAGATTTGTGCCAAAGTTGACGGTTTACCTCTCGCGTTGGAACTCGCGGCTGCACGAGTTCGGGTACTGTCACCTACTCTGTTATTGAAGCGGCTCTCGAATGCACGACTTGCTATTTTGACGGGAGGAGCTAGAAATCTCCCTGGTAGACAGCAGACGTTGCGTAACACAATTGCGTGGAGTTATGACCTGCTCTCTTCTTATGAGCAAGTGTGGTTTCCTCGCCTAGGCGTATTTAATGGTAGTTGGGCACTTGAGGCGGTTGAAGCGATGATGCAACAAGGAACAAGTCAGCAAGAGGATTTCTCCACTTCCAGTGTTGTACTCGATATGGTGGAGCAATTGGTAGACAACAGCTTACTTGCTCGACTATCAGGGACAACTGAGCAGGCACGCTTCATGATGCTAGAAACATTGCGTGAATATGCATGTGAATTGCTGAGCACACAGGAAGAGTTAGAGCATTGGCGGGACTGGCACGCTTGTTACTATCTCCAAGTAGCAGAAATGGCTGAACAAGGTCTACGTGGCCCACAACAACGTCTGTGGTTGGAAAGGCTAACACTGGACCGCGATAACTTCCGTACTGCCCTAGAATGGTCGCTTCAACAGGCTAGAGCTGATATGAGCATACGTCTACCTGCATTTTTTGATCAGAGAACAAACGAAGCGTATAGAGCCGTTGCAGGTAGCAAAACATTATCGAGGAGCACCGTTCCAGGCACTGGACGATGTGCGCTTGAGATATGCCTGCGTCTCGCAGCTGCCCTAAGACCATACTGGGAGTGGCAGGGATATCTGACGGAAGGTCGTAACTGGCTGAGTGCTGTGATATCGGTGCCACTCGGTCAGGAAAGTAAAAAGACTATTCTTGCGGCACGCGCCAAAGCACTGAGCGAACTTTCCCGTTTAGCATGCTTGCAAGACGAGCAAAACAAAGCGGTAGCATTGGTTGAAGAAAGCCTTGCTCTCTGGCGCGACCTTGACGATCCAAGTGGACTGGCTACCGCACTAATACACCGAGGTTGGGCAGCTCTCGCAATGAGCGATTACGAAGGGGCAAAGCGCGTATACCAAGAAGGCTTACAGGTCCTTAAGCCAACGGATGAGTTATGGCTACGTGCTCAATTATTATGTTTATTAGCCCCAGCTTTTGGATTCCAATTTGATTTTGTGCCAGTAAGGTCGTTCTATCGACAGAGTAGAGAGCTTTTTGAGCAGTTAGATGATAAGACCTCGGTCGCTGATGTGTTGAAGGATCAAGGTGGAATGTTGATTTTAGAGGGAAAGTACGCCGAAGCTATAGCGTGTCTTCTTAAAAGCATTGGTTTGTGCTATGAAATCGGACACAAACAATTTGTGACAACCGGCATGGGCTGGCTAGCTTTCGCAATTGGCTTGAGAGGAAAGCCAGACGAAGCAACAGCAAGCCTTTATACAGCACAACTACAGGGAGCTACGCAAAGCTTGATGGACACCATCGGTATGACGCACTGGGCAAGAACAAATCCCTTCATACAGGCAGTTCAAATGCAGCTTCGCTTCCGTGTAGATGAACAAAGCTGGGACGAGGCATGGAAAGCGGGACGAGCATTGACAACAGAGCAAACGATTGAATTGGCCTACCAATTAGGCAACAAAGGATAATCAACAGGCAGGGAGACCGCAAGGGTCTCCCCTACATATTGTTTGTGCCGTCTCATGTATAGGGGAGACCCTTGCGTTCTCCCTGCTTTCATAACGTCTCGCTATCTAGCCACAGTGTAACGGGACCATCATTCACTAACTCTACCTGCATATGCGCCCCGAACACGCCTCCTTCAACGGATATACCATATGCCATGAGAGCCTCTTTGAAGCGTTCGACAAGGGGAGCCGCGAGTGCGGGTGCCGCGGCACCAATAAAGCTAGGTCGGCGGCCCTTGTGCATATCGGCGTAGAGTGTGAATTGTGACACAACGAGTGCTTGCCCTCCACTCTCAAGTAAAGAGCGATTCATCTTGTCCTCATCGTCCTCGAACACACGCAAATGAACAATTTTATCACTCAGTTGTTTGACCTGCACTTCGCCATCGCCCTGCCCAATACCAAGCAAAATAAGAAAACCGCTGTCAATTTGACCAACAACTTGACCATCCACAGTAACACTTGCCTTAGTTACACGCTGTACTAATGCCCTCATACGAATATTCCTTTAATATTTGTAGCAATTGACAAAAAAAGTGTTGACAGGACGCAACGTCTATGGTAATATACACCATGTCAAGAGAAACCACCTGCATGTGCAGGTGAGCTGGTGACTATAGCGAAGAGGG
>CAXUIS010000380.1:0-4453 GCA_964250915.1 uncultured Ktedonobacteraceae bacterium | reverse complement strand
GCCAGTGTCGAAGATGAGTCTCGTATTATAGACCAGTATACATTACCTGTAGCTCCTCTGTATTCTTTCTCTATCTCCGTTTATTTCGGAGCGTTATAGTGCGGCAGGTCGTTACACCCAAACCGCTTTTAACACTATAAAACGTTGGGAAAACACACATACAACTGTATGTGTGTTTTCCCAATCGTTGTCATTATTGATGTAGAGCGGCTCTGGGGGCTGTTTCATCTACACCACATTTAACACTCGCTATGTCCGCAACTGTAGCACTTACGGCATCCTTCTTCGTTTACCATCGTGTTACAGCCACATTGTGGACAGAGATTGCCTGTCACAGTGAGATGCGTCAAGCTTAGAGGAGCATTTCCGTCCAGGATATGCTTCCCGTTCGTATGCTCGTGCGTCTCATGCTCCTCTGCTTTTGTTGCCTCTACCGTCGTTTGCAAAGACGCCATATGCAGTTCCAGCGCACGTGCCACAGCATCAGGCAGCGAACGTACTTGTTGCTGACCAAAGCCGACAGAGCGATTGCCACCAATATTGCGCAACTGGTCGGCGATCTCCTGTGCGCGTTCAGCCTGCGAGACAGGACTGAGAATTTGCAAGTTGAGTGAGATCAAACGCCCCAATGCCTCAGCCAACGCAGCGATATCGCTACCTGCTTTACCAACGTTGACGAAGACCTCCAATGGGCCATCAGTATCACTATTGATTGTGACGTTGATCTTGCCCTCTGGTGCGCGTACCTGACGTGTGTAGCCCTCGACAAGTGCTGGTCGATGCTTGATACCATCGTGAATGCTCACAACTACTGGCGGTGCAGGTGCTACCGCTTGTTGTGCCTTCTCTGCCGCCTTTTTCTCATCCTCAACACGTGTCAGTACTGCATCACGCGAACCATCACGATAGTAGGTGATACCCTTACAACCGCTTTCATACGCCAGACGATACAACTTTTGTACCTGCTCAACAGTATGTTCGTTAGGCGCGTTCACTGTTTTGCTGATACTAGAGTCCGTGTACTGCTGCACCATTGCTTGAACACGTACATGCTCTTCTGGGGTCAAGTCCTTCGACGATACAAAGTAATTTGGTTCCGTTGTTTCGTCAGGGTGAGCGTCGCGCCACTCTTGCAACAATGGATGATACATAATATGCTCACCCGTGCGGTCACGGCGTATCATCGCAAAGTCATAGACTGGCTCGATACCAGAACTTACACCAGCAAGTAGACTTGTTGTACCCGTTGGTGCCTGTGTCAATAGCACTGCATTACGGATACCCTGCTTCTTGATTTTCTTTTGTATCTGCTCCGGTAGACGTTGAATGAAGCGTCCCTGCATATATTTCTCGCGGTCAAACATCGGGAACGCGCCCTTTTCGGCTGCATTATCTGCTGACGCCTCATAGGAAGCATCTCGAATAGTCGCATAAATGCGCTCGATAATTGGCAGTGACTCATCGCTACCATAGGCAACCTTCATCTTAATCAGTGCATCGGCAAGGCCCATCGTACCGAGTCCAGTACGACGTGTGCCCATTTGCGCCTCTTCATTTTCCTTGATGAAGTACTCGTTTGCGTCAACCACGTTATCCAGGAAGCGCATCGCCACCTTGCTCATCTCCGCAAGATGTACCCAATCCATCTGCCCGTTCTGCACGAAAGCAGACAAATTTAATGCTCCGAGATTGCACACGCCGAAAGCTGGCAGGCCCTGTTCACCGCAATTGTGACATATAATGCCGTTTCCAACGAATAAGTGCGCTTCTGGTTCTGTTAAATCATAAACTTCTTCTATGCCATCAGGAAGAAGAGACTGGAATGTTGCAAGAAATTGCTCTTGATTCAATGCTCGCTTGTAGTTCTTGAGAGCGTTTTCTAGCTTTCCTTGTTTCTCCTCAACCAGAAAACCAATCTGTTGAGCAAAGACTGTTAAGTTACTTCCAGAAATGATGATTTCATGGTAAGATTTACACTCATATGAGGCATAGCCCCCTTTGCCATCTGGCAAAAGTCTCTGATTTGCACTTCTTCTGTTCTTATATATTTGTGACCCTATACCAAAGTTCAGAAGGATGCGCTGCACGTTTTCTAATAGTGTTTGGCTAACTGATGTTAGTCTTACGGAAACACCCTTTTCCTGGTTCCCTAGAACACATCCATCAGCGGTGAATAACGCAGCGAGAAATCCTCTTTGCATATCCTTGTTACCACGCATAACTGAAGGCGGAACCTGTAATTTTTCGGTGAGTAGCTCATGGTCTAAAATTGTTAGAAGTCTTTCAGACTCAATTCTAACATGGTCGCGCTCTTTGATTTTGACGACACTTACACCGTAAGATCGGTTATTTTTGCTGATATACGAAGTACCTATAATTTCACTGATATCATCAGCAAAACCTTGAGCAAGTACGCGCTCTGTTCCCCAAAAGCCTAGACAAGCTGATCCTTTGCCGCTGGTATTAATATGACCGTCTCCTACAAGCCAGCCGTAAACCTTGCCTAATTCCTTATTTCCAATGGACCCAAATCCCCCTTCTCCATGCAGAAGATGAATTTGGTCTCCAGGAACAAGCTCTCCAGCCTCCTTCCAGCCTTCTAAAGTGAGGACTTTGTGATCTTTTGTAAGGCGCAATGTATAACCCTCTTCAGTCTGAAGACGATATACTGGCTTGTGCCCTGTAGAGAAGACATGACTTGCCTGCCGCATTGAAACATTTTTAGAAGATGATTGTTTAGTAATTTGAGTTTTCATCCTCCTAACGGCATACCTTGATGGGACCAAATCTCCAATAGCAATATCTGGGGAAGCTACAGTAATGGGTAACTCAATATCAGCTAACTCTTTGGCTGTATATAGACCTCGGTCAGTATAAATCAGAGTATCACCAGTAACACACGGATTCACACACCTGATATTTTCGTAGTACCAAGTGTTCGACTCGGTATTATAGCGATCCATGAAGACCATGCCTGGCTCGGCAGACTCCCACGCCGACTTACAAATCAGGTCCCACAGTTCACGAGCGCGAATCGTCTTCTTGACCTCGCCTTGCCACATCAGGTCCCATTTGGCATCGTCCTTAACCGCCGTCATGAACTTGTCAGAAATGGCAACAGAAAGGTTGGCATGCTCGATTTTGCCCGCAGTTTTTTTAACCGTAATAAACTCTTCTACGTCAGGATGCGTGTCATCCAGCATAAGCATAAGAGCTCCTCGCCTTGAACCCCCCTGCTGAATTACATCACCTGTAGCTACAGAATAAAGCTGCGCCCAGGAGCAAGGACCGGATGCAGTGCCATTCACAGTCTTGATATAAGAGCCGCGTGGTCGCAATGTCGAGAGGTTGATACCGACGCCGCCGCCACGTGCCATGATTTCAGTCATGAGTTTGAGGTTATCAAGAATACCCTGGCGACTATCCTCTGGGCTTGGAATAACGTAGCATTGACCTGTCAGGTAGCCATGACCGACTGTGATCGTATGTGTCTCTGGCTCGACGCAGCAGAATACCTCTTCAAAACGTTCTGTTGGACAAACAGAGGTAACATGAATAGAACCTTTACGTGCCTTTGGAGATTGGACGAAGTTTTTGAGATGCTGTGGTCTGAGAATGTCACGAGATGTAAGCGTTGATTTGACGAGTTGCAAGCGATAGACAGGCTTGACTTCACCGTTAAATGGCGAATGTTCGCGTGTCATAGTAACGCCTGACGAAACGAACCCTGCAAGTGCCATGCCGTCCGCAATTTCTGACAGAACATGTGAGTCTTTGTTATAGATAGCAACAGAACCACGTTCATCGACATGTCCATCTGTTGCTATGAGGCCGGCAATGAAGCCACGCCAATGAGATGGAGATGCATTGGAGTCTGGTAGTGCTTTCCATTCAGCAGGAAGAGCCTGAACACGGATATGCTCTTTCGTTGCGACTGTCCCACCACTTTCTTTTGTGTCATAAGAGCCAAACCAGTCTGCGAGTTCTTCCTTCTCACCAAAGAGACATACGTGTGCTTTGCCATACTGCACAGTGCCATCGCCATACACGATACCATGTCGCACACCCGCCGCGAAATCGTCGTCGTACTCAGGAACGGGACGGGCATTAATGGGAATGTTGCGGTCTGCGAGGTCACGGGTAAAAACACGCTCCGTTCCCCCTTTTTCTTTGTTCACAACCCACTGGTGCTCGGCTGTTGCGTGAAGAATTGTGCCGTTAGCAAGCGTGATTTGCCATAGTTGTTGTTGCCCATAACTCTTGAAATAGGCTGTTCGGTAAATACCACCCTCACTAAGTACCTCGCGATTTCCCTGTAGAGTGCCGATGGGAATAATTCCTTGCCGTGTATGTACCAGCGTATCGCCACTGAAACAGTTATAGAATGTTACTTGATGACCGGAGCCAGCACCCGCGAGGATGCGCCCACCTGGGACAAACTGAAAGTTCGTGA
>CAXUIS010000379.1:0-4469 GCA_964250915.1 uncultured Ktedonobacteraceae bacterium | reverse complement strand
GTGTGAATTAGTGTTTGAGTACAATTTTGGCGGTAATCGTTCATGATTGTACACATTCATATGCCATTATTCATTATCCCTGCTGTTAAACTTCAGCGAATACAAATAAAGCTAGAAGCGAGTTGATGCTTCTAGCTTTAAGGTTGAGTTTATCTATTGAATTCTTATTTTGCTGGTGTTTAGGACGGTTTCAGAAGTGTAAGTATAGTATCCAGTTTCTCTTCTATATGCGTCATTCGGTCCTCTAAACGCGTCATTCGATCCTCTACGCGTGTCATTCGGTCCTCTACGCATGTCATTCGGTCCTCTACGCGTGTTAGTCTTGCTTTGACATCATCCATATCTCGTCTTAATTCTTGAGTAATGACGGTTTGCTCAACAATGAGGCCCTTGACAATTGTTATTTCGTAGGAAATACCTGTTAAGACCGGTTTATATTCTTTCGTTATGTGTTCCAGTAATGTGATGCGTTCTTCTTGTGTGGGCATAGAAGTTTTCCTTTCGTGAAACACCGCTCCTTAATGAGACAATTATAGCATTACATTTTCGTTTTTGTCTATAGGTTTTTATCGGCTTCCTAAATTCAATAGGTTGTGTTTTTCGATAGTGTAGGTTATAAGCGCGGAACTTCTATATCTTCGTGGTTCTGAAGGACTTGTAACATTTTAGTATGGCTGCTACTCTTCCGCAGTCGGCAGTGTAAAATGGAAGCACGTCCCCTCACCTGACTGCCCTGAACTCTCTGCCCAAATGTCTCCATGCATCGCTTCGACCAACTGCTTACTAATGTAGAGTCCTAACCCTGTTCCGCGTACACTCCCACCAAGGTCACGCTTGAGACGGACAAACTTCTGAAACAACAGAGGAAGCTCTGCTGGTGGAATACCTGGACCAGCATCCTTGACGCTCACACAAATCTGAGAAGTAGCCTGCTCTTTGGAGAATGTCCTCTCATACCTTTCGGCGCGAATGAGAATAGGAGTATGAGGAGGAGCATACTTAAGAGCATTGGAGAGTAGATTGGAGAGAATTTGACGTACAAACTGTTCATCAGCATACACATACACCTGCTCTGCAATCTGAATGTCAATAGTGTACTCTTGAAGGGTACGTGGATCGACACGGGCAACGACATTACATACAAGAGAGGCAAGCGCAAGTGTTTCTTGTTTGGGAAGAGGTGCCTGAGTACTCACATGTATCGTATCGAGCATCGTGCTGATTAAGCTGGTGAGTTCTTCGCATCCCTGCAAAGCATTGGAAAGGAACATTCTCTGGCTGGAGAGATTCCCTTTCTCTTGAGCAATCTGTAGCAGTTCGAGATACCCATAAATACTTGTTAAAGGGGTACGCAACTCATGGCTCACGTTGGCAAGTAACTGATCTTTCAAGGCACTGATTTGCCGTTGCTGCTCATTCTCCAAGAGTAGCCGTTTCTGTTCGTGGATGGCTTCTAGCCGTTGTGCGAGTGCGAGTGTTCGTTGCTCTTCAGCAACCTGTGCCTGCTGATATGCATCCTCAACGACATCAACGGCGTACCGAAGAGAGCTGACAATGAGTCCGACAAGAAAGCCTGTGAGAAAGCCTGTAATTGCAAGTAAGAAAAAAGGACGCGGCCAGAACAGTGTCTGAAGCATGAAAGAGTAACTACATGTCAAGGCAATCGAGGTCGCTGCTATACATAGAAACAATCCTTTGAAGCGAAAGAGCCAAGCAGAGAGGATAATGGGAATGACAATACTCGTCCCGTTATGGGTTGAAGGAAAAACTAGCCAGAAGAGAACGAGACAGCATCCAAATGTCAGGATGGTAAGGGTGAGGCGAACTCGAAAAGAGAACGTAAGCAGGAAAATAGGCCAAGTTTTCAGGACATGCATTTCGCCACCCTCTTCAGAATGCTCTCAAGGTAATTTCTTTCTCTTGAGCGTTGTCTACTGAAGAGTGTATCATGTGTTTCTTTTGTTGTATAGAGAATGGGCGTCCGTGAGTCTGCTTTGACGTTTACCTATCCTCTTACGATTGCAACAAGTAGCGCAATGGAGCCGCTTATCCGTGTGATATCACCCCCATAAAAAGACTTGTTGTACTACTGTCATCGACAACAAGAATTTCAGGTTTGTTCATCAACGATTGATCTTTCTCTTCCTTCGAGTTCAACCTATTAAATTTCTGTGGACGTAAGAATAAAAAGACTTATACCTCATTTTTTATATGAATGCAAGAAGCAAAACTGAAAGTAAGATGTAAAAATTGAGGGTTGTTTTAAATAATAGCATACTTTGGAGAGCAAGTATGCGGTGTACTTAAAAGTACTATTCTCGTGTGGGTATTCAAATGGTATAACAAAAAGCAATCAGGCTTCTTGAACATAGCAGAAGCTTGATTGCTTTAGAGATTGTTGCAGTGTTACAACACTGCCTCATATGGAAGTGTCAAGCTAAACGTGGTGCCGGTTGATTGCATCTGTTCTATGCTGGCATCCTTGTCCATCACATAGGGTTCCAAATTCAATTCGCCACCGTGCTCTTTGATAATTGAGCGAGCTATGAAGAGACCGAGGCCCGAACCTTTACGCGTCGTCGCGGCTTGCAGACGGACAAAGGGCTGGAAGAGCTGGTCTATCTCGTCGTCGGGAATGTCTCGCCCTATGTTGTGCACGCTGATGTGAATTGTCTGTGGAGTTGTCCAGACACGGAGAGTAATGTACGTCTCTTCAAAAGAGTATTTAACGGCGTTATCGAGCAGATTGCCAATCGCTTGCTGTAGTCGTTCGCTATCGCAATTGCCTATCAATGTTCCCTCTGGCACATCTACGATAAACTTGTGGCGTGGAGCAACTGGTCGCAATTGCTCTACAAGGTCTTGTACCAGCGCGATGATGTTGCATTTCTCGCGAAAGAGCGTGAACGTTCCTGTTGAGAGGCGCGACATGTCGAGTAAGTCGCCAACGAGTCGTGTCAGACGTTGAGCTTGACTGATGATGATATTAGCGTTGCGGCGAAGTGATGGACTTGGTTGTCCACCTTGCTGACGAATGATCAGTTTTGCGTAGTTAATAATGGGGGTCAGTGGGCCACGGAGGTCATGAGCAATCATTGCAGTAAATTGCTCTTTCGTTGCTAGTCGCTCTTTTAATAACATATTTTCCGCCGTCAGTTCAGCTATCTGACGTTGAAGGTCTTCATTATTGTCGTTCTGCGTTTGCACTTGTTGCACCTGCATACCCACTATCTCTCCCTACTCATGTCAACGACTCTCATCACTGAAGGTCGTATAATAAGTATACACGCTTCTCAGAAAAGAGTTATGTGAAATAGCTATGAGTAGGAATATTGGGTAGTATTAAGAACGAAAATTGCGTGAAAAATATATTTTTATGAAATTCTTAATACAATCTTAATATTTTTTAGCTTGAAGGCGGCAAAATGTCGAGTTCTTCCAATTCCTCTTTCGCCATATCGCTAAAACGAGTGATATCGAGCGTGTGATCAGCATGCGCGATGAGGTGATGGATACGTTCAGCAATCGAGGTACGCATGTAGTGGTCCGAGGTGAGCAGCAATTCACCAACGGCAATCTCAATTTGTTGACGCTGAATTGCCGCAAGCATAGATTCTTCTTGCATGATGATTTATCCTTCACAAAACACAAAATCGCCTTGTGGCAACCGAACCATTGTACGGGTCTGCTTCAGCACACCCTATTGGCAATTGATAACGTTTAGGGTAGTGGTGGAACGTTTTTCATGTATCCCGACGTTCGTGCTTGCCAACAGGGTGTGCTGAAGCAGACCCGTACAAGGAAGCGTGTTACGCCGCGCTTGTCGTTGTGGCAGGCTTACTATCACCAGATGATGTGCTTGGTGTACTACTACTGGTGCTGCTTCCGCTTTCGGCTGATTGAGTGGTTGCGCCGGCTTCTTTACCATTGCTAGCGGCTGGTACGGTCTCGGTTTTGTTGCCGTCACTGACGGGTTTGGGTTCGTCTTTCGCGCTCGACTCGATGCTGGCACTGTCGCGGTGATCGGTTTTGTAGAAGCCGGAGCCTTTAAAGACGACTCCTGCTGGAAAGAGGACGCGGCGAATGGGAGCACCACAGTCGGGGCAAGTGGTTAACGGATCGTCAGTCATTTTTTGCCATGTCTCAAACCGATGCCCACATGTTTTACAGAGATATTCATAGGTTGGCATATTACCAGTCACCCCTTATTATTTTTGAGATACCTGTAGAGGTATGATTGTATATGTATAGTAGCGTGAATTGAGTTAGCTGTCAATCAAAAATTGGTCGGGGACGATATATCACGCTCTCGGTAGGGACCGATTTATCGCGTCCTTCTGGCAATCGACCGCCTACGAGGACGCGATAAATCGGTCCCTACTAGTCTGTCAAAGCACATTTGGGACCGAAACTAGGGCGTCCCCTTGCGGGCGCCCTTGCCCCAGCCACATCAAGATTGACAGACTACT
>CAXUIS010000378.1:3105-4500 GCA_964250915.1 uncultured Ktedonobacteraceae bacterium | reverse complement strand
CTTGTACTCTTCACCACGATTCTTGTTGCGATAGTAGCCCATGCAATTGTGCCTGGACTTCCTTGGGCAGCTGCCTTTGTGCTAGGTGCCATCATTTCGCCAACCGATGCTGTAGCTGCAACCTCGATTGCGCAACGCCTCGGTGTCCCACGTCGTATTGTGACCATCATAGAGGGTGAAAGTCTTGTTAATGATGCCTCCGGTCTTGTTGCATATCAATTTGCTATCGCTGCTGTTGTGACTGGTACATTTTCCCTCGCAAGTGCGGGCCTGCAATTTGTGGAAAATAGTGTTGGTGGCATACTTATTGGTCTCGTTATTGGCTTGATTCTTACTCAGGTGCATCGCCTTCTGAATAACCCACCATTGGAGATTACTATTACATTGCTGACACCTTTTGCAGCTTATTTGATTGCTGACGGACTGCATGTATCAGGAGTGTTATCGACCGTGACCGCAGGACTCTATTTGGCGTGGCGAGCACCTGTGCTTTTTTCCGCAGATACACGTCAACAAGCACTCGCGGTTTGGAGTAATCTTACCTTTCTCTTGAATGGGCTAGTATTTATTTTCATCGGACTCCAACTACGGGGGATTCTCGAAACGCTACAGATCACTCAACGTACTGTTATGAATCTTCTTTGGTATGCTGCTGTTGTCTGCATCACAACAATAGTTGTGCGTATAGTATGGGTGTTTCCTGCAACCTACCTTCCGCGTCTATGGAATCGTCGTTTGCGTGAACGAGAGCCACATCTTGATTAGCGAAGTATTGCGATGATTGCGTGGACGGGTATGCGTGACGTAGTTTCCCTTGCGGCAGCATTCGCGGTGCCACAGGTAACGCAGAGCGGAGCATCCTTTCCTGACCGTACATTGATTCTGTTCTTGACATTTTGCGTCATTTTCGCAACACTTGTCCTACAAGGTCTCAGCCTACCATTCCTGATTCATCAGCTTGGCTTAAAAGATGATGGTGGCACTGAGCGTGAAGAAGCTACTGCTCGCCAAACCACAGCGCAAGCTGCTCTTACTCGTATCAACGAATTGATTGAGCAAGGTGAGGTTCCTAAAAAGGCCGCAGAACATCTGCGTACCCATTATGAAGTACGCGTCAAAAGTATCACGGACGCTTCTGATGATGCAGGGCATACTCAAAATGAAAATCATCTCGCAACCTATCAATATCTACAACAACAGACTCTGAAAGCCGAACAAGATGCTGTCCTTCACCTGCGTAGTCAGGGCGATATCGGCGATGAAGTGTTCCGCCGCATCGAACGCGAACTCGACCTAGATGAGCAACGCTTGGAAGGGTAAACGAACGTTGGTGCTTGTGTGGTAGGGCGGGGGGCCGGGGGCGGGCCCACACACACCCAAGTTTTTTTGTGTGTG
>CAXUIS010000378.1:628-3095 GCA_964250915.1 uncultured Ktedonobacteraceae bacterium | reverse complement strand
TTTATTTTAAACCTATTTTGTGGGTGTTTGGGTTCGCCTACGATCGCTTTCAAAACAAAAAACCCACCAACGTTATGGTATCTCTGAAAAAAA
This sequence comes from uncultured Ktedonobacteraceae bacterium, assembly GCA_964250915.1. GTDB lineage: Bacteria > Chloroflexota > Ktedonobacteria > Ktedonobacterales > Ktedonobacteraceae > JBBQVS01. Next base: position 3,002 of record CAXUIS010000378.1, on the reverse strand, counting down.
CATTGACATGTAAGATGCATTCTGATAGTATTCAAATGTTGCACCCATAGCTCAGTGGATTAGAGCATCGGTCTTCGGAACCGAGTGTCGTGAGTTCGAATCTCTCTGGGTGCGTTTCAAATTTCTCTTCTTCCTTCAAAACTTCGTGCAATTACTAATTCATCTCTTCTGTAATTGTATACAATTTGACAATATAATGCGGATACGTCGAATGTAGGGGCTTTAATTCATTACGCCCTGTGAGCGATTAACCAGTTGAACGAAGGCGTCAATGCTAGCATTCCCATGTTCGTCAGCCATATGCGTTGGAGCTAGGGCGTAATGAATTATTGCCCCTACAGCATCCGTTTCATTTGGTCCTCTCATGAATTTGACTTCCATAAACACCTCTGCTATCATTGAGCATATTGAACGGCGGAAATATATGATTGTCATATAGAGAGTGCAGAGATGCAGAAGCCGCAGAGTTGGCGTGATCTTCTCAAAGAACTGATACGCGATGCGCAAGTGCGTCAAAAAATCATAACTGAACTAGAGATTAACCCGATCACTCTGAACCGCTGGATACAGGGCGAGTCGAAACCACGCACGCGTAGTCTACGTCGTCTCCTATCCATTCTGCCTGAACATCGTGAAATCCTGCAACCATTAATCGAAGAAGAATTTGAGGATTTCGCAGCCGAAACACGAGAAGATGCTATGCAGAACATGTCTCTTGCTATTCTTGCCGAGTTTTATAAACGCGTGCTGCATACTCTGTCCGCCATTCCTCCTGCGTTGCGCTTCTCGTCGCTTTGCGATCTCATCCTGCAACAGGCGATTGAACAACTTGACCCTCATGGACAAGGCGTAGCCGTTATTGTCGCAAGCTGTATGCCGCCATCTTCTCCGCAAAAGATACGTAGTCTCCGTGAGCGTGCGGGTCGAGGTACCGCACCTTGGCCCCGTGACTTAGATCAGTATGCCATTCTGCTCGGCGTGGAATCATTGGCAGGACATGCCGTGAGCACTGGACACTTGGAAGTAAATCAGACACTTGGCAAGCGGTTAAGTCTCTCGTTAGGCTATAAGAGTGTGTGGGAAGAAAGCGCGGCTGCCGTGCCTATTATGCGCGAAGGAAGAATTGCAGGTTCTTTGCTTGTATCAAGTGCGCAACAAAACTACTTCTCGCCAGAGCGTTGTGTCCTTATCGAGAGCTATGCGGAACTGATTGCACTGGCCTTTGATTCGCAAGACTTTTATGAGCCGCAACAGGTCGGGCTGAGTTTTCTGCCACCTTACGATGTACAACAGCCCTACTTATTCGACTTCCGACATCGTGTATTTCAGACGATGACACAGGCGAGCAAGAACAAAGAACTTATGAACATTGTGCAAGCGGAGCAAGTGGTCTGGCAACAGATTGAGGAACAACTTCTACAAGAGGATATTGAAACCAATGAGTAGCGATGAGAGAAGAGAGCAGCCTATCATGAGTCAACGCGACAATTCATATTTCACCGATCCTGAGAGCGGTGCTGAGATGGCACGCGTGATGGATCAGGATCACCTTTTGACAAAGACAACGGGCGGGCTATTTGCCGAACGTTCTACGCTCACCGGCATTCGTCGTGTGCTAGATATCGGCTGTGGTCCTGGCGGCTGGGACCTGGATGTTGCCTTTACCTATCCAGAGATGGAGGTTGTGGGCATCGACATCAGTGAACAGGCAATTGCCTATGCTCGTGCTCAGGCGGAGGTGCGAGGATTGAAAAACGTAACGTTTCTTCCGATGGATGCCACGAAACCGCTCGACTTTCCCGATGCCTCATTTGATTTGATTAATGCGCGTACCATCGGCTTTTTGCCCACTGGCGTATGGCCTATCCTGATGCGAGAATGTATGCGTATGCTGCGCTCAGGAGGAGTAATTCGTCTGACAGAAAGCGAATGGAGCTTCAGCAATAGCCCCGGCTTAGAGGGCATCACCGCGATTTTCTGTCGCGCACTCAAGGCCGCAGGGCAAAGTTTCTCACCTGATGGGCGGCGGCACGGCATCACGACGATGTTGGCAGGCTTCCTAAAGGATGCTGGATGCGTCAATGTGCAACAGACCCCCTATGTAATTGATTTCTCGGCTGGCATGGAGGCACACGCTAGCATCTGCAAAAACTGGAAAGTCGTGTACAAACTCTCGCAACCCTTCTTCGTCAAGACGGGTGCAGGCACACAACAAGAAATAGACGCCTACTACGACCAGATGCTGGTTGACATGATGCAAGACGATTTCCGAGGCATCATGTATTTCCTTACCGCATGGGGCGAAAAACCATAGTAGATAGAGGCCAGGGCGCCCGCAAGGGGACGCCCCTCCCATATGACGAGAGTGTATGGG
>CAXUIS010000378.1:0-618 GCA_964250915.1 uncultured Ktedonobacteraceae bacterium | reverse complement strand
CCCCCCGCCCCCCCTCCCCGCCCCCCGGGGGGGGGGGGGGGGGCGCCCCCCCCCCCCCCCCGCCCTGGTACCGGAACCCATAGATACTGTTCATCATACAACAATTCGCCCAATCCTCCACATGTCAACGGTATGTTTCACTGTTGCAATATATGCTACGACGTTGTTGTGATCGGATGAAGGCGCATAGACCGGAACAATTGAGTTCACTACCGTCAGTTTCCATTGGGTCACATAGAGTTTGGCAATGAGCTTATACCAATCGAGGAAACCGTCCTCCCATGTAGCGTACTGCCGATAGCCCTTGTAGGCACGACAGCGACAATCAGGAGTAACAGGCGTCCGAATATTTCCCAACGAGAGCGTCACCCTTGCAACGCCTGTCGTGCCTAATCGACTCTCTTGATAAAAGAACCCTAACGCATACACTGGATCAATGCCATACTTAACTCCATCATCATATAGAGCCTGCCCCTTGCCTGCCGCTGGAGAATGGTAAGCCGCCAAAACCGAGTTGATAAACTTTACCGTCACGGTCGGCTTCCCTTGCACACTATACGTTGCTGCTTCGGCTTGTAATGGCAGTAACATTAGCACTACGAGACACGCAAACCACCC
>CAXUIS010000377.1:0-4502 GCA_964250915.1 uncultured Ktedonobacteraceae bacterium | reverse complement strand
CCCCCCCCCCCCCCGCCCTAGTTTCGGTCCCAAATGTACTTTGACAGACTACTACACTAGTCCGCGTTCGTACATATAAAATACTATGCCATCCCATTCATATTCGATGCCTGTCAGACCATCGCGTATCAATACGAGATCGGGCGCGTAAACATAGACACTTTCGAGGCCCATGCTGGTCAGACGCTGCCGCAAGTCATAGGCCACGAGGCTAATTGCTTCAATTGTCATTCCGTCAATATAGCCAAGCGAAAGTCGCTTGCCTTGGCGGTCCTCACGCGGTTCTGCAATCGCCAATCCATCCAAACGATTCCAGCGACGTAACAGATAGACGTTTTGCGCCGCGACCTGCCTCGCAAGCAAGGCCGCCGTAATCTCATAGCCCACAAAACCAGTATAATATAGGCCCCCGACGGCTGGAAATATGTTAGAGACGTTCAAGTAATCAATAATTTCATCTATGTCGTCTGCTGTTGCTATACGCGTTCCCTCTGGGCTGTAATCTACCTTCGCACGACTTTTGGCTTGAGCAACAAGAGAAGCAGCATGAAACGGAGCGAAGGTACCAGCGTGTCGCATAGAAATACTGTCCATCATATGAATAGCACCCGTGTTCGTGGACTCTGTTACGAGACGTGCATTTGTCGCTCCCAGACGTATAGCACCCTCTAACATTGCAACGTTGAGTGCCTTTGCAATGCCTTGTTGACGATAATTTGGGTCAACGCGCAAGCCTTCAAGCCATGCATCAGTAGCGTTTATCATTCGTAAATGCGCTACTCCTGTAGGCTGTCCATCCGTGACCGCGACAAACAGTTCGCCTTGTGCGTCTACAAGCCAATCATCCCACACACGATCAATATAGTCCCCCCAGTCCCATGTGTGAGTACAAAAGGCTAATACGATGTCTTTATCCTCTGGTCGTGCGGAACGTACCTCTGTTTGTGCCATGATCCTCTGCTCCCTTCCCTTTGACTATAGCGTAGACTTCGACGACATGTCAATGCATTTTGCTCTCTTGCCTGTTACTGTCAACTTTCTTAGCAGCAAAAACGTATTATAGGTATCCTACAGGATAGCTGACACCTTAGAAGAGACGAGCAAGGATACAATCATGAAAGACCAGATACAGGATACAGCAAATACCACGATGGAGCAGGTGCAACAAGAGGTTGATAGCGGACGCGAACCGTGGTATCGTTCGTCACGACGTACGCGCATCCTTGCCCTGATATACTTTATTCAATTCTTGCTGTTCACAGCACTTGCATGGTTTGTGCATTTCAATCCCGTGCTTCCAGTCGATGTAGCAATCACTCAAGAATTTCAGGAGAACAAATCTCCTTGGCTCCAATCATTCATGGTTGCAGTGAGCTTTTTTGGCAATCAACAAATAATTTTTGTTGGACTTATCTTGCTAACAGCTATCGTATTTTGGCTTGTACGTTTACGATTGGAAGCACTTATTATTCTCGTCCTCTCTATCGTAAGTGCGATTGTAAATTTCCTGGTAAAAATCCTTGTCAGTCGTCCTCGTCCCACTACACACCTTGTTGATGTCTTTCAGCATGCAAGTGGACAAAGTTTTCCAAGTGGGCATGTCATGTCCTATGTTGCGTTTTTTGGACTCCTCTTCTCACTTGGACTCATCTTGTTTAATAGAAGACATTGGTGGCATTATGTGTTACTGATCATACCTGCCCTGTTTGTAATACTCGTTGGACCTTCACGCATCTATCTAGGAGACCACTGGGCGAGTGACGTTCTCGGAGGCTATCTTTTCGGTGGTCTCTTGCTTGGTATAACGTTGTGGATATATCTGCGTTTGAAGTCGGTTGGCTATTTGACGCCGAAACTCAAAGCGAGAAGAACATTTAACGAGCCGAGAATAGTACCGCTTAGAAAAGGTACACGGTAGGGTTTTGAAAGCAAAAATATTGACCCCTGCCTTCAGCATTTACTGAATGCTGAAGGCAGGGGTCAATATTTTTGCTGCTGAATGAAATGCTACTCGGTTGTTTTTCGAGTGCGTCTGCTAGTTGTAGAACTCCTGTGCTGTGGAGTTTCCTCTTCCGAGGAACTCGCTGTATTTGTTTCCTCCTCATGTGCAGAAGCATCTGAAGCTTCAACTGCTTTGGCGGCCTCAGCGACCTCTTCACGTATCAGTGGAGGAGGCCATGTTGTATCATCGCGGGAGAGCAAAGGCATACTTACGTTGTTCGAGCTGATCTGGAAGTCCGTAGAGTCTGTTGTTGATGCCTGTGTGGATTGTGTTTCTTCTCCACTTGTCTCTGTAGAAGTCGGGGTGCTCTGCTCTTGAGGAGCGTCAGGAATATCTGTACGCCCCTCTACCGATGGTAGATCAGTTGTGTTTGGCTCAGAAGCAACTGTTGTGTCTAGAGTTTCAGCTAGTACAGAAGTTGCTACTGCGTCTTGTGCTTCAGCAACCGATGCTTCTGGTACTTCGGTAGTATCAGTGGTATCAGCACTCTGCACAACGAACGGTGTTATCAAAGACAAGGATGTGTCATCTGTGACGGGTGCATCCTCTGCTTGCACAAGCGTCGTCAATGGCTCATCCGAGGTAGCTAGAACACCATTATGCGATATCCCTTCTTGCTGAGGAGGTGTACGCAACTCTGCTAGCTTTTGCTCGACTGTTTGCTGCTGAGTGCGAGCGTCTTCAAGACGTGTCTGTGCCTTTACTAGCTTTTGTTCTGCCTTCTGCACGTCCTTTTTCGCCTGTTCCGCCTGGAGCATCAGCTTTGCTTCTTGCTTTGCTTGCTCCTTGCGTTTCTGCTTCTCATCATTTTGGACAGAAGCATGTGCTTTTTTCTCTTGCTGTGACTTTTTCTCGGAGGTCTGAGCAGGAGCGTGTGTCTTCTTCTTAGAAGAGGTACTTTTTTCCTGTGTATTGGAAGTTGTCTTTGCCATGCTGTTCCTCTCGTGGCATAGGTAATTGCCCGTATTTGGTGATTACTACATGAAGCATCGTTGCTTCACCAACTAAAAAGGATAGGTGTTTACTAGGAATACGAAAAGTGCTGTACCTTCGTCTTAGTAGGGTAGTGGATAGCACATATTATAGCATATTTTCCATATGTGTATGCCTATTTCTAAGTAGGGTATTTTTCCTATGAGTGGTAAAACGATGAAAGACGTGTTATATTTCACAAGAGGGATAGTTCTGTATAGATATATGGAAGTGTATATAATTACATCGCAAGGAGCGAGAAATGACAACACCGGATGATCGAGGCGAGGGGAAATATTTCATAAATGCCGAAGATGCGGCAGAGACTGCGCGGCTGATGTATCAAGATCGTCTTACAACTGAGCAAATGGGTGGTGTGTTACACGAACAGAGTCCTGAAAAGATGAGTGCGTTGGAGTCTGTTCTTGATCTTGCCTGTGGTCCAGGAGGCTGGGTAATGGACCTTGCCTATGCCTTAGAAAAGGCTCAGGTTGTAGGTGTGGATATCAGTGCCACCAGTATCAGCTACGCGCAAAGCCAAGCACGTGTACAAGGCTTGGACAACGCCCGTTTTCAAGTAATGGATATTCTCAAGCCGCTCGATTTTCCCGACAACTCATTCGATCTGGTCAATGCTCGCCTACTTTTTGGCTTTATGCCAAAACAGGCATGGGTACCTCTTGTCCAGGAATGTCAGCGTATTCTTCGTCCCGGTGGAATTATGCGCATGACAGAAATTAGTGATAGTGTGAGTACAAGTCTGGCTTGTAGTCAGTTAAATGCTATACTCTCGAAGGCACTCTTTCTCACGGGACAGAGTTTTTCGCCCGATGGTCAGACATTGGGCATTGCGCCTATGCTTGGACGCTTCTTGCTCGATGCTGGCTATGTTTCCCTTAGTAGGGTAGCGGCTCCCGTTGATGCCTCAATGCACATGGAGGCGCACTGGCAGTTCTATCAAAACTTCAAGGTGCTTAATCGGTTGCTCAAACCGTTTCTGCTACAAATGAAGGTGATAACATCGGAGGAGTTTGAGCAACTTTACGAGCAAGCTCTGGAAGATATCGAGTCTGACTCTTTCTGTGCGTTGAACTTTATTCTCACCGTGTGGGGTGAGAAACCGAGACCCGAACGCTAAAAACAAATGACTACAAACAAGAGCACCTGAGAGAAATGCATTTCTCTCAGGTGCTCTTGTTTGTAGTCATTTGTTTTTACATGCCACCTTCGGGTGGCTGGTATGACGATATGGGTGTTGTGGGAGGTGCTGGCACGACACGCTGTGGTGGCGCACCAGGAACAGGTAACGATTGCGTGGACGCAATTTGAACTCCCGTTTCCTCCAGAATGTTACGCATTTGCTTCGCGTCAATCGTCTCGTGACGACGCAACTCTTCCGCGATACGGTCGAGTGTTGGACGATATGCTGTTAGTATCTCGACAGATTTCCCATAGGAGCTACGAACAATGCGGTCCACCTCTTCATCAATCAACTCTGCTGTCTCTTCGCTATAGTTGGTAGGCGCAC
>CAXUIS010000376.1:0-4528 GCA_964250915.1 uncultured Ktedonobacteraceae bacterium | reverse complement strand
GAGCCAAATCCATCAATAGAGGACTTCTACAAATGAATTAGTTGCGACCCTCCTAATGCATCAATGAACATGGGCAGACACGGGACAAGCCGTTTGGCACACACCCGGTTCGTGGAGTTCCAGACAAGGAGCAATCCCTCTTCAACATCGTGTCCATACGAGTGGTGGCGAGGATGCACAGCAGGTGGAGTCTCTTGGGCGGGTTGGTTCAAGAGCCAACTTGCATACGTGCGGTGATAGCCTGTCAGACGAACAACGTCATCAAGGAGCATACGCTTGTGAGTGCCCACCGCATCCCGATATGGATGAACAAACTGTTTGAGGACTTCACGTTTGGCCTCCAAACTCAATCCCACCGCCACCTTCCGCCTCCTGTGTGCTGGTCTTTGGGGAGGCAGAGGTGCATCAACGACAGCGACATCTTGACGTGCCTCACCACCAATCTTGTTTGCTGGTCTCATTCTATCACCGACAGGGCCTTGTCTCCAAGTACGCCCAGACAAGGAGAGTGCTTTGCTAAGCAACAGAAGAGAAGCTCCTCGCACCTTCTTCTCAGCTACCCAACATCAAGATTTCTAATGAGTCAATACGCACTAGAAACAGGAGGGTTCTATGAGCAAATCTCAACCGACCTACACAAGAAGGATCATACACACGTGTGGTGAAGCTTGAATGCTCTCAACCCTGTTCTTTCCTGAGAGGAACCCCTTTTTCCCATCTTCGTATCTGTTTTTCTGTCATTGCACTTCTCGCCTTGCTTGAAGCCAATATTCTTCACCAAAAATGTGTATGACCCCTTTAGGCTCTTCCGCAAAGTTGATGATTCGGAGTTATCTCTTCCTTGAGCAGCTTTTCTAGCTACATGGCAACACCCGCTTCCGTAGCGTTTGGAAACTCGCTCGATACGTCTGGCACTTGAGAAGTTTCAGGCGGTGTTTGAATATATTGATCCACCATCACCTTCATTCTCTGCAAATCCTTCTCGATGTTCTTCCTACTTCATATCTTGGCTTACAAGCCGTACTAGATCTCGTTCATCCAATTTCCCTGGAAACCTTTTGCTCAAAAGACCTTCGAGAGTTCTCTGTTGCCCCTTTTCTCAAGAAGAATTGCATTTTCTTTCCGTCATAATTGCCAAAGCGTTTAATGTGCCTGGTTTGGTACAGTGAGAGCGCGATCAGCGACAGGTTACAGAACGCTTAACCTGTCGCCCCTCTGCTCATGCCAAGCTCTTGAGCTTCCGTAATACGGCATCAGCGACGACGCCTGAGGAGACCTGCTGCTGACCCGTAATGAGGTTGCCATCTTCGACGAAGTGGGGAGTCAAGGCGGGTTTAGTGATGACCCTCGCTCCTGCCAAACGCAGGCGGTCCTCAAGCAGCCAAGGAGCGTTACCAGCAAACGTAGCCTGCGTCTCCTCTTCGTTGGTGAACCCAGTCAATTGACGATCTTTGAAGAGCCACGTTCCATCAGCCCGATGAGCTGAGAGAAAACCAGCAGGTCCGTGACACAGCGCAGCAACGATCTTGTTAGGATTGTCTAGCATCGCCACCAAGAAGTCACCGATAGTGGGATGGACAGCCATGTCCTGCATAGGTCCGTGACCTCCAACTAAAAAGACGACATCATAAGAAGCGGGTTCGGCCTCCTCCAATGTGAGTGTTGAGTTGAGCACGCCTTCCAACTGCTTGAGATACGCTCGTTGAGCATCGACGTTGTCTTGATCGTTGCCGTTGTTGCCGAGCGAAAGACTTAGGGGATCGACTGTCGGCGTGATACCGCCAGGCGTGGCGATATGAATTTTGAGTCCAGCAGTGGTAAACTTCTGGTGAGGTGTGATAAACTCCTCGGCCCAGAAACCAGTGGGGTGAGCTGTTCCGTTCTTCATCGTCCAGACGTTGGCTCCCGTGAGAACCATCAATACGGATGTCATGCAAAACTCCTTCTCATTAGCTAACGGGATTACATAAATGGTATGATATTAACGGTATTAGAACATTTGTAGAAAATCTGGCTCTCCCTTCGTTGCGTTCCCATCTCTAGGATAAGCATCGAAGATGTTTGTTGAGAGTGGAAGGTTCGCTATAAGTACTTGTGCAAAAGAAAGTATCCATCTCGTAATATCCACAGGACGTAAATGTGATAATTATGTGAGCGGTAAAACGGGTAGAACACACAGAGGACATGACGAAAAGGAGCAGGAATTTGTCTCCTGGCTCTGCTGGCTCTTCCCCAATACTTGCTTACCCATTTAATTATCACATTTACAGTCGAGAGCATCGGCGAGTTCCATCTCTCGCTGTGCATGCAGCTTTGCCTCTTGCTTCGTCACCTGCCATTATTCCGATGCAGGAGTCTCTGGTTGCATTTCGAGGGACTGTGTGACCGCGGAGGCTCGGGTCCCAAGACCGTCCTTGATCTTGCGCTCCCAAGGGGCCTCCATATTGCTCTTCGTCTGGGCAATCATGGACTTGGGTTCCAGATTACGATACGTGTCTATCTCACCAGCCACGACTCCAGTCATCGTGGCGTACACCGGTTCTGGATCGAATTGTGCTATAGGGAACGCAAGTTGAGAGTAATCAAACAGCCTTTCAGACGCTTCGTCCATCCAGCTTTTCCATGTCTCGAACCCACGATCATTAAAGCCGGTGAGGAATGGACCGGGGTTGATGGTTGCCACCTCCACTCCGAACTCCTGAAGCTCTACGCTCATCGTTTCGGCGATCGCTTCGAGAGCATGTTTGGACGCTGAGTAGATTCCGGTAAATGGGTTGACGTTGAGACCCTCTCGGGAGGAAACCCACACCACCCTTCCCTCACCACGCTTGACCATTTGCTTCACGATGCCTTGGGTCAAAAGGAGGGGGCCAATCACATTCACCTCAAACTCCCGACGGATGTTCAAGGCGGGAACATCGACCACAGCTCCGCCCTCTAAGACACCAGCATTGTTCACAAGGATCTCAACGTTCCACGCTAGTGCCTTCTTGCGATCCCCTTCATCGGTGACATCGAGTTTTTCGACTTGAAGCCGAACCCCCCGTGCCGCGGCCTCACGCTTCAGCGTCTGCACCTGTGCATAGATCTCGACGGCAGCGATGACGTCAAATCCCTTTTCCGCAAGCCTCAATGAAACCTCATGACCGAAACCAGAACCTGCTCCTGTAATAAGTATCGTTTTCACGTGTTTCCTTTCGTGTGTCCCCTGGGGACATCTCCTCTGCGTATGGGCACCCCATAATCTTGGCAGCTGCGTGTGGGCACCCGTGATCTTGGCAGCAGCAATCTTCAATTGAACCTGTAGTGGCACTAGCACTTAAGATTGAGTACACCATGTGCATGGCTCACTCAACATGGGAGACGGCTCGGTTTTCTGGGATGAGCACTGGTGGTGACACGTCCAAAACGTTCTTGTAGGAGGCGCATGGAGCCTTCTCACCAATCTCACGATGGAATTCCCGACTTCTCAAGACAAACAGAGCGTGTATCTCCTTTTCCTCTCCCCCTCAAGGGCCGTCTCCTTGAAACTGAGTGTTCAGTCTCGCAACGTGCATGTATGAACGTTCAATTTGCACAGTATAACATCCATGAACATTCAAGTCAAGGGTCAAATAATGTTTTTGAACGTTTATTTTGCAAAGATAGAAAATTGCTTGTGTTTGTGGTAAAATGACCATAAATGAAGGTTCTCAGGGACCTCTGGGAGGAATACATGCCGTCTAGGAGTGAGCTTTTAACGTGGGGAGAGGCCACGCAACTGTATACGAATGCTGGGGTGTCTGTCTCAACCTTCCGCCGACGAGTGAGCGAAGGCATTATTGAGGGCGTCCCTGGGGAAAAGGCACGAGATACCAGATATCCCAAAGATCAAGTGCTGACCGCGCTGTCGAAAGAAAAGAAGAGGGGAACGAGAAAGCTGCGAGCTGTTCCTGACGTTGTACTTGACTGGCTCCGGCTGGAAGATATTCCAGCGGGATTAGTTTTAGATCAAATTGTGTACCATGAGATGTTTCTTGCTACTGCTGAGGTGTATATGGCCTGGCGTCGGAAGAACCTCAAGATTTCTCTGGGGGCCTTCGATGCAAAAGATCGTCGTGTGTGCTATGGCTATATAAGTCTTCTTCCGCTCCCTGAGCCGATCATTCTTGATGTTCTCATGGGCAGAAAGGATGAGAAAGACATCACGGCTGATGAGATTTTGACCTATGACAAGCCTGGAGAGTATACGCTGCTTGCGAGTAGTGTTGTCATTCATCCTAAGTATCCAGAACTAGCGAGTAGAATTATCCATGCTCTTATGCAGTTCTGGATACTGGCGTATCCAGAAAAGCGTATCAAGCGCATCTACACACAGACGGTTTCAGAGCAAGGGCGTGACTTGGCGAGAAAGCTGTATTTTGGTCCCCTCTATATCGCAGATGAGAATGGCGTAGTGAGGGTAGAAGATGCGTATGTCCTGGAAATGCAGGAACGGGCAACGTCTAAGGTCATTCGCGACTTTCAGGAAAAATTGAAAGAGAAAGCA
>CAXUIS010000375.1:0-4584 GCA_964250915.1 uncultured Ktedonobacteraceae bacterium | reverse complement strand
GGGACCGTCTACAACAAGTGTGGCACCTAATGCATCGGCTTTGGCCTGCGCGCCCTTCTGCATCGTGACATAGAACGGATCGCCTTTCACGCCCTGTACCAGTGCAATAGTGAATTTCTTGGCTGCGGGCGTTGAGCCTGCACCACCAGTAGAAGTGCTACTACCACCACATGCAACAAATGCTGCCGTACCTGCTACGGCTGCCGCTCCGAGGAGAAAATCGCGGCGACTGAGTGGCTTGTTTTCAAGGTCAAGGTGTTTCATAGCTTCCCTCTTTGGTTCTTTTCGACGACATACAGTGTGCCTGTCTGAAATTGCTAAGACATCGTTGTCTCTTATCTGTTACCTTCCTCCTCTCCTATAAGCAAGAAATTTAAGTAGATATGATAAAACATCACCCCTACTATAGTGTACTACACGTGGTACCTGTCTTATTATAGTAGGGGCAATACCTGCTTTCGCTCGTTGAAATTTCTTTTGCTCTTCTATAAGCACAAGATTACTTAACTTATCTGTATTTGTCAAGTTAAAAATAGTCGAAAAGCAGGGAGACCGCGAAGGTCTCTCCGTTTCCCTAATGAATGAAAACGTTACAAATTTATGGAACCCAAAAGCCCTTTTTCCACCGAAGCTTCATGTATAGGAGCCGCGGTGGACCCTCTCACTACTAGCTCAATAGGTATTACCACCGAGACGAACTGTGAAATCTCCTGCTCAATCATTGCAAGCAGACGTTGTGTTGCGACCTTGCCTAGCTCGGCTGGAAACTGGCGGATAGTGGTAAGCGGTGGGTCTATCACAGAGGTCAATGGAATATCATCGAAACCGACGACCGAGAGGTCTCTAGGTACATGCAGTCCTATTTCTCTGGCCTTGCTGATAACTCCGAGTGCCATACGATCATTCATGGCAAAAATAGCCGTTGGGCGATGGGGATGTTGTAGTAGTGGTTCAGCTGCACGTGAGCCACTTTCAATCGAAAAATCACCATAGACAAGCATATCTGAGTCCAGCGTTAACCCGTATTCTCTTAACGCATCACAAGCCCCTTGCAAACGTTCATCCATTGCACCGATGAAGTCCATAGGTCCACTAATAATACCAATTCGTCGGTGTCCTAGTTCTAACAGGTGTTTTGTGACCAGATAACCACCTTGTCGATCATCACAAAACACAGAATTATGCATCTGAAGGTCTTCCCTATAGCCAGCAGAGACGCGCGGAATGCCGCTCTTTGCTAACTCTTGCTCATCGAGTTCGCCCTTGAGAGTTTCGACCGTGATCACGCCGTCAATATAGCCCATGCGGAGAAAGCGGTCATAGGTAGTACGCTGTGAAGATTTTTTGGACATAGAGAGCAAGACGTTGTAATCATTACTGCTCGCTACGCCTTCTACACCGCGAATAACTTCGAGCAGAAATGGGTCCCTAAACGAATAGTCGGGGTCGTGCGGGATGATAAGACCTAGCACATAGGTGCGATTGTTTGTAAGGCCGCGTGCGGCTAGGCTTGGTGAATAGTGCAACTCACGTATAGCATCCAGCACACGCTGGCGTGTTTTTTCGCTAACATAGGGCGTGTTAGATAGTACCTTTGAGACTGTTGTCGTCGATACCCTTGCTAAACGAGCCACGTCATAAATAGTTGCCACGGCTCTTTATCCTCCCTGTGCTGGTCATTGCTACACACTACATATTAGGGAAGCGGTTCCCTAGTTATACATCGGCTTTTTTACACTGTCAAGTAGTTGTTATAAAACACGTCTAAAAATATTGACAAGTTTCTATACATCGGTTATAACTACAGTAATAAACCGCTTCCCTGTTACCTATAAAAATGAAAAGGCTTATTATAGATAACGCATTTCTACAGTATGTATATCTTACCGCAGTTCAAATCCTGTGTGAGAAAGAACTATCAAAAGTACGTATAACTAATACGCATATTTTCCCTCTATAGGGAAGCGTTTCCCTAACAGCTTGCTATACAAACTTAGAGAGTTTGTCGCGTCCAAGTTTTCGCACATGCGAAGAACTACCAGCGTCTCTTGAACGATGTAGCTGGAGCATACAGGCTCCATCACTAGTAGTATGATGCACTGTTGCATCAGAAACAGGGAGAATTCTTCATGGACAACGAGTATCAGCGAGTAGTAGACGAGTTAACAAGTGCAGGCTTCAAGCTGCCACGGCGCGAATTTATGCGGCTTGCAGCGGCTGGTGTTGGTAGTGCTGCATTGTTGGCGGCATGTGGTGGTAGCACTGGTGGAAGTGGTGGGAGTGGTGGCAGTACTGTTTCATTGACACAATGGTATCATCAATATGGTGAGGCTGGTACACAACAAGCTGTCTTGCGTTACGCGAAACAGTACACAAAGGCGAACGTCAAAGTAAGCTGGGTACCGGGCACTGGTAACGAGTATCCTAACAAAGTCAATGCGGCTCTGCTTGGTTCTGGGGCACCCGATGTATTTGAACTGCAATATCCCTCACTCGATCAGGTAAAGGCTGGTCTCATTGCTCCACTTGATGACATTATTGCCAATGTGAAGACCGACTTCAACCCCACCGCTCTCAAGCCTCTTACCATCAATAACAAGGTCTACGCCATTAAGATGATTAATGACATGGGCCTACTGTACTACCGCAAGAGCCTGCTACAAAAGGCTGGTGTTCAGCCTCCTACCACCGTTGATGAACTGATCGCAGCAGCTAAGAAGCTGACGAGTAACAGTATCAAGGGCCTCTATATTGGTCAAGATGGTGGTGTCGATGCTCTTTATCAAGTTGCGCCGTGGGGTGCGGGCGCGGACTTTATTCAGGATGATAAGATCGTTTTTGACGTGGATGGTACGGCTAACGCATATGAGAAAATCCGTGAGCTAAACAGTTCTGGTGCATTGCTCATTGATGCACCAACATTCTGGTGGGACCCCTCCGCATTCACACAGGGACTTGCCGCGATGCAGTGGACAGGTTTGTGGGCTATGCCTGGAATCACCAAGGCTCTTGGTGATGACTTCGGCGTTGTGCCGTGGCCTGCATTGGACAGTTCTGTACAGCCATCTACCTTCTTCGGCGGTTGGTCAGAGATGGTCTATGGCAAGAGCAAGAATATTGATGCTGCTAAGCAGTACGTTAAGTACCTCTGGATCGACAGTGCTAGCATTCAGACCGACTGGTGCGTGGGCTATGGTTTCCATGTGCCCCCACGTATCAGTACCACCGCAAAAACCACGAAACTTCAAAGTGGTCCTGCCGCACAAGCTGTGGAATATCTGAATAAGTATGGTCATGCCGTGCCTCCAACCTGGGATGCGACAATGGATAATGCGCTACGCGATGCATTTAGCAATGTTCTTAAGAATAAAGCAAATGCGAAGAGCGAGGTCCACAATGCGGCTCAGAAGTGTCAGGCCGAACTGACTCGACTCCTAGCTAAATAGTGATTTGGCATGTAGACAAAAAATATCACTAAGAAAGTTGGACATCCGCTCGTAGCATATACGAGGTGGATGTCCAATTGTGCTTTATTATGAAGAATTGGGAGGGGCATCTATGAAGTCCTCAAGTGTTGTCTCATCAGCAGAGACATTGACTTCGGCGGCAGAAAAACAACAGGCCGTAAGCAGAGTGCGGCAAAAGTCATTCAGGACATCCCTGATATTCTGGAGTTTTGTTGGTCCTCTCGCGCTTGGCTTGCTTATATTCGTGTATGTGCCCATCATTTGGAGCATAATACTTAGTTTTTACAATGCACGTGCAACGATTACACCCACTGAGTTCATAGGTCTACAAAACTACCAAGCGATGTTGCAAGACAAATCGTTTACTGGTTCACTGCTCACCTTTACGATCTTTACGCTTTTCATTGTGCCAACGACACTCATCGGAGCATTAGGATTGGCTTTGCTGGTGAACAGCATAAGCGTAGCACGTAGCTTCTTCCGCTCGGTCTTCTTCCTGCCAACGGCGTGCTCATATGTTGTAGCTTCGCTCGTGTGGAAGATGAGTATCTTCGCCGGTCTGCCCTATGGTCTGGTCAACTCCATTACAGGACTCTTTGGGGCCGCTCCCGTCTCCTGGGTCTCAAGCACAAACCCGCCGTGGTACTGGTTGGTGCTAGTAACAGTTCGTCTGTGGCTGCAACTCGGCATCTTCATGATTATCTTTATCGCAGGCTTACAAGAAATTCCGCGTGAGCTATACGAGGCGTCCTTTGTTGATGGTGCGAAAAAAGGCTGGACAACATTCCGTTATATCACGTTCCCACTTCTGCGCAATACCTCGATTGCGGTATTACTGTTGTGTATCATTTACGGCTTCCAGGCATTCGACGAGTTTTTCAATATCATGACAGGCGGTAATCAAATTCTCGCTCGCCCGCCACTCGTCTACCTCTACAATGTCGCACTCAGCGATCAAGATTATGGTCGTGGTAGCGCGGGTGCTATGATTCTTACGCTCATCATTGTCGTCATTTCCCTGGTTCAAGGACGCATCTTCGGCTTCGGAAAAGCTGATTAGCTGTAGGGACCGATTTATCGTGTCCTCGTTACGGAGGTTTTATGGCATCAATTGTTT
>CAXUIS010000374.1:0-4605 GCA_964250915.1 uncultured Ktedonobacteraceae bacterium | reverse complement strand
TGCTTTCATCCTCACCACCCACCACACACCAACCAACAACACCACCCCCCCCCCCCCCCCCCCCCCCACCCACCACAAATACGTACAGCAAAGGTCATGTAGTATTGCTAAATGAGTTCGAGGGACATACAATACAGTTGATATTCAATGTTTATAACAAGACAGTTTTTATACTAGGAGATGTTTCATGCCTCAGCGAAGCGTAGTCGAGGCGCCCAACCCCTTTCGTGAGGGGCTACGCATCAAACAAAGTACAGAACCATGTGTGATGGTCATCTTCGGGGCAACGGGTGATCTGACACATCGCAAGCTACTACCAGCGCTTTATAGTCTCGCGCTGGAGCATCCCTTGCCAGCAGGCTTCTCCGTCGTAGGTTTTGCGCGCCGACCCTACAGCGATGAGGAGTTCCGCCAGCAGGCACTCGATTCCATTAACGAGTATTCAAGGCAAAAGCCAGTGAATCCGCAGGTGTGGGATAGTTTCGCCTCTGGTATTCACTACCTACAATCAAACTTTACCGATCCAGAGGGCTATGATAAGCTGAATACGATGCTTAATAAGCTCGATCAGGAACGCGGTACAAGTGGCAACCGCATTTTTTACTTGTCTACCCCGCCAAGCCAATATCCTGAAATCATCCAACGTCTTGGTGCGGCTGGTTTGAACCGCAACCGTAAAGGGTGGACGCGTATCATTATTGAAAAGCCGTTCGGTCATGATCTCGCCTCAGCCCGTGAGTTGAATCGTATCGTAGGGAAAGTCTTTAAGGAAGAACAGGTCTACCGTATCGACCACTACCTTGGCAAAGAGACGGTACAAAATATTCTGGTCTTCCGCCTCGCCAACGGCATATTCGAGCCGGTGTGGAACCGTCGTTATGTCGATAACGTACAGATCACCGTGGCGGAAAACTTGGGACTTGAAGGACGTGGCGGCTACTATGAGGAGTCAGGGGCAATTCGCGATATGGTGCAGAACCATATGCTGCAATTGCTCACGCTCGTTGCGATGGAACCACCCATTGCCTTTGATGGTAACTCGGTACGTGATGAAAAAGTGAAAGTACTACACGCTCTGCAACCACTTGCAGGACGCGATGTACAGACCCATACCATTCGTGCTCAGTATGGCCCTGGCTGGGTTGCAGGTCATCAAGTTCCCGGCTACCTGCAAGAAAAAGGGGTATCACCTACCTCAACAACCGAGACCTATATGGCAATGAAGATGTATATTGATAACTGGCGTTGGGCCGGAGTTCCCTTCTACCTGCGCACAGGCAAGCATCTTCCCAAACGCGTAACCGAGATTGCTATCCAGTTTAAACAAGCACCGCTTATGATCTTTAAGCGCACAAACGAGGCTCAGGGCCAGATGGAACCAAACGTTCTTACACTGCGTATTCAGCCAGACGAAGGTATCTCACTCAAGTTTGGCGCAAAGGTCCCAGGTACGGACCTACAAATTCGCCCTGTGAATATGGACTTTTTCTATGGCTCTTCCTTTGTACGTCAACAACCAGAGGCATACGAGCGGCTCATCCTCGACTGTATGCTTGGTGACGCCACGCTCTTCACACGACGTGACGAGGTAGAAGCGGCATGGACGTTCATACAAGGCATCCTTGACGAGTGGAAGAACGAGCCACGCGAGTCGATCTTGACATATGAGTCCGGCACATGGGGTCCCCAGTACGCCGATGAGTTCATTTGGCGCGATGGGCATCGATGGCGTCGTCCATAGATGTACCCATTTGCCCTTCACAATATGACTCGTGCTGACGAAAATACATTACAATGGTGTATAGCAGTATGAACAACGGCGTTCATAACGATGAAGGGGAAATGTGAATGGTCAAGGATACCTCTGATTTGGTAGGACCACGCCTACCTTGGGCTGGGAAGCAGGTACCTACGGCACACGTCGATGATGAGCTAGCTCATCTTTGGCGCATGTCTTCCGACAATGTACGTACCAGTCAAAACGTCAATGTGCGTACCAGTGTGCTGAACCTCGTTGTGTGTGTTTCTGATGTTGAAGCAGCACAACGCGCAAGCACACTTATACGCGATCTCTCTAGCACACATATTGCCCGTGTCACACTACTTATTCTTGATAGCGACGCTCCCGATATGGTGGCAACGTGGATCACAACACGCTCGTTTCCCGTCATTTCTGACGTGACACGTCACACCTTCGAGCAAGTCACCCTCATGGCTCACGGTTCTGCTGTTCGTTCTATCGCCAATATCGCGCAACCTCTGATCAAACCTCATCTTCCTGTTTATCTGTGGTGGCTGAACGATCCACCACATAATCCTGCACTATTTGAGGCTCTTTCAAAATTAAGTAGCAGAATCATTGTTGATTCTAGCAGCTTTATAACACCAGAAGAGAGCATACGTACACTTTCAACGCTTGCACAAACATTTCCAGAAAGCGGACTGAGCGATCTCAATTGGGGACGCATTACTCCTTGGCGTGAACTGGTCGCGCAATTCTTTGACGCCTCAGAGTACAGACCTTATCTCGCTGGCATTTCCACTATCGAGATCGAACATGCTGCTGGACCGTTTGCAGAGCCTACACAAACTGAACAAGGAGATGCTTCGCCAAATGCAACATGTGCTCTTCTGCTCGCGGGTTGGCTAGAAATGCAGCTCGGTTGGCACTATGATCCCAACACTCCAAATACACAAGATGAGCATGATTCAGCTACTGGCACTCACATTTGGCACATGATACGTCCTACAGGTGCACTTGCAGCACTACCACCAAACACAAATGGGAGTAAACCTGCGCGAGCAAGTAGCCGTACACAAGCAAATCTCTATATTCGCCCTCGTGTCCGTTCCGATATGCGCCCCGGTTCTCTCTGCATGGTTCGGATAACTGGTACTGCTGGTGGCAAACGAGCCGTCTTCACCATCAATCGAGAAGACAACCCGGATCACGTCCTTACTTCCGTCGCACTCGAACATGAGATACGCCCACAACGCACTGTGAGCACAGCGGCAACACGCAAGGTAAGTACACTCTTGCATGACGAACTAGAAATTATCAGCCGCGATCATCTCTATGAAGAGACGCTGCAAGAGGTACGCGAACTACTGTCATGAATAAAGTAGGTAGGAGTTCTTTTTATGTCTATCGCTGTTTATCCTGATACCGAGACACTAAGCCAGGAGGCCGCACAGTACATAGTGCGTATCGCTCAAGAGTCTATCGCAGCACATAGACGCTTCACGTTCGCGCTCTCTGGCGGCTCAACACCGAAAAAGCTCTATGGTCTGCTCGCGGAAGAACCATACCGCAGCCAGATTGATTGGACACACGTTGATATCTTCTGGTCAGACGAGCGCTGCGTTCCACCTGATGATGCCGAAAGCAATTTTCTTATGGCTCAACAAGTGCTGCTCAGCAAGATAGCTATTCCCACTCATCAAATTCACCGCATGCCTGCCGACCAAACTGACCGCGACGCGGCCTCGTATGCCTACACAATAGAAATGCAACAGACCATTGGCTCTGAGGGCGTACCGAGCTTTGACCTGATTCAGCTTGGCATGGGACCAGAGGGCCATACAGCCTCGCTCTTCCCACACCAGCCCTCGCTGCATGAGCAGCAGAGGCTTGTCATGCCCGTTACTGTGCCAAAACCACCTCCACCACGCCTGACCTTCACACCACGTTTGCTTAACGCGGCCTCACATGTTCTTTTCCTGGTGACGGGTGCTGAGAAGCAAGACGCTGTGAAGGCCGTACTGGAAGGCGAGTATCAACCTGACGAGTATCCCGCCCAGATTGTGCAGCCCACAAAAGGCGAGGTCACGTGGATGCTCGATACGGCGGCAGCAGAGAAACTTCAGAGGAAGTCATAATGATTGGCATTGTTCCCTCAATCCTCTCCGCAGACTTCACGCGCCTGGGCGAGCAGGTACGTGATGCGGATGTAGCAGGCGCAACCCGCATTCAGATCGACATCATGGATGGTCATTTCGTTCCGAATATCACGATGGGACCAGCCATCGTAGAGGCTGTACGCGGCTGTACAAAATTGCCACTTGAAGCGCACCTGATGATTACAAATCCTGAGGAGTTTGTCTCCATATTCGCTAAAGCCGGAGCCGACATCATCATCGTGCATCAAGAGGTGACGCCACATCTACATCGCATCGTGCAACAAATCAAGTCTTTAGGAAAAAAAGCCGCCATAGCACTGACGCCATCAACACCCATTGGTATGCTTGAGGATATTCTTTCGCTCCTCGATATGGTACTCATCATGACCGTCAATCCAGGTTTTGGTGGTCAGGAGTTCATTCCTGAGATGCTCCCAAAGATTGAGAAGTTGCGTCATGTCATCACAGAACGCAATCTAACCTGCGATATAGAGGTTGATGGAGGTATTCACGAAGCAACGATTCCGCTAGCGGTAAACGCTGGTGCCAACATGCTTGTAGCAGGCTCAGCCGTCTATAACAACCATGAAAGCATTGCTCAAACGATGACGCGGCTCAAGCAAGCTATACCACAATAAATATTGATAAACTCTGTAGTAGTCTGTCAAAGTACATTTGGGACCGAAACTAGGGCGCCCGCAAGGG
>CAXUIS010000373.1:0-4630 GCA_964250915.1 uncultured Ktedonobacteraceae bacterium | reverse complement strand
TGATGTTCGCGGGAATAATGCCTGCTCTACGAAGCTTCTTGGTTTTCTTGCCCAGAATTTCTCGTGGAGCTATTTCTAATTCTACTCTATCTGCCATTTCAATGTTTCCTCTTTCTAATGAACAATTCAATTTTTTTCAAGTATACACCTTTACTCTTTTTGTGGAAAGGGGGCAAGACAGCCTATCTTTTCGGATGTCTCTCTTGCTGACATGTTTCTCGCCCTCTATGCGCGTCTACGGGCCACTCTTTTGGCTCTTCTTGTGCGGAGAAACTCCTGTAGCGCGTCAATTTCGAGCGTGTTGGGGACATCACTAGCTCGTAGCCAACCCTTGCGTGCAATTCCTATACCATAACGCATTACGTCCAATCCTGCAAGCGCATGAGCATCAGGATCAACTGGAATACTTACGCCCTTGTCACGTGCCTTGCGTACCAACCGCCAATCCAAATCGAGACGCGAAGGATGAGCATTGATTTCGATACACACGTCATGAGTCGCCGCCGCATCAATCACCGCTTCCATGTCAAGCTCATACCCTGCCCGACCTAGCAAGATACGGCCTGTGGGATGTCCAATAACATCAACATAGGGGTTAGCAATGGCACGCAGCATACGTTGCGTCTGCTCTTCGGGTGAAAGCGTAAAACTGCTATGAATGGAGGCAACCACAAAATCAAGGCTGGCGAGTGTCTCATCATCAAAATCCATTGAACCATCACGCAAAATGTCGCACTCAGTCCCCTTGAGAATATAAAAACGACCCGCGAACTCTTCGTTCAGATGGTCAACCTCTTCGCCCTGTTTACGCAGGCGTTCTTCGTTCAGTCCGTTCGCGTACGCCGCGACTTTACTGTGATCGGTCAGGGCGAGATAGGAATAGCCACGTTCCATACACGCTTCCGCCATCTCACGAATACTATTTTGTCCATCGCTCCATGTTGAGTGTGCATGCAAAATACCACGAATGTCGCTAGCTTGCAGCAATTTAGGGAGTTTGTGCTGGGCCGCCGCTTCAATCTCGCCCATATCTTCGCGCAACTCAGGCTCGACATACTCCATACCGAGCGCGGCATAGATATCAGTCTCATCTTTACAGGGAATGAGTTCACCTTGCGGGTCTTTGCCCTTGAAGAGACCATAATCATTAATCGTAATGTTCATGCTCAAAGCACGACGCCGCAACGCAATATGATGCTCACGCGACCCTGAGAAGTGATGTAGTGTATACGGAAACTGGCTATCGTTGACGAGACGTAAGTCCATTGCGATACCACTACCTAATACGACGCTTGACTTCGTATCACCTTTACCAGTGATTGCTTGGACCGAGGGCTGTTGTGTGAAAAAGTTCAGAATCGCGCTCCGTGTCTCATCGCTCGCATCGTCTGCGACACTCAGCACCATGTCGATATCCTTCACCGTTTCACGTCGTCGCCGCAAACTGCCTGCAACTTGCAGACGTACCACGCCGGGAAGTGTGGCAAGTGCGGCATGTATCTGCTCCGCCTCTTCTTCCGCCACTGGATATAAAAAGCGTCCGGCATGTTGCGCGAGCAATTCGATACCTTGCAATATTTTGTCTTGCGTCTTTTTACCAAAACTGGGCAGGTGTGCGACTTTATCATCTTTGCATGCCTGCTCTAGTTCGGCGATACTTGTAACATGTAGTTGCTCATAGATCGCGTTGATTTTCTTGGGACCTACACCTGCGATATGCATCATATCGAGTTTCACTTGCGGCGTATTGGCGCGTAGCTCATCATAAAATGTGATGTGCCCTGTCTCTACCGCCTCTTCGATGCGCTTAATCGTCCCTGGTCCCAGCCCTGGTGTGCCTTTAAGCTTATTTTCACGAACAAGGGACACAACATCGCCATCGAGAGAGCCGAGGGCGCGTGCGGCATTCTGATAGGCACGTACCTCAAAGATACTACTCTTCTCCTTGAGTTCGAGCAAGGTAGCAATCTCTTCCAGGAGATTGACGATCTGATTTTTATCCATTCAACCCTCTTAGTAAAGAGGAAGACTGTTGCCTTCGTCATTCCCCGAATACGGCGTGAGTCTTCCTACAGTTTCATTATGATAAGCGCATATCAAAAAATTCGGGTGGATGCGTCGTGACTTCAAACGGATTGCGCCCCTTTAAGTCACGGTTGAGATAGCGTTTGCAGTCGAAGTGGACGACAAGCCAGCAATATAATTCAGTCGTGACAAACACTGCATCCCACGGCTTGTCGTCGTCCACCGTTAACAGGCGATTACAGACAAAGCAGTGTGCCATATTTGCCTCTACTGCCTGCTCAAACCACTGGTAGACAAACTGGTGCATATCGTCCAACACCATCATATCCAGGCTCGATTCGGGATACCCAAACAGCACAGGATCGGGGCATTCACGGAAGTCAGAGCTAACGCGGCTTAGAGCGACAATAGGTGCCTTGACGGTAATTTTGATTTCATCATCATCTCCATCCTGCGACGCAAGTATAGCATCCGTCAGTAGCAAGCCCTCACGAGCAAACCAGGAGAGTAATTCGTTTCGCATAAGAACATTTTATCATGCGTTGGAAGATGTCTTCACCCTCTGCCACAACGCGCTCCACTCCGGTTTGCTGAACGACGTAAGTTCGCGTCCCTGTTCTCGTGCAGTCTCTTCCATTGCTTGGAAACGATGGTAGAACTTACGGTTTGCTTTACGCAACGCTTCTTCCGCGTCGATCTTATATGTCCGTGCCAGTCGTGCTACCATATAAAGAACATCACCCATCTCTTCTAGCTGATGTTCCGGTGTATTGGCCGCGCAGAGTTCTTGTAACTCCTCTTCTAACTTTCCCTGTACCGCCTCAGTTGTGTCATAGTCAAAGCCGACTTTCGCCGCACGTTTCTGGTATTCTTGCGCGATGATCAACGCGGGTGATGCTTGTGGCACACCGTCGAGAATGCTTTCACGTTGCACGTCCTTGCCAGCCTGAATACGTTCCTCGCGCTTGATGGCCTCCCAATTTTGCACGACCTGATGAGCACCACTCACCTCGACATTCCCAAAGATATGCGGGTGACGCCGAATCATCTTGGCATTGATATGTTCATAGACATCGCCCAGCGTAAATTCTTCTGCCTGCCGCGCGATCTCAGCATGTAGATAGACTTGCAGAAGCAGGTCGCCAAGCTCTTCGGCGAGTTTGTCCATGTTGTTCTCTTCAAGTGCTTCGACGACCTCATACGCCTCCTCAATGACGTAGCGTGTCAGTGTCTCATGCGTCTGTGCACGGTCCCACGGACACCCGTCGGGGTCTCGTCTCAAGCGCATGATGAGGTAACGCAGAGTTTCGGGGAGACGCAACGCCTGCATCTCATCAGTAGGTGGAACATACAGTGTACTCAAGTGGTTCGCGTAGGTGTTGCGGTCAAGCTCATACAATGGCATCTCGATAACCGTCTCCTCGGCGTCAGTTTCAGTAGAGGTAACACTAGCCGCACGCACTAGCTTTACGGGCCACTCATCAGGATAGCATTCGCTCAAGGCAAGCTTGACCTCACTGGCAAGACGCCGATTGTAGACCTGCGTGACAAGCAGAGGAATCGTTGGAATAACTTTACCTGCGATTTCATCAGGACGTAAGGCCGCGAGCGTGGTCGCGTCAAGTAGTTGTGTGCCAGCATCAAACGGGTCCAGTCCAACGGCAGTACATACAGGTTCAACAAACGAGAGTCCTGCAACGACAGTGGTACTCAATGCGCGCTCTTTAGCGAGTCGCAGCACGATTTGTACCGAAGACTCACCAATCAATGGATGTCCAGGCACAGCATAGATAATGGGGTGCTGTTCTGCCAGCGTACACACCTCATCGGCGATTTGCTGATAGAGCGTACTCCAATCCGCTGACTCCTCATACAGCGAGTCAAACGAGGTGATATGTAGGGTTGGTAATTCTGCCTTGAGAGGTTCAACGGTTGGATGAATAACGGTACGAAAATACACCGTCTGTTGCTGTTCTGCGGCCTGTGCCAGCAAAGTACGCGCCTGTAACGTCAAATCATGTATGGAACCCGGACCGAGGCCCAGGATAGTAATTGCTGCTGTCATGTGGTTATGTGTTCTCCTGGTAAGTTACTCAATAAGGGCACCCGCAAGGGGATGCTCCTCCCATATGGGACCTCCCATGTGTGCTCCCATATAGGAGGGGCATCCCCTTGCGGGTGCCCTGGCCTCGGACGCAACAAATCTGGTTCCTACCACCATTCCACCATTCATAAGGAACGATAACATACTAAACGATAACATACTAATAGTAGCATATAACGCATGTCCGAAAACAGAAAATCCTTACGTTTCCCTGCGTTTTGATTGTCTACACTCTTGACAAAACAACTCCAATATTCTACTCTTACA
The DNA here is from genome assembly GCA_964250915.1 of uncultured Ktedonobacteraceae bacterium. GTDB lineage: Bacteria > Chloroflexota > Ktedonobacteria > Ktedonobacterales > Ktedonobacteraceae > JBBQVS01. Next base: position 234 of record CAXUIS010000373.1, on the reverse strand, counting down.
AAGAGGTTTGCATCGCAAAGTAATTTGCATGATATTCAGAGAAGGATCAGGATATGATCGTACCGAAGCAAAGACTACAAGAACTCAGGCGTATACATATCGTCACGAAAAATTACGCTGTGCTACGCGGATTGCAAGGAGTACCATTTGGCCTGCTCTTCTTACTTGTCGCAGCATTTGAATTGAGGTGGTTAAGCTTGCCCTATGGCTCGTTGGACCTTACAATATTCATTG
>CAXUIS010000372.1:0-4638 GCA_964250915.1 uncultured Ktedonobacteraceae bacterium | reverse complement strand
AGTTACGGCTGTGCCATATTAACTCAAAAGAGGAACGTATTGTGGAAGACACAAAGAAAAAAGCTACCAATGGTTCTGCCCAGGACCATCAACCTGTACGTGTTAGCACCTCGATTGCTACTCCTCGCTTATCTACAGGTGTAGAGGGGCTAGACGAGGTATTGTATGGTGGCTGTCTTCCTGGACGTGCCTACCTTTTACGTGGAGGACCTGGATCCGGCAAGACAACGCTCGGCCTACATATTCTCGCTACGGGTGCAGCTAGGGGCGAAAGTACATTGCTTATTACGCTCGGAGAAGCGGTAGAGCAGATACGCTCAAATGCAACACAGCTTGGTATAGACCTCACAAATGTTCATTTTCTTGACCTGAGTCCCAATGCCTCTGCATTTACGCTTATGGAAAGTTACGATATCTTTTCGCCAACAGAGGTCGAACGCGAACCTATCACACAAAAAATTATTGAAGAGGTACAACGGCTTCAACCTCAGCGTATATTTCTTGACTCGATAACACAATTTCGCTATCTCTCAAATGATGCATTTCAATTTCATAAACAAGTTCTCTCATTTCTGCGTTTTCTAAGCGAACAGCACGCAACCGTATTTCTCACCTCAGAAGCCAGCAATGACGCGCCCGATGATGACCTACAATTTATGAGTGATGGTGTTTTCACGTTAGCATTTTCTGGCGAGGGTCGCACAATTAGTGTTTCCAAGTTTCGCGGCTCGTCGTTCCGCTCTGGACACCATACGATGCGCTTAACAGAAAAAGGTATGCAGGTATTTCCCCATTTGCTGCTCAACCATCAAAAACTTACACAGAATGTTGAAAGCATTTCTTTTGGAGTGCCAGCACTGGATGAGCTGTTGCATGGCGGACTAGAGCGCGGCACCGTCTCAATCTTTACCGGTCCCAGTGGTGTAGGAAAAACAACACTGGGCCTTCAGTTTATGAAAGAGGCAGCAGGGCGTGGCGAACACTCGTTGGTTTATCTCTTTGATGAGCGCGAAGAGACGCTACTCCAACGCTGTGAAGCCGTGAATATTCCAGTACGGGCGATGCTAGAGCGCGGCACACTCTTTATTAAGCAGGTCGAGCCACTTGAGTTTTCGCCTGACGAGTTTGCTTACATGGTGCGTCAGGATGTGGCTGAGCAGAGTGCGAAAATCGTGATGATTGACAGTGTAGCAGGCTATCGTCTCTCTGTACAGGGTAACGATCTCGTACCTCATTTGCATGCACTGAGTAAGTATTTACAGACATTAGGCATCGCGGTGCTTTTGATTAACGAAGTTGAGAGCGTCACAGGCGATTTTCACGTGACTGAGGCAGGCATTAGCTATATGGCGGACAACATCATCTTTCTACGCTATCTCGAAATTCGTGGGGAGATGCACAAAGCTATCGGCGTATTGAAGAAACGTCTGACAGATTTTGAGAAAACATTGCGCGAGATCGAGGTGACACGCTATGGTATCAAGGTAGGAAGACCTTTGTCTGATCTGCGTAAAATCTTGAGCGGTGTACCAGAGTGGGTAGACACAGAGCGAAAGCCTGCTGAGTTATGAACAATGAACCGCCGATATTGACGGTTAATCATAATCAGCAAAATTTGAACCTATTGATGCAGTTTCTAGCGAAGGAAGACTATACGACTTATCCTGTCAAAAGTCTCGATGAGTTTGACACTGCACTAGCATCACAAGCTCTTTTTTGCATAGCACTCATCGACATCACCGGCTTCGATCAACACATTTGGAGTCGCTGTGCGCAACTACAAGAAACTAATATTCCATTCATCATTATTTCGCCCAAACAGAGTGCATCTATACAGCAAGCAAGCTTAGGGCATGGGGCAAAAAATGTTCTTATTAAACCCCTGGCGATAAAAGAACTACTCACAACTATACGCAGTCTACTAGGAGGATAAGCAGCATGCTCCGTATACTTCTTCTTATGCAGAATAAGAAGAATAGTGACCTTCTGGCAACACTGCTTGCAGCCACATACGAGGTAGTACAATCACATAGCTTCGACTCGCTCGATGCACTCTTTGACCTCTGTATCATAGACGTGGCAATGCTGCACTCCGTAGGAGAGCGTGTACAGCAACGCAAACAAGCCGAACATCCTGTATTTTTGCCGTTTCTACTTGTTACAGCACAAAGGGAACGTGAAGTCCTCAGGCAACATATTGACGAACTGATGCAGATTCCTATTGAGAAGCGCGAGCTACAAATGCGCGTCGAGACGCTTTTACGTACACGTAACCTCTCATTAGATATAAAGTTGCGCAATGAAGATTTGGAGTCATACATCCAAGCGATGACACACGACTTACGTGCCCCCATTCGCGCGGTCTCAGGCTTTGTTGAGGCTATTGCTGAGGATGAGGCACCTTCTCTGACAGAGCAAGGTAAGCATTACCTTAGCTTAATTCAGTCAGCAACAGAGCAAATGTCACACCTGATTACAGCCCTACTTGGTTTCTCACGTATAGGCCGCGAGGAAATCGAGATACTACCAGTAGAGATGCATCTTGTCCTTGAAAGTTGTTTACGTACTCTACAACAACAAATGAAAGAACGTCATGCTCAGATACATATCGAAGACAGTTTGCCAGCAGTCGAAGCCAATCCTATCTTGCTAAAAATGGTGCTGACCAATCTTCTCTCCAATGCCCTCAAGTTTGTGCCTACAGAGACCACTCCTATCGTGACCATCTCTGCCAACGTAATACATCACAATTGTCGCGTGCAAGTTCAAGACAACGGTATTGGCGTCACCCCTGAAAATCAACTACGTCTTTTCACGCCGTTTGTGCGCCTACATGGAGTCGAAGAATTTCCGGGTGTAGGTCTCGGACTGGCAACGGTACGCAAGGCGATAGACATTATGGGCGGTTCTGTAGGTATTACATCTCTTCCGGGACAGGGAAGCACATTCTGGTTTGAACTAAGGAGACCAAACGTATGATGAAAATTCTGATGATTGATGATAGCCCCTATGATCGTGCGCTCATTCAGAGAAGAGTACAAAAAGAATTTCAAGATGTTGAGTTCGTCGAGGTTATCCGTCGCAGCGATCTGGATGAGGCACTCACACAACAGAATTTTGATCTTGCACTGACGGACTACCGCCTACAATGGACTGACGGCCTCTGGTTATTGCAGACAATTAAAGCACATTTGCCTCTGCTTCCTGTTATCATGGTGACAGATACTGGTAGTGAAGAAATTGCAACTGAGGGTATGAAGTCGGGCCTCAGCGATTACGTGCTGAAGCGAGAACTGCACCGCCTACCTCTTGCCATTAAGGAAAGTCTTGAGAAAACAAGATTAATTGCCGAACACAAACACTTGGAAGAGCAAGTCCGGCAAGCACAAAAGATGGAAAGCCTGGGACAACTCGTGAGCGGAATCGCGCATGACTTCAACAATATTCTTGCGGGCATTCTGGGCTATACCGATCAGAGTTTGTCAAAGGTTGAAGCCACTCATCCTGTGTATGAAGGATTGCGGCGTACGCGTGAAAGTACGCTGCGAGCAGCGCAAATGGTACGTCAATTGCTGGCATTCTCGCGGCATCAAGTCCTTGAACCAGCATATGTTGATGTCAATGATATTGTGGCAAACTTACTGGATTTCATCAAAAAGGTTATTGATGAGCATATTGAGATAGTATTTACGCCTGCCGCAGACATACAAACTGTCTTCGCAGATAAAGTACAGATAGAGCAAGTTGTGTTAAACTTGTGCATTAACGCGCGTGACGCCATGCTCAACGGAGGCCAGCTATTTATTACAGTCCAAAACACAATGCTCAACACATCACCTAGACAGATGCAAACGGCGGAGCAAGCTGGGACATATGTAGAGGTAACAGTACGCGATACAGGTACTGGAATGGACGAGCAGACACGGAATCGCATCTTTGAACCGTTCTTTACAACTAAAGAGGTGGGAAAGGGTACTGGTCTTGGTCTTTCGACAGTACATGGCATTATTGGGCAGCATAAAGGCTTTATCAACGTCGAAAGTACACTCGGTACTGGTACGAGCTTCCATATCTATTTACCAGCCGTCGATCATACTCCCCTTACACCACAAAAAGAGCCAGAAGTCGAACTTGGAACGCAGAAAGGAACCGAGACGATTTTGCTCGTAGAGGACGATCAGGACTTACGTGAACTCATGCAAGAAGTGCTACAAGAGTATGGCTATACGGTTATAAGCGTAAGCAACGGAGAAGATGCACTGCACCTGGTTGAAAGTGGTGATACGAGGATAGAACTTATCGTCTCAGACATGATGACACCAAAGTTAGGTGGCAAAGACCTTTACAAGATGCTTGCACAATCTGGTTCCACAACCAAATTTTTGTTCATGAGTGGTTATCTCGCCGATCATTTAGGTCAAGACTTCCATTTGGACACTGAGACACATTTTCTGCAAAAGCCTTTTGACTTAGACGAGCTTACCCGAAAGGTTCGCGTTGTGCTGGAAACTTAATATATGGGATTCATGACAGGAGCAGAGCACCTGTCCAAGAAAGGGTTATTATGCGTACAACAATTCCTCGTACCAATCAGTTCTCGCAGTCTGTACGCTTAATAACCGCAGTGCGGCACATGCC
>CAXUIS010000371.1:0-4643 GCA_964250915.1 uncultured Ktedonobacteraceae bacterium | reverse complement strand
TGCCCGTAAGTTTCTGTACCATATTGTAACTAAACCTCTTCTTTATATGAGTTGTAATGAGCTTCCGCTATGTATTACACGTATGCTGATGGGGGGAATGTGTACAACCCCCATACGCATCAGGATAAGAAAAGCTGTGTTTATAATCACGTGTCGAGCTATGGGAACATGACAGGTGCTCTGCCCCTGTCATGCTCTCAGCACTCTGTTTTTTCTTCATCGTAATCTCTACAATTCTTATCCTGATGTGTATGGGGGGAATGTGTACAACCCCTGTACGGGTCTGCTTCAGCACACCCTGTTGGCGATTCACTATGTTGAAGGAATTGACGTAACGTTGCATGCGTCCTCGAACAGTTGCAATTGCCCAGAGAGTGTAATAGAATTAGAACCCTACAATTGACGTTTCCCCACCATCCCATAATTGAGCACCACAAGTTGTGTATCTTACCGCTTCACATGCACCAACTCCTCCATTAACGCTTCCAACGTCTTTTCGGGGTCTGCACACAAACCGCTATGCATGGGTGAGGTTTGAATGATGGTGCTGCGTGGGGCAACAAGCCAGTGGAAGCGTTCGGATTGCGAGAGTTCTCCGATGGGGCCAGCATCTTTGCCACCAGTGGAGACGCGAACGAGCAGGTCGAGATGGTACTGCACTTCATCTATGTCGAGCGAGGGCGCGAACACACTCAGACGTTGCACATCGAGCGCGATACGCGTGTGGAGAAAGCGGCGTGGACGACAAAAGAGAATAACGCCGACGTTGAGAAATTCTCCACGTTCGACGCGTGGCACAACGCGTACAACGGCGTAGTCAAACGAGGCTAGCGCGTGCATGCAAAGCCTCCTCTACAAAAACCTGCGAGAATGCCAAACGTTCCAGTAGATACGCGAGATATGCCGCGCGATGCTCCTCTTTTGTGGCAAAAAGCGGGTCTTCACCTAGCCACTCATCGGGAATTGCTGCGATGATACCCTCAAGCAAAGACTCGTTCAAACGGCTCTTGAGTACTGTATCGGCCTCTGGAAGTTGCGTAGCGACACGCAGTAAGACGTGATCTTTGATCTGGGCAAAGGGTGAATGGCTCCGTTCCAGATAGTTCACGCCCGTATGATGAAAATAGAGCGACGCACCATGATCGATTAAGTACAGGCGTTTGTGCCAGAAGAGCATGTTAGTGTTGCGCGGCGTGCGATCAACATTGGAGACGTAGGCATCGAACCAGACTATCGACGACGCCAACAATGGGTCAACCAGACGCGCATCTATCGCATCAAACGTGAGCGATCCCGGCAGGTAGTCAAGCGCGAGATTGCGACCTACGCTTGCCTTGATTAAGTTATATATTTCGTAGTCCGGCTCGTTACGTCCTAAGGCAACATCCAGCTCCATAAACACGATCTCCGGCACCATAAGGCCGAGTGCACGTGCAATCTCGCCCGCCACGAGTTCCGCGATCAGCGATTTTGGGCCTTGACCCGCGCCACGAAACTTGAGGACATACAAGCCATCATCCTCTGCCTCGACAATTGCTGGCAGAGAACCACCTTCTCGTAACGGCGTCACATAGCGTGTAGCAGTAAGTGTTCTTAGCATAGACCTTATTTTATCATATCCCCGAAACAAGACTGCTCGAAAGTAATTAAGGTTGTCATGACAGGGGCAAGCCCTGTCACTCCTATACTACCTACCACTGTACAGCAGGACCGCGTGTTCGTGTATAGGAGTGACAGGGCTTGCCCTGTCATGAGCTTGCCCAATTTTTAAACAAGTTCGTCAATGAGATAAATGGGTAGGCAGAAGATACAAAAAGAAACAAACCACACCATAGTACGTTATAAATAATAAGACCTTATACACTCTACGCCATATATAAAACCAATATACATCTACATTTCACACTTGTTTTCCGTCTATAAAGGGGTTGTATGTCTGATATATCGAACCCGTCTGGTATGCCAGATTCAGGGCAAAGCAATGGAATTTCAACGAAGCATCCATCAAAAGGATTATTTAGACCGCCTTTTGTTCCTGGCGCGCCCGTACAAAACGACACTCCCCCTGCACATCCTCAATACACAAATCTCAATCCATATGCACGTTCAATAGGTGGCGGTATATCGCCTATGACGGCTCAAGAGCAAGGCGAATCTCAAATTCCTCCATTTATGTTAGCGGATATGCAAAGGGGGGCAACAAGTTTTCCTTCAACCGACCCAAGAGTCGATCCTCGTAGTCAGGAGAAGCAGTTCAAAGTTGATAGCTTGAAGCATGTTGCGATAGCGAGCCAGAGTAGTGTACAAAGACACGTAATGGCGGCGCGACCACAGCCCGCGATAATGCCGCCGCCGCCATCAAGTCCATATAGCAATTCATTTTCAGGGAGACGTGAACCTGTTTCAGCCTCGATGCCGCCGAGAGTCGGACAAGCTACACCTGTGAGACCTGTAGCACCTGTTACACAAAGAATATTACCACTACCGCCGCATTCAGCGCGTGCAAAATTTTTATTGCTTATCTTTCTGCTCGGTATGATTCTTCCCACTATTTTTAGCATCGCAGATAGTATGAGTATGTATGCAATGTACAGTCATGGTTATAGCGGTGTACAACACCTGCTGCATGTGCGTACACTCGCCAATGACCTTAAAGCACATCCAACCAACCTGGATATCACTAAATTACATCAGGTGCAGACAGAACTACAGGGCGCGCGTAACGACTTCAAAATACTACATTCAGAGCTTACGCAGAATGTCTATGTTACGGCTGCTGGAAGTGGCTTCCCGAAGTATGTTGCCTCGGCACTCGCGCTCTGCCAAATTGGAACTGATGCGTCGGATATTGGGCAGGCACTGGCAAAAATGGCGATAGATTTCGCACCTGCGTTGCACAGTTCGCTCCTTGCTGCGTCGTCACAACCACTGGTTACACCTGCTATGCTGTCGGAAGCGCGCTCAGTCATACAATATAGCTTGCCCTTAATGAAGGATATCCAGGCACAAACACCGTCACTCTCGCTTGATATCTTTCCCATTAGCAATACACAGCGTGAACAAATTATGCAAGCAGTCCAACTCATACCATTAGCTGTGACCGATATGTCACAAGCACAAAATCTTATGGATGCAATGGGCTGGATACTCGGTGTTGGTCAGCCGCGTACCTTCCTGATTCAAACACTGGACCGTGCAGAGTTACGTGCTACTGGCGGTTTCACGGGACAGTTCGGCGAACTCTCGTTGAACGGTGGACGTATGGGACCGTTCAAACTACAAAATATCGCCCTGTTTGAATATGCAGACAATGCACCCAACAATGGCAAAGTGCCGCCAGCAGCGTATCAGTCCTGGTGGCCTATCGCAAACTGGGGCTTGCGTGACTCGAATCTCTCCGCCGACTTTCCTACGTCGGCACGTCTCACAATCAATACCTACAAGTACGAGTTTCAGCATTCAGTTGATGGCGTGATTAACTTTTCGCCTTTCCTCATCTCGCGTGTCATTGCTGCAACAGGACCTATCTATGTGCCTGGATACAATGAAACAATTACTGCGACGAACGTTGAAAGTAAATTGCACTACTATCAACTAGACAACGTAGGCATCCGTAAGGAGGAAATCGTTGAGCGTGTTTATAATCCTGATGCGGCCCGCAAGCTGTTCACAGGTCGTGTGACCAAGTTGTTGATGGATAAAGTTAAGCATGCACAGGTAAGCGATTTAATCGGTATCGCGGATGAGATGTTGCATGCCTTGAAGACGCGAGATTTACAGGTGTTTGTGACAAACACACAAATCGAAAATTTACTCGTTAAATATGATGCGGCAGCTGTGATAGACCGTTCAACGACGCACGATGGACTCTTCGTTGTACAGTCCAACGTAAGCGCGAATAAAGGGTCACAGTATGTGCAGACGCGTCTGCACGACACGGTAACGCTTGATGCAAACGGTGGAGCGACACACGCGTTACAGATACACCTTGTCTATCATGTGATAGACCAAATTTATGGCCCTGACACCTATCATGACTATGTTCGCGTCTACGTGCCGCCCAACGCGAAATTTTTAGGGGGTAACGGCTTTGAACAATTAGGCCAGCCCTATTGCAGTACATATGCAGGTATTGGAGCTTGTCCAATGTATGATGCTTATGGTGACGGCGACCTGATGTGTCCCGCTAACCAGAGTGACCCAATGGTCGAGACAAACCAGATTACTGACCCTAATAATGGGCGTAATCATCCACTAAACAAGGAAGGACCACCAACGAACATGATCAGCGATGAAGCCCAGCGCAGCATGTATGCAGGATGGGTTCTTATCCCAAAGAATTGTGATGCAACGTTGACTCTTTCGTGGTATGTGCCACCAATGGGACACGATGCCTATAACCTGTTGGTACAGCGTCAATCAGGTACCTATCCCGATATGGACGTGACCATTTTACCAACGCCAGGGGACTGCGCCGCACTCAAGACAACAGGTAAGTACTTTCATACCGTGCTAAGCCGAGATCAAACATTCTCATTAGTCGCACCCAACGCGGAAGATGGGGCAAATACAAGTTGTTATGTGCAACCGAAGTTGTAATATAGTAGGGACTAGGGCACCCGCAAGGGGATGCCCCTCCCATA
>CAXUIS010000370.1:0-4645 GCA_964250915.1 uncultured Ktedonobacteraceae bacterium | reverse complement strand
TTGTTCACCTCCTCTCGGTTCTCTGTTCTTTTTATTAGAATTGGAAAGCCCTGTTCTGGTCAATGATTTCCTTGACAGCTAGCGATTGTACATGTTACGCTTTGGACAAGTCATCTTACCAATTTAAGAAATGGAGCGTTGGAAGAGTGCAGAAACCATCGTTTCATACTGTTTCCAAGAGCGCAGTCGCTGAAGACATCGTGGCTCAACTGTTGTCGATGATACGTGAGAAGAAGCTACGCTCAGGAGATAAACTACCTCCTAAGCGCGATCTCGCGGTAATGATGGATGTAAGCCGTCCTTCACTGCGCGAAGCGTTACGCACACTTTCGGTAATGGGTATTATCAATCTCCGTCATGGGTCCGGTATCTATGTGACTGCACTGGAACCTGCCAAGCTTGTAGAGCATCTGGATTTTGTCTTCTCACTTGACGACTCGACGTATGTACAGTTATTTGAAACACGCAAAGCACTAGAACCTCCCATTTGCGCACTTGCGGCGCAGCGCATCACCGAAGAAGAAATAGCTCAACTGGAAGAATGCCTCTCGCGTTCCAGAATGGGTCTCATAGATTACGAAGCGTATTTACAGGCTGACCTCGACTTGCACGAAATTATCGCTATAGCAGCACGCAACCCACTTTTGCAACGCTTCATGAGTAGCTTGCGCAGTCTTGGAAAAGCCAGCCGTAAACGTACCGCCACATTACCGGGAGTGGTCGAACAAACCATTCAAGATCACCAGAGGATCATTCAAGCACTTCGTGAACACCAGCCAGAAGTAGCACACCGAGCCATGCTAGTCCATCTTGAACACGTAGAACAACAATTGAAGCACGATTCTAGTGTAATGTAACACTCTAAACTATAGAGAAGTTATGGAGAAAGGAGCAATGGGAATGAGTACAACGAAACAGATGGAGAGTCTCGTCTGGCTGGGACCGCGTGCGATGGAGATACAGCATAGCGCGATACCCGAACCAGGCTCTGGTGAGGTGCTCATGGCCGTTCGCACTGTGGGCATTTGTGGCTCTGAGTTGAGCGGATACTTAGGTCAAAACAGCCTGCGCGTACCACCTCTCGTTATGGGTCACGAGGCGGCAGGTCAAGTTATTCAAACTAGCGGGGGAACATTCGCTGATGGAAGTCCGGCACGCGTCGGAACACGCGTCACGTTCAATCCACTCATTACCTGCGGAGAATGTGATCGTTGCCGTGCAGGTCTTACAAATCTCTGCCGTCAGCGACAACTCATCGGTGCCCATCGACCAGGAGCATTCGCACAATTTGTTGCCGTGCCTGCGAAGCAATGTCATCCTCTTCCAGACAATTTTTCAGAGACTATCGCCTCATTAACAGAACCACTAGCCTGCTCACTACGTGCGGTGAAACAGGCACAGGTACGTCCCGAACAGAGCCTGCTGATATTGGGTGCAGGTCCAATCGGTCTTTTCGCCCTAATAGCAGCAAAGGCCGAAGGGATTCAGCGCGTCTATGTCAGCGATCTCTCGGAGTCGCGGCTGAAGGTTGCTCAACAGTGGGGAGCCAGCGAGACAATTTCTGTGCAGGAGCGCGATGTGCTGACCACTATCCAGAAAATTACTCCCGGCGGTGTTGATACGGTTATCGACGCGGTAGGAGCGAGTACGACACGTGCTCAAGCAGTGCAAGCCGTTGTTCCAGGTGGCAATGTCGTCTTTATTGGTTTACATGATGAAACCTCTTCACTTGCCGCGAATTATGTTGTGCGTCAAGAAATTACTATTCGTGGCAGTTTCAGCTACGATCAGAGCGATTTCAAGCGTGCATTCGACCTCCTTACGCAGGGACTTCTGCAACAAGGAACCGACTGGCTAGAGGAGCGTCTCCTCGCTAACGGACCATCCTCTTTTGCAGAGCTTGTCGATGGTCGAGTTGCGGCAACCAAAATCGTCTTGCGTGTAGGCTAAACGGGAAAGGCGGAGCGTATGAAAATCAGTGCCATCAAACCACTCGTGCTTGGTACACCGTGGCGCAGTCTCACCTATGTCATTGTCGAGACAGACGAAGGATTGCGGGGCGTTGGCGAAGTACGCATGGTCAACCATACTGACTCTCTGCTGGGCTATTTGCAGGAAGCAAGTAAGCATCATATCCTGGGATCGGACCCAATGAGAATTGAAGACCTTGTTCAACGCATGTTCCGCAGAGATTTTGCGCGTGCCAGCGAAATTATGATGTCCGCGATTGCCGTGATAGAGATGGCATGCTGGGATATTATGGGTCAGGCCCTTGGCGTTCCCATCTACCAATTGCTTGGTGGAGCGGTGCGTGAACGCATTCCCGCCTATGCGAACGGCTGGTATACGGTGGAGCGGACGCCGGAAGAGTTTTCTGTTGCCGCTCAGAGGGTGACTGCTCGTGGATATCGTGCCCTGAAAGTAGACCCATTTGGGGCCGGTTTTTACGAATTGGGGCGCAAAGAGAAACATCACTCAATTGATTTGATTGAAGCGGTGCGGTCAGCAGTTGGCCCTGATATTGATATTCTCGTTGAGATGCATGGACGTTTCAACGCTCCCACGGCGATTAGCTTGATTCACGAACTGGCACGCTTCTCACCTGGCTGGTTTGAGGAACCTGTGCCACCAGAGAACCTCGCCGTTCTCAAGAAAGTTAGTACGGCTGTCGCTCCACTTGGTATTCCCATCGCTACTGGCGAACGCATGCATACGGCCTACGAGTTCCGCGAGTTATTCGAGCTTCAGGCGGCGGACATTGTACAGGCAGATATTACTCATTATGGAGGAATTCTCGCTACAAAAAAACTGGCTGCTTGGGCTGATGCCTACTATATGATGATCGCTCCGCACAACGTCTGTGGGCCAGTCGGAACAATGGCAGCACTTCATCTGGCAGCATGTACTCCAAATTTCAAGACTCAAGAGCATTTCAATGATTTTGCGGACGCTTGGGTCAAAGGAGTTGCCGAGGGTGTCCCTGAGGTTGATGCGGCTGATGGATGTTTCCCTCTACCTACTGCCCCCGGTCTTGGCGTGAAGCTGAATGAGGACTTTATTGCTGAGCATCCAAGCGAGGGTGCCTTCTTTGATCTCTTTCAGCATGACTGGCAATTTCGGCAAGGGAATCAGAAACCACAAGCGTAAGAGGCGAGAAGACACAGTAAAAAGTGTTTTCTGAAATAAAGGTAGAAATCGTACACATGCAACAAAGAATCTATCTTATTGGTGCTGGCAGGATCGCACACGTACATGCAGATGCGATACGTACATTGCCAGATCCGGAACAGGTCATCCTCTCAGTGACAGACCTCAATCCACAGGTGCTGGCAGATTTCGGCACACACTATCCTCAGGCCCGTATGTTCGATAATGCTCAAACAATGCTGGTGGAAGCAGCGCAGGATACCGATATCGTTGTTGTTGCTACTCCGCCAGTTGCTCACTATGAATTAACCTGTACAGCTTTAGCGACAGGTCGTCACGTTTTGTGCGAGAAGCCTTTAGCCATGAATCGAATACAGGCGCGCCAAATGTTGGCGACGGCGAAAAAGTATAACCGCCTGCTGGGGTGTTGTAGCGTCAGATTTTTACATTGGCCTCCTGCGGAGGAAGCACAACATTTGCTGAATGAGCACGCGCTGGGAGAGATTTATCATGTACGCTTTACCAGCCGTGAACAGCGCAATAGACCAGGAATTGAGTATCAGCCTGGAACCTTCTGGTTCCTCGATTCCACAAAAAGCGGTGGGGGCACCTTAATGGATCGTGCTCCTTATGAGTTCACTGTGCTCAATAATCTGTTCCAGCCAGAACGTGTAGAGATACTGAGTGCCTGGACCGCGAACCCGAAGACAGCCCTGCATCTTCCACCTGAAACCGTCTTTGATGTTGAGCAACAGGCAGGAGCAACACTCCGCTATTCCCTCGCGGATGGCAAGACCTTCATGATGACGTATGATCGGGCATCCTGTACTCATAGCGATAATCAATCGTTCATTGAAATAGAAGGATTGGAGGGATCTGTTCGCTGGAACTGGCCTATGCCGCGTGCCAATATAATACTGACGCATAACTATGACAAGAATGGATTGATTGAGAGCAAAACGGTGTCGTTTCTACCTCCTGGACTCGATGCGCTGAAATTTGGCGAGAAACCTTTATCCTATTTTTATCAGTATATGCTAGGGCAGCCTTCGTCAGCAGTCGTGAATGAGCAAGCTCTCTTTAACTTTTCCTGTGTACGCGGCATCTATGATTGCGCACAATCTGGTCAACCTCAAATCATTGTTTGGGGAGAATAGCGCGCGCGAAGGACGCAAGCATGAAAGGAATACACGATGCAGAAGTCGAAAGTAGGCATTGGCGTGATCGGCGTTGGCGGCATCAGTAGCCAAGTTCATTTGCCTGGACTAAGCCTCAGTCCACATGCAGAGATTGTGGCTCTATGCGATAACGATAGCGAACGTCTGCAACAACGTGCGAAAGAGTACAAGGTGGAGCACACATTTTCAGCGTATGAAGAACTTTTGCAGAATTCAGCCGTCGATGCGGTGGTCGTCGCTACTCCTACCCTATTTCATGCCCCGATTGCGCTAGCCGCTATTTCTGCTGGTAAACATGTGCTCGTTGAAAAACAGTTGGG
>CAXUIS010000369.1:0-4648 GCA_964250915.1 uncultured Ktedonobacteraceae bacterium | reverse complement strand
TGTTCGGTATGATCGAATAGAGAAACGGATGCCAGCAATTTTCATAATTGCTGGCATCATCTTTATACGGCTAAATCGAATTTGACAATGCTATTATGCTCTGTAACTCAAGTCCTTCTGCTCCAGACCAGTTAACTCTGCACTAACGCGCCACACTTTTTCAGTAGTAGCCTCATCATAGGAGGCTGGTGATGAGCGCACGATCTTCTTGCGGAAATTCACGTACTTGCCCGTGACCCCTTCCACATCTGGCGAGGACGCTAAGTAGATCGAACTCTGTGCTGCATGTTTAGTTGTCAACCAGTGTGAAAAGAGAGGCAGGATGAGCCGAACCACAAAGGGTAACGGCACGGCTTTGGTCCCTTCGAGAGTACCACCAGGATCAGCCGCATTTACGGTCACATTAGTGCCACTTAGATGACGTGCTAATTCATAGGTGAAGAATAGATTTGCGAGTTTTGCCTGCTGATAGGCATGCATCATGTTATAGTCTTTTTCAGATTGCAGATCATCAAAGTCGATGTGACCAGAGCGATGCTGTATCGAATTGACATTTATGATCCGTGCAGGTGCGCTAGCTTCCAGTACGGGAAGTAGCAGATTCGTCAGAAGGAAGGATGCTAAGTGGTTTGTCACGAAGGTTGCTTCCAGACCATCCGTAGTCACTTTCCTCTGAGCATTGGTACCGCCCGCATTGTTCACAAGTACGTGCAACTGCGAATAGTGAGTGATAATGTGCTCCGCTAGACGACGGACCTCGGCAAGAGACGAGAGGTCTGCCTGTAGAAATGAAATCTTTGTATTGCCCGTGGACTGCTGTATGCTGGCAACTGCGGCATCTCCACGTGTTACATCACGACCAACAAGAATCACAGTGGCACCAAGAGTACTTAGCCCAAGTGCTGTCTGATAACCTATCCCTTTAGTTCCTCCCGTTACTAACGCGGTCTTCTCTTGCATATTCCAGATCGTGCCCATTCTTTTAAATCTCCTCTTGAGTTTCCTCTCAAACTATTATCTTTAATGAGTACTTCGATACAGTATTCATATACTTTCTTCGCTTCTTTCACGGTGAACATGAGTATGCTATACTTGCTGACAGTACAGTCACTACTGAACACTCTGTTTATTTTTCATTGAATTTATCGTAACATAACTAGATGACAAAACTCAAGCTATAACTGCCCTACAAAATTTTGCCGAACAAAACAATAGAAAGTGTTCATTAAGAGATGGAGGAATAACAGTGGAACAGGTCAAAAATGATATAAACGATGTTTCCAAATCAAACAACAGAAAATGTTTTTTTAGCCGTGCTGGAACAATGCAGAGTATACAAGACCAACCTGTAGACCGACGTATTCAGAGAACACGACAGTTGCTTCATGATGCGTTGTTTCTGCTCATTATCGAACGGGGGTATGAAGGGATTGCGATTCAGGATATCACGGAACGAGCTAACATCGGGCGAACCACATTTTATCTTCATTATCAGGATAAAGAGGAGCTTCTAAAGGCGAGTGTCAAAACACTCATGCATGAACTCCAACTCGATGTTGAGCCGAGTGCCGAAGAAATATGTCCTTACTCTATTCGATTCATCCGCATTTTCCAACATGTAGCACAACGG
This sequence comes from uncultured Ktedonobacteraceae bacterium, assembly GCA_964250915.1. GTDB lineage: Bacteria > Chloroflexota > Ktedonobacteria > Ktedonobacterales > Ktedonobacteraceae > JBBQVS01. The sequence goes on along the minus strand of CAXUIS010000369.1, from coordinate 3,018 downwards.
CAGCAGTTGTATCAGGCTCTGCTGAAAGAAACGGGACCGATCAACATAGGAAACTTAATGAGAACCTATTTCGCTGAACTTTTTCAACGGTACATGCTAGAGCCTCGGGAGAGAGAGAATTTCTCGCCTTTAAAAAACGAACTCATCGCGGCTCATGCAGCAGGGTCGTTGTTCGGCTTGATCTCCTGGTGGCTCAACCATGAGGTCTGCCCTTCCGCCGAGCAAATGGGCGCGGTCTACTTTCAGTTGATGGCAAATGGAGGCGAGGACATCCCTCTCTAGCAAGAGAAAAATTAGTTCAACCTTCATTTGTTACTCATCGCCTTCGGCGGTGAGTAACAAATGAAGGTTGAACTTATAGGCTACTGCAACAAAACTACTGCATCCACTGCACCTACCTCAACCTGTCCTGTAATATCCTTCCCATCGAGCAATGAAGCAAAAGTGCCACTTGGCAACGTCACATACTGTACTTGTTCAGTGTGATTGAGCAAAAAGTAGACGGACTTCCCATCTGCTCTTACGCGTTTCGTGACCTCAACGCCTGCGGGTGCTTCCAATACTGATGCAATGCCCGCTTGCTCGCAAAGTTGCTGTGTGAGTTTGTCGAGCAATTCGTTGTTGCTTTGTGTGGCTAGATAGTAGGCATGACCTTGCCCAAAAGAGTTGACCGTCAAGGCGGGATTATTAGCATAATAGTCGTTCGTAAAGACGCCAAGTGCTTGTGCGTCCTCTAAATGAATAAGTTCACCCCAAACTGTTGCTGGATAAGTTCCTCGTAACGCACCTTCTTGAATAAGAACCTGATTGGTCATCTCTGGCGTCAAGGGATCGAACTCCTCGACATGAATACCCAGTAGCTTCCGAAGTTCAGCGGGATAACCACCTAGACAAACATGATCGCTCTCATCAACGATACCACTAAAAAAGGTCGTCAAGAAGGTACCGCCTTGCTCGACAAATTGCTCAAAGTTTTTCGCAACACCTGAGTGCAGCATATATAACAGAGGAGCAACCACAAGCTTGTACTTGCTCAGATCGCTATCGGGTGATACAACATCAACGGCAATATTGAACTTGTGAAATGCGCGATAGTAGGTTAAGAGTTGTTCCCAGTAGTGCAAGCGGTTACTCGGCCCTGGTAGATATTCGACTGCCCACCAATTTTGCCAATCCATCACAATTGCCACTTGAGCCGGAACATGAGAACTCACGATATCGGGTGAAAGTTTTTGTAGGTCCGCTCCCACCTGTGCCACTTGCTGAAAAATGCGCGTATGCTCACTGCCTTCGTGCGGTACCATCGCACTGTGGAACTGCTCGGCACCTGCCTGTGATTGACGCCATTGAAAAAACAGGACGCCATCGGCTCCATGCGCAAGTGCTTGCAAGCTATGTAAACGCATCCGCCCTGGACGCTTATGTGGATTTTGTGGTTGCCAGTTGACTTGACTTGGGCTTTGTTCCATGATGAGATGAGGCTTTCCACTCTTTAGTGAACGCATAAGGTCATGCGGAAAGGCAACTTCCCATGCTTGTGCGGAGATTGGAGGGTACATGTCAAACGAAATAACATCCATATAGGGTGCCCATGCGAATCCATCAACGGGCTTGAAACCAACCATCAGGTTTGTTGTGAGAGGAATCGTAGGGGTGATTGCGCGTAGTATGTCCTCTTCGACACGATAACAAGCAAGAAGTGAGTCGGACATGAAACGCCAGTAGTCCAAACTGTGCGTTGGATTGTTTTGTGCAGGTGTGACGCGCGGTGGCAGAATGTCTTCCCATTCATAGTACCGTTGACTCCAAAAACTTGTACCCCACACGGCGTTGACAGCCTCTAGCGATTGATAGCGTTCTTGCAGCCAGACGCGAAACGCCTCAGCACAATTATCGCAATAACATACAGAGGTATGACAACCGTACTCGTTGTTTAAGTGCCACATAGTAAGTGCGGGATGCTTTGTGTATCGTTCGGCAAGCTGTTGAACCAATGCCCCAGATTTACGTCGAAAATCGGGACTATTTGGACAATAATGTTGCCGCGAACCATGTGACATGCGTCTACCATTGCGTGTCACCGGCAGCATCGAAGGATACAGACGGCTCATCCACGTTGGCGGTGAGGCTGTGCCTGTTGCAAGATCGGCTGCGATACCATTTTGTGCCAACATGTCCATGATGTGATCTAACTGCTCAAAGGAATACTGGTCTGGTTTGGGTTCAAGCATCGCCCACGAGAAAATGTTGATGGATGTCATATTGACATGAGCCAGTTTCATGAGCCGCATATCTTCGGTCCATATGGCTTCAGACCACTGCTCAGGGTTATAATCTCCACCATAGAAAAGGGTATCAGGAAAAATAGTGTTCTGCATACGGAAAAGCTCCAACCTGTTCTATAAGAAGAGAACTTCTATCTCTTCTGGTTATCTCTGCGTATCACGTAACGCATCGTGCATAGCTTGTTCGACTTCAATAAGAAGGCGTGTGCGAAGTTGAGTTGCCCATTCTTCATCCCACGCATCTTGCGCTTGAAGCATATGTTTGCAATGGACAAGTGGGTCCTGTACATCTTCGTCACTATATTGTTGAGGAAATAGAGCAGGGGCTACGAATACTTCAAGTAAAACCGGTCCCTGTCCCTCGCGTACATGCTGTATAGCGTGCTGCATTGTTTCATAGACAGAAATCGCATCGGTTCCTTCTATAGTATAATGGGCCACGGTGTCGGGTAGTGCATCCGCTGCTAAGCAAGAGTTTTTGCTTGAAAATGTACTTTGACAACTATGTTCGCAAATAAAAATAATGGGAAGGGAATGATGAGCCGAAAAACGTATGCCTTCGAGGAAATCCGCTTCTGTAACAACATCATCACCACAATAGGCAATAGTGATAACAGGCACTTTGCGTAATTTCGAGGCGAACGCAATTCCTGATGCATGCAAAATCTGTGTTGCAACAGGTGCGGAGCCTGTAACTGTATTATGCTTATGATAGCTCCAACGAACCTGCCCA
>CAXUIS010000368.1:0-4654 GCA_964250915.1 uncultured Ktedonobacteraceae bacterium | reverse complement strand
CAATTCATTGCGCCCAAAGATGGGTTGGGAGGGGTTCGCATTGGAAGCGAGAATCGTTGCCGACGCGTTGCCCCGTCACCCCCATCTTTGGGCGCAATGAATTGCTGCCCCTACCGAGAAGGATTACTGTTTTTGGTTGTCAATATTCATCAGGTGACGTATCTATATGTTAAACAGTATAAGTAGGTTAAAGGCCATTATAGGTGTACATTCGTCGCAAATGTTGACGACATCGACGAATGTTGAATACTATAGCTGACATATTTTATCTTTTTGCTGTATAATACCTGTACTAATATAGAATTCAATATAGAGATAGCAAGCAAGCACCAAACACCTTGAGAGGATGGCAGGCACGATGCCTAAGACGCCGCTAGGCGATGACGAACGAGACAACACATATTCGCGGAAACAACAGCGTCCTCAACGTCCAACACAACAAACATACGTTCAGAGACGCAAAAATAGTGTTGCTGATACCTATTATAGTGACGAGTATCCTAACGTGCCCAAGATACGACGTGCATCGAGGTTTGCCGAAGAGGAGCAAGTGCTTCCTGTTGTCACCAACAAACTACCAGAGGTAGACGATTTACTAGAACAGGAGTTAGACGAAGAGGTTCGCACTCCTACACGTCGAGAAACACCGAGTAAAATTCTCGTGTCGCCTCAGCGTCGTCGCCCCTACACATATGAACCGCCATCAAATCCGCGCTCTTCTTCAGCAAAGGTACAACACACACAACGACCAGTGCGGCCTTCTGAGGCCATCCGTCCAAGACAGAGAGCAACACCGCGCCGTCCACAAGAACAATATGTGCGTTATGGTAGGCGTGAGAAACGACTCCAGACGCGTACACTCTTGTCGGCACTCCAAGATTTTAGCCATAACCGCACGCTTGTCACGATTACTGTGAGCATAGTGCTTGCACTTATTTTTGTGCCTATTCTTGTTAACGTGACCGTGAACAGCATGCATAATAGTACATCGAGTGGTATCATATCAGGCGTTGGGTCAGGGAGTAGTAGCGGTAGTGGTAGTTCACAAAGTGTTGGGCAGCAACAAACCGATCCACATGAACTTGTGATTGCTCCGCCAGAAACTGACCATCCTGCACCGCCAGTATTTGCGACCTCGGCTTATTTGCTTGACGCAGATACGGGAACTACGTTGTATGCACATAATCCATTTATACATCTCCCTATGATGAGCACCACCAAGCTTATGACGGCAACACTGGCTATCGAAAGAGGCAATCTTGACCAGAATGTGACCATCAATCCTGCAATAGCACGCGATCTTGGTACGCTTTCGGCTGATAGTTCTGTTATGGGCATTAAAAAAGGGGAGACGTACACATTGCGTCAACTGATGTATGGTCTCATGCTCGTCTCCGGTAACGATGCCGCGATTGCGATTGGCGATACTATCGCAGGGAACCTGCCAAGTTTTGTGGCGATGATGAATGACAAAGCTCGAAGTTTGGGACTGCTCGATACACACTATATGAACCCGCACGGACTATTGGCAACAGGCCATTATTCGAGCGCGCACGATTTAGCGATAATGGGTCGCTATGCGTTCAGTCTCCCTACACTACGTGCAATTGATGGTACACGAACCTTTGATATTGCACAAAATGGAAGTCATGCCGCGCACCATATGTTTAATGGTAATCAATTCCTCTGGTGGTATCCCGGTGTCGATGGTGGCAAGCCAGGGTGGGATGGCGGCAGTAACTTTGTACAGGTCGTTTCATGCACACGCAATGGACATCATTTAATTGGTGTCGTTATGCACACCAACAATTGGTGGACCGATATGCGCGACCTGATGAATTGGGGCTTTAACACCTTTAGCTGGATATCACCCCATGATGTCGATTTGCACAACCCCATTCCCTATGACAATCTCTGGAACTACTTCGTAGATGACAAGAAAGACATAACCATACCAACCTCCGATGCAGGCCGCTATTATATCTACACAGGGTATAGCGTCTCCAATCCCGTTCTTGGTTATTTCGATCAAAATGGTGGACTAAAGCAATTTGGCTATCCGATAGGCTTGCTTACAGCGAGCGGTGCATCTATTGTGAGCCAAAAATTTGAGCACAGCACCATTCAATGCGATATGGCATCAAACCAATGTAAAGCTACATAAAAAATGTGCGGCATACCCTTACGTTAACACCTATGGGGCTTGCCCCTGTCATGCTACTCTTTTGAGTTGTCGCGCCAATATAACCAGTACGCTTGCTCATATGTGTCGGGTTTGTTATACTGCTCACGTTCTCTCTATTATGAATACTGCTTTCCTATAAAAATTTCTGAGGACTTTATGGCAACAGAAAACGCAAAAATAGAACAGACATCTGTTTCTACAACTACAGCTCCGTCTAAAACGTCATCATCTAGTTTAAGACGCGCACGTCTCGCGCTTGCGATATCCGCAGGCAAACTAGCAGGTGCTTCCGGTCGTTTCTTTCGTATCGGTGGCGGAACAAGTCTTCCCGGCATGATTGCACGACGCATCGACCCGAATGTACTTAAGTTGGTGGTAGGCGCAAGTAAGGCAAAGAAGATTGTGATAACGGGCAGCAATGGCAAGACCACCACGGCCCGCATGACTGCCGCTATTGCCGATGCGAACGGCAGACGTGTTTCGCAAAATCGCACTGGCTCGAATCTGATACAAGGTATTACCTCTGTTGCCGTCAATTTCGCGGACGTGTTTGGGCGACTTGATAGTGATGTATTGCTGTTCGAGATCGACGAGGCCACGATTCCGCTCGCGGTTCCTGAAATTCAGCCCGATGTGGTTGTTATCACTAATATCTTCCGCGATCAACTTGACCGTTATGGTGAACTCTATGCGGTTGCAAGAGCGTTAAACACTATGCTTGAAAACCTGCCTGAAACCTCCACCATTTTGCTCAATGGCAATGACCCACAGGTCGCTAGTTTTGGACAGAACGCGAAAGCTCAGAGGCTCTTCTTTGGCCTGGAAACAATGGAAGTTGGCACACCAGTGCCGGAGCAATCGGCGGATATCATTCGCTGCATTCAGTGTAACGAAGACCTGGACTACAAAGTGGCATATATGTCACACCTCGGCATCTATAGCTGCCCCAACTGTGGTTATACACTCCCGAAGCTCGACATTGCTGTCACCTCTGTCAAGCTTGCGAGTGATGGCGAGGGTCCCACTCATATTCACATGCGTACTCCACAAGGTGAGATGGAACTCGACATTCCTTTACCCGGTTTGCATAACGTGTACAATGCTGCGGTTGCCGTAGGCGCGGCACTCGCCGCTGGCTTCTCAAAAGAGAAGGTACAAGCAGGTTTGAGTGGTATCAAAACAGCCTTTGGACGCTTAGAGAAAATCCAGGCGGGCGATAAAACGGTCTACCTCTCCTTTGTGAAAAATCCAACGTCGTTCAATCTAATGCTGCGCTTGATTGCACAACACATTGGCGACAAGCATTTGCTGTTAGCGGCAAGCAACACGGTTGTTGATGGTGAGGATTTCGCATGGCTATGGGATGTGGAGATTGAAGAGGTTGCCGACACCATTGTAGATGTCGTGTGTAGCGGCAACAAAGCGGAAGAGATTGCGATGCGTTTGAAATATGCCGAGGTGCCAACCGATAAGGTGACAATTGTGCATGATCGTGAGGAAGCTCTTGACGCCGCGCTGAAAAACGTTCCATCGGGTGGAACGCTCTATATTATGTGTGGCTATACTCCAACTCACGAACTGCGGCGCGTCATGCAGAAACGCGGCTGGGTCAAGCACTTCTGGGAGGAATAGAAAACGACAATGAGCAAAGATATAAAAGATACTGGTATGGTGTTGAAGATTGGGCATCTTTATCCAACATTGATGAGCGTGGCGGCGGATCGTGGCAATCTGTACTCGATAGAGAAACGCTGCAAGTGGCGCGGCATCGCTACCGAGGTTGAGCAAATTTATGTTCGACAAACGCCCGACTTCACGAAGTATGATCTAATTCTCGTACATGGTGCTGCCGACCGCGAAATGGAGATTGCCTCGCTTGATATCCAGGCAAAGGGACCATCATTGCGCGAAGCTGCTGAAGCGAACGTGACCTTTTTGAGTGTATGCGCGGGCTTCCAACTGCTCGGTCACTACTACAAGCCATTCGAGGGACCTGAGTTAAAGGGTGTTGGGCTGCTTGATCTACACACGGACGGTGGTGGTACGCGCTTTATGACACATATGGCCCTGGAATGCTCTTTCGAGGAGACGGGGACACAGGTGCTCGTTGGTTACGAAAACCATAGTGGACGTACCTATCTTGGCTCAAAGGCAGAACCACTAGGCAAGGTACTTGCTGGCTGGGGCAACAATGGCAAGGATGGTGGTGAGGGTGCGCTCTACAAAAATGTCTTTGGGACCTACCTGCATGGACCGGTCCTGCCTAAAAATCCCTGGTTCACCGACCTCATTATTCAGCGTAGTCTGGAACGCCGCTATGGAAAGATTGAGCTAGCACTATTGGATGATACAACCGAGAATGCTGCTCATGATGCTGCGCTCAAACTTGCGATGGAATTCAAAGGCACCATGTCCGCTATTGAAGCTGTGTCCTGGAAGAAATAAATATTACACGAGAAGTTCAAGCTG
>CAXUIS010000367.1:0-4664 GCA_964250915.1 uncultured Ktedonobacteraceae bacterium | reverse complement strand
AGACCTTTTTACCTACTCCTTTCCTCTCTTTTCAAAAACCTCCCCCTGAAAGCATCCCCTTGCGGGTGCCCTTGCCCTCATTTCTGACTTTTAAATAGCCCTAAGCATCATCAACAAGTGTTGATTAATTAACATCCGTTCGATATAATGATCATACTGGAATTGTTGACTTGCTTCAATAGGTAAAATAGCCGAATTTGTTCACTATTCAACAAAACCTAACTAATTGTTCAGTATTCAACGGAATGAGGAGGGAACTTATGGACAGACGAATACGCAAAACACGGGAAGCCATTCTCGAAGCTTTTATCGGACTGATGGCAGAGAAAGATTTTGAGCACATTACGATGAACGACATTGCAGACCGAGCTGATATCAACCGAGGCACTATTTATTTGCATTATATGGACAAGTTTGATCTGCTGGACCAGTGTATCGAGACTCATTTGTCCCAATTATTTGAAAGCTGCTTGGTCAGTGACGATATCGCTCAATCTCCTTCCAAAGATTTGTTGCTCCGCACATTCGACTATTTGGAGCAGCATGCGTTCTTATATACCACCTTGTTAGTCAACAAAGGCGTTCCTGCTTTCCGAAACCGCCTGATGGCTGTGATGCTACAGGGTCTTAGTGAACACATTGAGATAAGCGGTATCAACCTGGGCATGAACAAGGAGGTGATGGCACAATTTCTGGCATCGGCTATCGTTGGTGTCCTAGAGTGGTGGATGACTCACTCGATGCCCTGTCCCGTGACGGATATGGTAGACCAATTGTGGTCGCTGCTAGAACGCATTCAAGTGGTACCCTAACTATCGAATTAATAAGGTATAAATTGCGCTTAAGCTGTTTGATTAAATATTGTGTATACATCGGTCCCTACAACCTTCGCATCTACACATTCGTATCCGATTGTAGAAGCAAAAACACGAATTAAAGAAGGACACAATCATTATGAATGAGAAGAAACAACCATCGGTCGTCAAGACGCTGGCATGGGTGTATAGCGTTGTTGGTGTGTATACCGCGATATCTATTATTGGCCCTGTCATTATGGATAAGGTATTACAACGAGCGGAACGCAACAAACGACTTAATTAACTTTTACACGGTAAAACGCTATGTTATAATGAAAGTCCTTTTATTGTGTTTTCACCAAGAAAGGACTCATCCCCATGCAGATGCAACAAGAAATTGATACCCTCATCGCAAACGAATTGGAGGAGGGCGAACGCGTCCTCTGGACCGATCGACCTCACCCCAACAGCAGGACTAGTGCATCACCTGTCATGGCCTACTACATCTTGACAGCAATCTTTGGTATCATTGGTGTTATGCTCATCCTGATTGGCTTTATCGTCTCACTATCCATATCCGGTAAGAGCGGGGCTAGCATATTACTTGGCTTGAGCATTCCAGGCGTTACACTTATCTTTATGGCAATTATCTTTGGTATTATTTCCCTTGTCTATCGTCCAAACCTCAAAGGCACAGCCTATGCCATCACCGAGCAACGTATTATTACGGTGACAAAAGGAAGATCGCTCATTGTGTATTCTTATGGCAAAGACGAAATTGGTACGCTCAACCGTATCGAGCGTCCTGATGGATCGGGCGATTTGATCTTCGCGGCAAACAGGCAATCATCACCTTATGGCGGCAACTATAGCTACTATGGCGCAAGTTATGGTGGCACGACTGGAAATATGGGAACATTAGGTGTTTCAGCGAATGCTGGGAAGTTTCTCGGCATCGCCAATGTGCGCGATGTGGAGCGCATCGTACGCCGCACCTTCAAACAGGAGCGGTAGGGGCAGCAATTCATTGCGCCCGAAGATGGGGGAGGTGGAGGGGCAACGTGTCGGCAACGATTCCTTACGCCAGCGTGTCCCCCCCCCCCCCCCCCCCCCCCCACCACCCTTGTTGTTGTCACATTCACCCGCCCCCCCCCTACCGCTCTGCTGGGTGTTTATTGATATCAATTTGGAATGAATTCTATCTATTTCCATTATCATACTCGCACTTGCGAGACTTTTGAGGTGCTCCCTACGTAGTATAGTAGAGCATTTGAAACCGAACAATAGCAAACTACCCTATGTTACCTGCAAACGATGTCATATAATGATGATTATGTTTTTGAGCAGGTAATTCTAGTAAGGGAGCGAATAACGCATGGAAAAGATCGCGTTCCGTAGCATCACAAAGAACTATCCTGGGGCGAGTAAACCCGCCGTTGATAGTGTGAGCTTCGGTGTGCCAGAAGGCAGCACCTGCATGCTCGTAGGTACCTCTGGCTCTGGCAAAACGACCTTGTTACGTATGGTCAATCGACTGATCGAGCCAACCTCTGGCGAGATTGTGATTGATGACAAAAATGTGCTTACGGAAAACCCCGTTGAATTGCGGCGGCGTATTGGCTACGTCATTCAGCAAGTCGGCCTCTTTCCACATATGAACATCGCGGAAAATGTGCGCGTCACGGCGGAGATCGCGGGTGGATGGAGCAAACAAAAACTCAATAGTCGTGTCGATGAGTTACTCGACCTCGTGGGCTTGGCTCCTGACGAGTACCGCAATCGTTTTCCACGTCAGTTGTCTGGTGGACAGCAGCAGCGTGTTGGCCTTGCGCGTGCCCTTGCGACCGATCCCGCTATTCTATTGATGGACGAGCCATTTGGCGCGCTCGACGCGATTACACGCGAACGTATGCAGAACGAGTTGCTACGCATTCAGCGTGACGTGCATAAAACCATTCTCTTCGTCTCGCACGACATGGCAGAGGCGTTCAAACTGGGCAACCAGATTGTTGTCATGGATCAAGGGCAAATGCTGCAAATGGGCAAACCTGTTGATCTGCTTTTGAATCCCGCAAACGATTTTGTGCGTAAACTCGCAGGCTCGGATGACATTCTACGTCAGTTGCAATTCCTACCTGTTGTTGATGCCCTTGATAGTGAGCCTGAAACCGTCTCTTCTGCGCATTGGAACGAAGCTCCAACATGTTCTGCTGATGCCACTCTGCTTGATGCCATGTTGAAACTCCTCTCCACCAATGCCCCCGCACTTGTCGTACAAAACACAGAAGATACTCATGATCGCCTCGGCTTCGTCACTCTCGCCAGCATTAACCGTGAAATTACTCACGCCCAACAGAACAAACAACAGTACAATGCTGTGCCGAAGGTCGAAGATACAGTACGTTAGCTCGTTGAGTTCCGTACAAACGAGGGAGGATTATGCACTATATATTCCAGCCGTACAACTACGACTTGACGGACCCAAATAGTATTCCCAACCTGTTTTTAGCACATCTCTACCTTGTTGGTATTGCCATGCTGCTCTCGTTGGTGATTGCAATTCCCGTTGGCATACTCCTGGCACGTTATCAGCGTTTTTACCTGCCGGTAGCGACCTTTACGGGCCTGCTCTATACTATTCCAAGTATCGCTGCCTTTGCGCTACTCATTCCTGTTACAGGTATCTCGCCTGCGACCGCAATCATTCCATTAGTGCTTTACAACCAGCTTGTGCTTATTCGTAACACGGTAACTGCCATTCGTGGTGTTGACCCACTCTTACTTGAGGTAGGCAAGGCAATGGGCATGACCTCGTGGGAATTGCTTACACGCGTAACGCTACCGCTTGCACTTCCTGTGATTGTGGCCGGTGTGCGCATCGCTACTGTAACAACCGTGGGTATTGCTGCGCTTGCATCGCTCGTGGGACAACAGAGTTTGGGCAATTTGATCTTTCAAAATATTGCTAGTGGTGATACAGATGCGATTGTGGCTGGTGCCATTCTGATCGCTCTCTTTGCCATCATTGCCGATGTCTTGTTATTATCATTGCAAGTAGCCCTCAATCGGGGACGTAGCGCACTCTCGGTAGCGTAAAAAGGAAGATAAAATAGGATGGACATTCTCAACTTTGTCCTCGACCCGAAGAACAACTTTCTAGGACAAACACTTACTTACCTGGAAATTTGTGCCATCTCGATAGCAGGAGCAGTGATTATTGGAGTCCTAATTGGTGCAGCTGTGTCGGGCAACTCATTTCTCGCATTCATTGCTGTAAACGTGAGCGGTTTGCTACGTGCTATTCCTGTGATTGCCACGCTCATCGTATTCGTACCATTTTTCGGTCTCGGCCTGAAACCTGCCCTTATCGCGTTGATTATCGTGGGTATTCCGCCCGTGCTCTTGAACACGTATACAGGCATTCGTGGAGTCGATCCAGCAATGATCGATTCCGCGAAAGGCATGGGCATGACGACATGGCAGATTGCCTCGAAGATACAAGCACCCCTTGTCATTCCGCTTGTCGCGGCGGGTGTACGCACCACGGCAGTGCAAATTGTGGCAACGGCGACACTCGCGGCATTCATTGGAGCCGGTGGTTACGGCGATTATATCGTCGATGGCATTGCTGTGTTCAATTATCCTGAACTCATCGCTGGCTCAATCGCGGTGGCGGTCTTCGCCATCATCGTCGAGGTGTTTATGGGTTGGCTTCAACGCAGAGTTACCCCTGCTGGCCTTCGGCTTGAAGAAGGGACGCAGGTGCTCAAAGCGTAATAATGAAATTGCGTCCATGAATGTGGAGCAAGGGCACCCCCAACGGGCTGCCCCACCCAAAAACCAAGAGGCCCAAAACGGCGTTATATT
>CAXUIS010000366.1:0-4686 GCA_964250915.1 uncultured Ktedonobacteraceae bacterium | reverse complement strand
CGGTAGGGGCAGCAATTCATTGCGCCCAAAGATGGGTCGGGAGGGGTTCGCGTTGGAAGCGAGAATCGTTGCCGAAGCATTGCCCTTCCCCACCCCCATCTTTGGGCGCAATGAATTGCTGCCCCTACCGAGAAGAATAACTGTTTTTGGTGGTCAATATTCATCAGACGACGTATCCTGATTAAATTTTTAATATACATTATTGCGTCCCTGCGAAATGAGGGCACCTGTACATCAAAAAGTACTTTCTTATTGTACACAAGGATCGCCTCGATTATAGTATGCAGTGAGAAATAAAGGAGGGAATTTTTCATGGCACAAACTACTGCTGACACATATCAACTAGCAGGAGCATATCAGCTTGGCGCACCACGGGAAGAATACCGCTTCAAAATCGTGCGTACTCTTGTAGGAGGATTGTTCCTACTCGCTTTAGGCGTGGGGTCTATCGCATTTATTTTTATCACAGAGCAGCTATCACTCGCTACGATGGATTTTTCTGCTATTGATACGGGTGGAGATTTCTGGTTATTTGTGATCGTCGGACTCGTTTTGCTAGCGTGTGGCGTAGTGTCATTGATTAGCCTCCTTCTGAATTTTGATATGCGCGTCATTATATACGAGCAAGGGCTGATGCGTACTAAGAAAGGGCAAACCGACGTTGTGCGTTGGGAACATGTCGATGCGTTCTGGCAAGCAGTGACAAAACGGTACATGAATGGCATATATACGGGCACAACACATATCTATACGCTCCGCCGCTCTGATGGGGTCGTGTTCAAGTTCAATGACACGATTAATAAGGTTGAGGCATTGGGCAATACGCTTCAACGTGAAGTGACGCGCGTTCTGTTACCCAGATTTATTTATGCTTACAATGCAGGGAGCACAGTAACTTTTGGCCCGTTGAGCATCAATCAGCAGGGGATAAGCAATAGTAAAGAGATGATACCGTGGAGTCAGGTCAAAGATTTGCAGGTCAGGAAAGGTATCGTGTCAGTCAAAAAAGAGGGCAAGTGGTTTAACTGGTCAACCGTGGGTGTGGCACGTATCCCTAACTTCTACGTATTCATGGCGTTAGTTGATTATGCCTCGAAAGGCAGAAGATAAAGAGAGAATCTCATGGACCTTCATTTACAGAACAAGGTAGCGGTTGTCACTGGTGCCAGTAAAGGAATAGGGTTAGCAATTGTTACTGCTCTTGCTACGGAAGGTGCTCGTGTGGTGGCAGGCAGTCGTGAACCGAGTGACGCACTTGCAGAACTAGCAAGCCGCTTTTCGGTGCTACCTGTATCAGAGCGTTCAGCTATGATAGTTGGTGCAGACTATATCATAGATGGCGGTGTACTGAAATCTATATAGCAGTATACACAAAGTACTTTAAGGGATACGCCCGTTGTAGGGACTGATGATGCAGATGAACAAATATACTTGGGAAGAGACACGCGCGAAGAGGGTGTGCTAAAGCAGACCCGTACAGGAGCTATGGACGGGCGTGGGGATGCAATGCAAGTCTTGTACGGGTCTGCTTTAGCACACCCCGGCAATCATCTTATTTACATTATCGCGTCCACCTGGCAATCAGCAACCGACAAGGACGCGATACATCGGTCCCTACAAACGGGGCAACAATCCTCTTCTCACCACGGGCAACTGCTGATACAAATCGGTTCCTGTTAGACCTGTACGCCAGCTTCTTGCTTTTCTCAGGTCTTGTACGAAGTCGCGTTGCAGGTCGATGCTGAGGGCTTGCCATGTCAGGCTGATGGCGCGACGAGCGAAGGCGATGTTGTTGCGTGGCTCGATGCGGTCAAGGTCTTCAAAGAAAAAGCCGCAACTGGTGAAACTGTATTGCTGGTAGTACTGAGACTCTAAAAGCAACTTCACGCGGTCAACTTCCCCCATGTCTGTTGGGAAACGATGCATTTTGCTATGCCGAAGCCAGAAGTTTGTGAGCGACTCCCAGCCGTTGCGTAGCGCGAGATAGTCGTTCCGCGAGGCAAAGGGATCGGTGAAAACGGTGCTCACATGCTGCTCGAAAAAAGCGTTGTTGCGTTCAGCAAGGTTATTGAGAGCGTGTCGTAACCCGCCCTTCCAACTACTATCGCCTTCAGTACACTCGCAACCAGCATTCCAACGTGCAACACCATGACCACAACTCCACGCGCTAGGTTCGTGTAGCTTGACTTCTTGTGTCGCGGGATGCAGCAGCATGTAACGTTCCAGCGTACACACCTCGAAGCCATAACGGGGAGCACCATTGCGCACAAGGTAGGCCAGGAATTTGTCACGCCACGGCTTGTGATGTCCATAGAGTTCACCATCGGTTGCAATCGTGATCAATTGTGCCTCACCCTTGAGCCGTTTAGACTCGACGAGGTGCCAGGGTAGGTAGGAGGCGGCGAAGATGTTCGCGTCGTTGGTGGTGTTCCAGTCGAAGGAGACACCACCAGAGAGTGGCGCGTTATAGAAAAAAACGGTAATGCTGCGACCATCACGCAACGGCACAAGGTAAGGCTCTGTTGCGTCTATGGAACTGGCGGCTTGCCAGGGAGCGAGAACTGTATAGGTGACGCCCTCCTGCGCTAAGAGGTCGAGCGTTTCGGTATCGACTGCCGTTTCCGCAAGCCAGACACCATGTGCATCATGACCATAGCGATGCCGGAAGTCTTGCAGTCCCCAGCGTATTTGCGTACGCTTGTCTTGTGTTGTTGCAAGTGGCAGGATTGTATGGTTGTAGACCTGTGCGAGTGCATTGCCGACGCCATAGCGTTGCATGTGTTGCTGGTCCGCACTGATAATACGCCGGTACACGTTGGGATGCTGTTGCTCTAACCATGCGGCAAGTGTAGGGCCAAGATCGTAGCTGATGTAGTCAAAGTTGCCTTCCTCAGCGTTTGGTTTGTAGCATTCGGCGGTAATCTTCTCATTGTAGTTAGCGAAGGGAGTAGCTCCTGCTTCGATGGGAAGTCCGCCTGTAAAGGGATTTTCGCGCGGAGGTTGATAGAAATGTCCATAGAGACAAAGATACGCGCCTCCTGTTGTCTGTGGAGTTGAGAATGATGGAAGTGTAACTTCGGTAACATCGTCGGGTAGTGTTGAATCGATCATGCAACCACCTCACTGGTATTGAGCAACAAAATCAGCACTGCGCCTACCAGAACGGAGGACAAGCCTCTTCATACAGTATACACTACAAGCCCAACAGTGGGAACGCCAAAAGAGCCGTTTCGGAGAAAAAATAGCTGTGCGCTTGCTTACTGTAGTATTACCACTCTGTAGAGGTCTGATTCTATTACACCTTGTGTGCAAATTGACCATGATCGGGAAAATGATCAATTGCTAAGAGGGTGTGCTAAAGCAGACCCGTACAGAACTTCCATTCTCCCTAGCAATATTGGTAGTTTCTGAGGGTGTGCTAAAGCAGACCCGTACAGAACTTCCATTCTCCCTAGCAATATTGGTAGTTTCTGAGGGTGTGCTAAAGCAGACCCGTACAAGACCTTCCCTCCACAAGCCGCCGTTGCTCCTGTACGGGTCTGCTTTAGCACACCCTACAAACATTACGCGGTTTGGAAACCGTCTTCGTATGTACTATAGGTATAGCCTTGCGAGGTGTTGATAAATTCTTCATATGCTTCGCGTAGTTTAGGGTAGCGTAGCAGAAAGAAGCCAGCATACTCTTGAGACAATGCGCGTGGTTGGCGCAAAAGGCGCATGTTGACCTCTTTGAGGAGGTGACTGCCTTTTTTGCCGTTACACGATTTACACGAGGCCACAAGATTTTCCCAGGTGCTTTGCCCGCCACGGGAGCGCGGGATAATATGGTCAAGTGTCAGATCACGACCTCGTTTGCCGCAATACTGGCACGTTTCGTCATCGCGTAGAAGAATATTGGCACGCGTCGGTTGTAGCGCGACACGCGGCACACGCACATTAGCGAGCAACTGTACGATAACCGGACGCTCTAACTCAAGACGGCGGGCCGAGATACTCTCTTCGATCACTTCACGTACACGATCATCTACAAAGGCCACTTTCTGCTTTGAAAGCAATACAATGAGACGGCGTTCTGGAATGACCGAGAGAGGCTGTAGTGAGGAATTCAATACAAGAACTGGCATATGAATAGCGTTCCTTCCTCTCTGTCAGAGCCGATACCACATGCAGACAGCGAGGGCGAGAACCGAGGCAATGTGTGAGGAAGAATAATACCTCACAAGCCTGTTCCTACTGCCGCCTGCTACGACGACTGAGTGGATAAGGTGGGAGGCGTTTTGCACGGCCAGGTGAGTCAGGGGCAGCAAAGCGAATTCCTCGTTTCGATTGCGATATACAGGACGTACTCGCGTCGAGGCGTGAAGCCGATAGCGATATCAGGGCAGTACATCCCGCGAGGGCTGTTACATATATCTGATATGCCTGCATTCCTGAGGCTCCTTTATTTCCCTAGTAGGGAGAGAGTGTGGCATGTTGGGTATGCCATCCTGGTCGGGGTGAGAGGACTTGAACCTCCGACCTCAGCGTCCCGAACGCTGCGCGCTAGCCGACTGCGCTACACCCCGGTTTGACGATTCCGTGCAAAAAAACTCGCTGAACTTATCCTACGAACACGGTAGAAAACTAGCTACCTCGTTCAATCCAAGTATAGCACACCTGTACAAGTTTTGACAATAGGTTATTCAG
>CAXUIS010000365.1:0-4736 GCA_964250915.1 uncultured Ktedonobacteraceae bacterium | reverse complement strand
ATTGCGTAGATGCCAGCGAAAACTTCCCATGCGGCTCCCACGATAAAAATAGAGAATCATCCCTGTAAGTGTGAGAAGAGCTATGATGCCAACGGTTCCTAGAACGCCGAGGGCAAGCGAGAAAATAGACGTATCTGTCATACTACAGCCTCTTTGAGTATATCCTGAAGCACTGAAACGAGGAAGTCTATGTATCTAGTATACCATGAGGCTACGCTGTAATGTATGATAAATAAAAAAAACGGTAGCGAGGAGATATGTGTGCTAGCAGAAGAACTTCAAGTCGTCGATGCGGACACTCCATCATGGCAAGCCGTGCGTCCAATTCTTTCGACTGCGCTACTACTTGAACGTGATGATACCTATGTGTGGCATGGTTGGAATAAAGCACAAATCGTGGCATTGCTCAACTCACTGCCCGCACATTGTACACTTATTGCAGGCGTATGGTCTGTTGCTGAGAATGAGCAGCAGGAAGAGCGTGTTGTGTTTAGTTGTGTCTGTGAGATTGTCAACGGGAACGTCCAAACGGTTCGTACCTTCGAGGCACTCACAGGAGAGAACCTGCCGAACTTCGAGGATTTAGAGCCAGGCTTTGAACACGCGCTAGAGATTATGCGTGTTACAAGATTGACTATCGCTCCTGTCGCGTGGGCACTCTTTACAGATAAAAACACATGGGATGAATGGGTATATACAGGCGATGGGCATGTAGTGGATAAAGGGAAGCTACTAACATCACTCGCACAGCAGGGACGCTGTGTTTTGATGGGCAGTCAAACGCAAGAACACACGTCGTAGGAGAGAACATGAGTACGGAACAAACAACACCACTGATATGGAATCCTATTTTACGACAATATTTAGTGAATGCACCACACCGGATGAGTCGTCGTGAAGGAACAAATGCCTGCCCTTTTTGTGCGGATATTACTGAGGGGAAGGTGGGGCCGGAGACGCAAGTATGGCTCCACCCTAATGACTTTCCTCCACTACTGCCGCCTGTTGGTGAGGCGTATGTGGTGATTTATAATCGTGATCACAATCGTACCTTTCCACAGTTGACGGTAGATGAGGTGTACACTGTGACGCGAATGTGGCGCGACCTCTATTGTGACCTTGCATCGCGCTATCCCGCTGTGATGATCTTTGAGAACAATGGCGAGGCAATTGGGCAAACACAACACCATCCACATGGACAAACTTTTGGCGTTTCTGTTATTCCACCAACGCTAGAGCGCGAGATGGAAACGGTTGTACAGGACGATCTCGCAGGGCGTGGCTGTCCATTCTGTCGCGTTAGAAACGAATTAGGCGACGGTCCACAACAGGTTGCAGCGAACGAACACTGGCAGGCGTTTCTTCCTCCCTATGTACGTTATCCCTATGAAACGCATCTGTATCCAAGACGCCATATCGCTAACCTTGCGACCATGCAAGACGACGAACTACGCAACCTTGCGGCTCTTTTGTTACAGGTGGTGCACGGCTACAATGCTTTATTTGATGGTGCAATGGCACCAATGCCCTATCTATTAGGCATACATCAGCTTGCCGACGAACGTTTTCATCTACATGTAGAAATACTGGCGATTGGACGCGCACCTGGAAAGTTGAAATTCGCTGCATCGTCCGAGTCGATCTGGGGCTTGTGGACAAACGATTCTTCGCCAGCCCAAAAAGCGCAAGAGTTGCGTGAGGCGATTGCAAAAAGAGAGGGAGAGCAACGATGACATTTCCTCAACCAGCACTAGGTGCAGCAGAGAAATTTCCTATAGTCTTTGTAGATGCCGTCGAATATGCTGGACCCTTAGGAAGTGGGTGGGCACCGGGGCGCGTCAATTTGATTGGTGAGCACACTGACTACAACGAGGGATTTGTACTTCCCATTGCTGTAGATCGTGTAGCGGCACTTGCAGGTCGTCGGCGCAATGATAGTATTGTGCGCTTGTGGTCGATGCAGTTTGAAGAGTACGCGCAGTTTTCGGTAGAAGGGTTGCCCGAAACCTTTGAGCAGGAGCTACGTAAACTGCCTAGTTGGGCACGGTATGTACTGGGTATTGCTGCGGAACTCGCTACAGCATCTCTTCCGTTAGCGGGGTTTGATGCTGTACTTAGTGGGGATGTACCGCTTGGTGGTGGGATGAGTTCTTCGGCGGCACTAGAGGTAGCAACGGTGCAGTTCTTTGCCTTGTTGTCGGAGGGACGTTTTACGATTGGTGCGGAGGGCGCGACGATGACACCGATGAATGTTGCTGCGCTCTGTCAACGTGCCGAACATAGTGCTTCTGGCTTACGCAGTGGTATTCTCGATCAGGCCGCCTCGTGTCTGGGTCAACCAGGGAAAGCGGTCTTGATTGATTGCCGTTCTTTGGAATATCGTTATTTGCCTTTTGATGAAGGGAATCTTTCGTTAGTGGTACTCGACACTAGCGTACGACGCGAACTTGCTAACTCTGGCTACAATGAACGACGCCGACAATGTGAGGAAGCCGTAGTCTTATTGCGTGAGTTGATTATCACGCATGAGCCAGGAGGAAAAGAGCAGCAGATTACATCGTTGCGAGACATCTCTCAGGAGCAGTTCGATATCTATAAGCAGGATTTGCCGGAGGTATTGCGGAAACGTGCAGGCTACGTTATTGCTGAGAATGCCCGCGTATTACAAGTTGCTGACTTGCTAGAGACAGGAAATGTAGAAGCAATCGGTCCTATTCTCTGGCAAGGCCATGCTGGTTTGCGTGATGAGTATGAGGTCAGTTCCAAAGAACTAGATGCGTTGGTGGATATCGCGCACAGCGTGCCAGGAGTCTTAGGAGGACGTATGATGGGTGGAGGCTTTGGTGGTTGTACCATCAATCTTGTTCATAATTCAGCTTTAGAAGCATTGCGGCAAGCTGTCGAGCAACAGTATCCAGAGCGAACAGGACGCCAAGCAAGTATCGAGATTTGTCATGCGGCAGGTGGACCAGGGTATGCGAATCTGAATGGTTGAGAGCGTCTCCATGAATGAGAAGGATAGCAGCTATGAAACTATTTCTTTCTACCGACTTCGAGGGAACAAGTGGTATTGTGGCGTGGGAGCAAATAATCGAGGGCAATGCTGAATATGAACAAGGACGACGTTTGCTGACAAACGAAGTAAACGCCGTAATTGAGGGTGCGATAGAGGGCGGAGCAACCGAGTTTGTTGTGAACGACTCCCACCACTACATGCGCAACCTACATCCACAAGACCTTGCAGGACGTGCGACGCTTATCACTGGTAAGCACAAATCTCTGTATATGATGGAAGGCTTGGACGCGAGTTTTAATGGCGTATGCTTCGTGAGCTATCATGGATCAATAGGTGCTGAGCATGCTATTCTTTCTCATACATACAATCCAAGTGCAATTTGGGAGGTTCGTATCAACGATGAGATAGTTGGCGAATCTGGTTTGAACGCGCTGGTAGCAGCACACTATAATGTGCCAATTATTTTTGTGAGCGGTGATGCTGTCACTGCAGAAGAGGCGCGTTTTGTTGCTCCCGATGCTGAAAAGGTAGTCGTCAAAGAGTCGAGAGGACGTTTTGCCGCTTCCCATATCCACCCAACCGTCGCATGTGAGATGTTGCGAGAGGGGGCAGTTCGTGCTACTCACAATGTGTCGTCTATGAGACCTCCACAATTTACTTTGCCTATCACCATTGAGATTACTTTTCTTGTAGCGGACATGGCAGAAATGGCACTATGGATTCGCGGCGTTGAGCGCGTCTCAGCACGTACTGTAAAAGTTGTGAGCGAAAATGCGCTAGAACTCTATCAAACTTTCGTAGCTATTATTACGCTTACACGTTCGCTTGTGGATCATTAAGAGGAAAAAATAGTTTTTATGATGAAACTAAGTACGATGTATGCCATTGACAGTCTGACGAACGCGAATGGAAAAAATCCAGTTGCAACACATATTCTTCAACAGTGGGAATACGACGTAGACTCGATGCAATTCTTTCGGTCTAGCACTAACTTTATATACATGTTTCGTAAAGAAGAGAAACCTTATTTTCTGCGCTTTGCTGCGAGTTCGGAGCGGACAAGAGAGACAATTAAGGCAGAAATTGACATACTCAACCGGATCGATAAAAGGGGAGTAACTGTTGCTTCTCCTGTTTTATCCAAAAGCGGAAACTTTGTAGAGACAGTTACAATGGAAGATGGTACATTTCATGCCGTTGTGTTCACAGGACTGAGAGGAACTCAATTTGATATCGAAGACCTCAACGAAGCTCAATTTCGAGAGTGGGGAGTAGCCCTAGGAAAGCTACATTCAGTTATCGAGACGTATACCTCAACTACATTCAACCGCAGTACATGGAAAGAGCATTTAACGTGGATTAGTGAATCTCTTTCTAAAGATGAACCAATGGTACGGTCCGAACTGGAGCAAATCGCATCATCGCTGAATGAACTTCCTATAACGCAAAGTAACTATGGGTTGATTCATTTTGATTTCGAGCTTGATAACCTTTGCTGGCAGAATGATACTATAGGAATATTAGATTTCGATGATTGCTCATACTGGTGGTATGTTGCGGATATTGCCTTCGCTCTAAGAGACCTTTTTGAGGACGGTGTTGACTTAAAGAAGAGTAATTTTCTTGCGTTTGTTCGTGGCTATCGTGAGCAGCATGTATTGGATGATATACTCTTGTCCTATCTTCCTATGTTCATACGATTTGCGAAACTTCTTAGCTA
>CAXUIS010000364.1:0-4756 GCA_964250915.1 uncultured Ktedonobacteraceae bacterium | reverse complement strand
TGTGCTAAAGCAGACCCGTACAGGAGCGACGGATGCGCGTGGAGAGGGGAAAGTCGTGATTGGGTGTGCTAAAGCAGACCCGTACAGGAGCGACGGATGCGCGTGGAGAGGGGAAAGTCCTGTACGGGTGTGCTTTAGCACACCCAATCAGTATCATAGCGATACACACTGACATCTTTTTTGTGGTAGTATTACATCTTGTAACGAATGATTTATCCAGAAGGATGTCACGATGGAGCAAGAGCTAGAAGACCGTTTACGACGCATAAGTAAAGATTCTCTCCTTCTACTCATACAGGAACTTACACGACGCTATCCACTCTTGCATACAGAGATTGGTATGCTCTTGGACAAAGACATGCTCCAGCAGGTTGCGCCACTTTACCGTGAGGAGAGAGGAGAGAGCGAAACCGGGCTTGACGATGAGAACATAGATGAGGATTGGGATTTTGGAGGTGACGAGTTAGCCGCGCTTCATCCTGTTTCTCCACCTGGCTTATTAGCTCTTGATCGTGAAGCATGTCAGCAACGCATTGCAAGCTATTTTCTCCGTTTGCAGCAAGGGGAGCCATTACAGACGATTGCGGGCGATCTGGACGCGCTTTTAGATGAGGCGGAGATACGCGCAGAGCATCATGATTATCGTGGTGCCATGGATGTCTATGCGCTTGTCCTCGATGAACGTCTGGCGGAACGGGACGAAAGACTGGTGCATATGTTCGATAAGGCCATAGATGATATTATGCCCATCCTGGAGACATTACTGAGCGAGGCAAGTAGCAATATTGTATTTGAAACGTCTGCACTCGCGCCCTTGCTCACTCCTGAGATGCGTCAGGAATGGTTGGTACGCCTCTTTACGCTGTGGTTGAGGCGTTTAAATGCACATTATGTCGAAGAGAATGTGCCAGAGATTATGCTCAATGTGGCGTGGAGCGAGGATGTTGCTCTTTTACGTTCCTTGATACAGGACGAGTTACAAAAGCAGCCACTGAACGAACATTCTAATATTGTAGATTTTACACAACAGTATCGTGCTAGAACGCTTGATAAATTTCTTAAAGAGCTGCCTCGCACGTAATATCTCTGTTTTTGATGCCAAAAATGTTGCAATATGACATGATAATATGGTAACATCATCGGCATGTAACTCAGCTATGAAAAGCTAGAGTGTCCCCGAACCGCATTTGGGGAATGATGAAGGTAGCGGGTGCCCTGGTCTTATAACTGCCGACTATGAGTACACTCTTGTGTTCTATTGCATCTATTCGGTACAATTAGTGGGGCAGTGTTAATGGACAAGACAAGAAGGAAATTGTGGAATGAACAAATTTATTATGGTGATCGACGACTCACCAACCGTGCGTAAAATTATTGAGACATGTCTGAGACGAGAAGACTTCGATGTCCTTGGTTTTGCGGATGGGGTTGAGGCTATGCGTTGGATAACAAACGATCCCGCGAGACGCGTTCCTGATCTTGTCTTACTTGATATCAACCTGCCAAAGATAGACGGCTACGAGGTTGCCCGTCGCTTCAAAGCAAAAGCTATATTTAACAACACTATTATCATTATGCTGTCACGACGCGATAGCGTAATTGACCGCCTCAAAGGGCGTCTCGCGGGCGCGAAAGACTACATCACAAAGCCCTTCAAAACACAGGAAATCGTCTCTATTGTGCAAGAACAACTGAACGTTCCCGCGACGACAAATTAGCGCGCTGAATGACGAATGAAGGGTACATAATGAAAGAGGATTCCACACTCTTCTCCGTGTCTCCCGATGCCTATGCTGAGTATTTGGAACAGTTAACCGACACCGAGTTCTGGAATCATGCGTATGAGAAGGCGCATGTGCCACGCTCGACTCATTCTTCGCATGCTCTTGCTAGCATAGCGGCACCTCCCGACGATACACTCACCTGCATTACGTGTGAACTTCGGGCGGCAAGGTGTGTTTTGCCGCTCACTCTCATTCGTGAAATACTTCCTCCATCACAACACATCACCCGCCTACCTGATGTACCACCCTGGATGCTTGGTATTTTCTCCTGGCGCAGTGAGACAATAGCCGCTATTGACCTCTGCTCGTATCTCACAAAGAGCAGTTCATTACCCCTGCATAAACGCGTCTTCCTGGTTGTGCAACACGAACATACTTCCTTAGCACTCTGTGTCCTTTCAATTGATTCTCTTGCAACGGTTGTCAATGCACAGCAGATAACTCCCTTCTCGCTTTCCCCCATGATGAAAGGTGGCGAACTTCCTATAGCAGTAGCTGGTGTGTGGGAACATGGCGGTGCCGAACAAGAGCAGATGTTTGTACTTGACATACCTGCCCTCTTCAAAGACGTGGTGCAATGCATAGAGGAGAGGAAGCAGAGCTATGAGTGAAGAATTGTTCCACGCTGAGGATGAGGCGGCGGATGGACCTATGTCTGCTGACGATCTCGCTGTCCTGCAAGCCTTTGATGCAATGGAGGAGACATGGCAAGATACAGAGACATCTGCTGTATCTCTTTCATCAGAAGCCATAGATGAATTTTCTCAGCAAGACATGCTACTACTCTTCGCCTCCGAGATGGACGAAGATGTTGGACAGATGAAGCACGCGCTGAGCCAATTAGAACAAGGGGACACACTTGATGAAACACGCTTTACCGTGCTACGGCGGGCTGCACATAAGATTCGTGGTACGGCGGGAGCGATGGAATGTCATGCAATGGCGTCTATCGCGCGCCACATCGAAGAGGTAGTGGCACAAATTACTGCCAATGTCCTCCTTCCGCTTGTTGGACTGAATGTGCTAGTGCAAGCTGTGCTTGCATTAGAAATAACACTACAGGACCTCTTAACGCATGGTCATGAGAGTGATGCGCCATTACATGCATTAGAGCAAGAACTTGAGCAATTCTCGCTCACCCTGGAGCCTTCGCAAACAACAAATACTCCTATCACCACTCCTCTAGCCTCGCTTGCTCAAGAAGACAGTCCACACAGCGAGCAAAATATGCTAGAGTACCTGCCTTTGTCGCAGAGTATTTCTGTTGAAGCACAACGCTTTGAACGACTTCTCCGTCTTTCTGAACAGCTTGTGGAGACGCGCATACCTTTGGAAAATGCACAGGAACAAGTTGCTACCGCTTTACGCGAACTGCATGTGGTACAAGGACGGTTACAGCAACTTGAGCGTGTACTCACCGATCTCGCACGTCCACACCGTGTTCCTCAACGTGCTCCCCGTTTTCCCGCTTCATCGCTTGTTGAACGTATGTTGAACGAGGCTATACCCCTTCAGAGTCCCCTACATAAGCATTCGCTCAAACGCCGTCCGCGTTTGCTAAAAGCGCGTGAGAAGACCGAGTGGGACGAATTAGAAATGGAGCCTTATAGCGAACGTGATACAACCATTTCCGCACTACGAAATGCGATAGCACAAGTGACGCTAGCAAACACGCATGTACAGCGAGCGTATGCCCATTTACATGAAGTGACGCAACGCTATGTACAACGCGCAACGGATGTGCATGCAGCTGTCCATCTGCTCCGTCTAACGCCTCTCAGTATACTTATTCCGCGTTTGCGAAAAGTGTTGGCAACCTATGCGCCACATGCACTATTTGAGGTGACAGGTGATACAACCGAGGTTGACCAGGATATCCTGGATACTCTGGCTGAGCCACTATCTACACTACTTTATATGTGTGTTATTGCTACACAGCACACCGATAATACGCCTGACTCTGGGGCACAACGTATCTGGTTCCGTGCCTATGCGCTTGGTAACGAGGTAACGCTAGAGATAGGTTTCTCGATGGCAGTACAGGGTGGCGCATTGGATACTGTACAACCTTCTGTACAACGGCTACGAGGAACGATTGAGTTGCAACGCAACGACGAAGGTAGTATCAGCTTCTTTCTGCGTTTCCCACGCTCACAGGGGACGGTACGTGGCTTGCTCGTGCGAGTTGGAGATCAACAGGTTGTGCTGCCTTTCTCACAGGTTCAGCGTGTGAGTGATGAGCAACATCAAAAGACCGATATCGTGTATCACCTGCACAAATTGTTGAATTTTCCCTATGAGCCAAACCCACTCCGTCGTGTTACTCCTCTCATCATACTTCCACAGGGACCTTCGCGTCTGGTTGCAGGTATTCTTGTCGATGAGGTTATCAGTGATGTTACTGTGATTGTCAAACCACTGGCACAGTATTTACAACGACCAGGAGTCGCGGGGACCGTTCTGGATGGCAAGGGACATGTGTTATTGCTCCTTGATATTCCAGCCTTGCTCAAACACTATAACGTAGCACGTCGCCAGGCCCTTCCAGAGGACAACGATGTGGCAAAAGCACAGAGAACACAGCGTCTAGCTCTTATTGCTGATGATTCGACACTGCTGAGAAGATCATTAGCGCAGACGCTTGAACATGCACATTACACTACAGTTGAAGCGCGTGATGGTTTAGAAGCACTGGACCTACTCACACAAAACCCGCCAGATGTCTTTCTGTTAGATATGGAGATGCCGAACTTAAATGGCTATGACCTGCTCAGCATTATGCATATCTATCCCGAACTGAGCGACGTGAAGATTGTGATGCTCACCTCGCGTACCACCGAGAAGTATAGGCAACGTGCCCTAGAATTAGGTGCCCACGCATATCTGACGAAGCCCTGTCCACGAGATGTGCTATTGGAGACAATAGAAAAAGTATTAATGTAATATAACAAAAGGGGCATATGTGTTATAGG
>CAXUIS010000363.1:3364-4771 GCA_964250915.1 uncultured Ktedonobacteraceae bacterium | reverse complement strand
CCCCGGCGTTTTATTCGATTTAAAACGGCGTATCGCCGTCGTAATTTTTTTTAACGAAATATCTCAATAATATAAAATTATTTTAAAAAAATCGATATTACCGATATTATTTAAATCCGTTTTTAATAATTCGGAATTTTTTTTTTGAAAATTTCGATTTTTTTTTAAAAAATTTATACGTCGCCCGTTTTTTATTTATATTTTAATAATAAAAATTTTAAAAAAATTTTAAAAATAATCATGCCTGTCACTCGCTTGGCTCTTCAGTGCCTTCATTCTTTCAAAGATTTTTAGCCAGGGAAGTGGCAAGCAGCAAAATGGTTTGGTTGCTTCTCCTCTAATGGAGGAATAACCTCACGACAGATTGCTTGTGCCTTCCAACAGCGTGGATGGAAATTACACCCGCTTGGTGGATTGACCGGACTTGGCACGTCGCCTTCCAGAATGATACGTTTGCGTTTTTCTTCAATCTTAGGATCAGGTACCGGAATAGCCGAGAGGAGAGCTTGTGTATAGGGATGTAGTGGTGTCTCATACAAATCTTCGCTCTGCGAAAGTTCGGCTACACGCCCTAGGTACATAACCGCAATACGATCACTGATGTGTTTGACCACCGACAGATTGTGGGCCACAAACAGATACGTGAGGCCAAACTTCCCCTGCAACTCTTGCAGCAGGTTAAGCACCTGTGCTTGAATTGATACATCCAGTGCCGAGACCGGCTCATCAGCAATAACAAGCGATGGATGCAGTGCTAATGCACGTGCGATACCAATACGCTGTCGTTGTCCACCACTGAACTCGTGTGGAAAGCGGTTGACAAACTTTGGGTTGATACCAACTGTCTGTAAGACATCTTCCACCTGCTCTCTTACAGATGCCGAATTGCCACGATTGAAATTTTCCAGTGGTTCGGAAACAACTTGACCAACTGTGTAGCGTGGATCAAGAGAGCTAAAGGGGTCCTGGAACACCATTTGCATTTTCGCGCGTTCCCTGCGGATTTGCTCGGCGGGCATTGTTGTTAGCTCTTTGCCATCAAACACAACGCTGCCTTCTGTTGGCTTAATCAACTGCAAGATTGCACGCCCTGTCGTTGATTTGCCACAACCACTTTCACCTACTAGTCCCAGTGTCTCCCCACGTCGAACAAACAGGTCAACACCGTCCACAGCTTTGACGTGAGCAACAGTGCGACCAAGTAGGCCACCTTTGATAGGAAAATGGACCTTGAGACCCTTCACATCGATCAGCGTTGTGCCTGCT
Organism: uncultured Ktedonobacteraceae bacterium; assembly: GCA_964250915.1. Lineage (GTDB taxonomy): Bacteria > Chloroflexota > Ktedonobacteria > Ktedonobacterales > Ktedonobacteraceae > JBBQVS01. The sequence continues at coordinate 3,505 of CAXUIS010000363.1, read as the reverse complement.
ACGTTATTGTCAGGCTTTTCTACTTGCTGTACCATAATTCTTCTCTTCCTCTTAGTTTGGATAGAAGCAGGCTGCTAGTTGTTCTCCGCGACCTACAGACATCAGTGCTGGTCGCTCCTCACGGCAACGATTCTGCACTTT
>CAXUIS010000363.1:0-3264 GCA_964250915.1 uncultured Ktedonobacteraceae bacterium | reverse complement strand
ACACCAAGATCATGCGTAATCAACATGACTGAGGTACCGAACTCTTTTGATAAGCCTTTCATCAACTCTAGCACCTGCGCTTGAATGGTCACATCCAATGCTGTTGTTGGCTCATCAGCGATCAGCAGTTGTGGATTACATGCGAGGGCGATGGCGATCATGACGCGTTGACGCATACCACCACTAAATTCATGAGGATAGCTTTTGGCACGACGTTTGGCGTCAGGGATACGTACTAGGTCAAGCATTTCAACGGAGCGTTTCCATGCTTGATCGTTGCTTACATCTGTTCTGTGACGTTTGACCGTTTCAGCAATTTGATAGCCAACATTAAAGACAGGATTAAGTGAGGTCATAGGGTCCTGGAAAATCATCGAGATTTTGCTACCGCGCAATTCACTCAATTCTTCTAGGTTCTTATCCAGGACATTTTCGCCGTTAAAGCGAATCTCGCCGCTAACAATCTTTCCGGGTGGACTAGCGATTAGGCGCATGACTGAGAGTGCTGTAACGCTCTTGCCGCAACCACTTTCACCTACAACGCCAAGTGTTTGTCCGGCTTTGATCGAAAATGTTACATCGTCAACAGCCTTCACAACTCCACTACGCGTGTAAAAGTAGGTTTTGAGATTATTTACTTCCAGCAAATTTGCTGTTGCCATCTTTTTCTTTTCTCCGCTCGTTGTTAATCTTTTGCTCGTGGATCGAAGGCGTCACGCAGGCCGTCACCGAGGAACGAGAATGCAAGCACGATAATAGTGAGAGTGAGTGCAGGCACCAGAATCTCCCACGGGTGAACATCCACGACGGGTTGAGCATCGTTGATCATCAAGCCAATGCTGGAGCCAGGAGTGGACACGCCCAGACCGAGGAAGCTCAAACCGGCTTCACCAATCACGGTATTGGCGATGTCAAGAGTGGCGGCAACAACCACAATGTTGAAGAGGTTGGGAACAATATGGCGCGTAATAATATGCAGGCTGGTTGTACCTGAAGTACGGGCCGCTTCAATAAACTGCTGCTCCTTGAGTTGTAGCGTCTGACCGCGTACAAAGCGTGCCATGAGAGGCCAACCAACAAAGGCAAGTGCGATTGACACAACCAGGAGGCGTGCATTTCCATTCACGCCAATGACTGGAATTTTGCTGAGTGGTGCGTCAAGGCTTGGGCCAAAGATACCGGCAACCAGGATAACGAAGAGTAAGCCTGGAAAGGCGAACATGATATCGGTAAAGCGTGCCAAGAATTGGTCGATCCACCCACCGAAGAAGCCTGCACAAACACCAATGAAGACGCCAAGTACGATGTTGACAATTTCAACCGAAATGGCAACAAAGAGCGAGATAAGCATGCCTTGCATAAGACGTGCGAGAATATCGCGTCCAATAGCATCTGTACCTAGCCAGTTGCGTGCTGAGGGTAGTTCATCTTGATGATCGAGGAACTGCACAAATGGACTGTGGTATTGATCCGGTCCTACCTTTCCACCTGTGAGGCTATTTGTTACCTGACCACCTATATGTGTGTAGATGAATGGACCAATGATAGGAATGATGATGAATAAGATGATGAGAGTAAGACTCACCATTGCTCTTCTATCACGTCGCAAACGTCTGAGCGAATCCCGCAAAGGCGTGGTTGTTTTCTCCGCCTTCTTCTGATCGGTTCGTTTTGCAGTTGTTGTCTCTACTGCTGTTCCAACGCCTGATTGAGTACCATCATCAGTCTCAAGAGTACTCGACACATCTAATAACTCCGACCCTCTGGGTCCCACACCAGGATCAGGTGACATAAAGCTAGAAGCAGCCTGGTTTGTATCTTTTGTATCCATCGGTGTACTCGCTCCCTATTCGACCTTGATTCGTGGATCAACAACAGAGTAAAGAAGATCAGCTATCAGGTTTCCTAAAACAACCGCTATGGCAAAGATAACACCTGTTGCCTGAATGACGGTGTAATCTCGGTCATTGATAGCGTTGAGCGCGATTTGCCCAATTCCTGGAATGTTGAAGATCACCTCAATAAAAAAGACCCCGCCCACAAGAGTTGCTAGAGAGGTACCAAAGACCGTAACCAGAGGAATCAATGCGTTACGGAAGGCATGGCGATAATTGACCACATTTTCCTTCAAGCCCTTTGCCCTTGCTGTACGCACATAATCTTGCCGCAGAATCTCCAGCATGGTTGTGCGTGTGAGACGTGCGATATAGGCGAAACCAACGGCAGCAAACACAAGAATAGGTCCTATTTTATAGGCTATATCTGATGGCGTATATTGCCATGCATTGCCCCAACCAGCTACCGGCCAGTGGGAGCTTGTCGCATGGTCTATTTGCACGACGATGACCTGGAAGAAGACCGCAAGGATAAAGGCAGGCAGAGAGAAAAGAATGAGGGAAATGCTCATACTGCTTGTGTCTATCCAGGAGTTGGCTTTGAGTGCCGCTAAGACGCCAACCGGAACGCCGATGACGAAGGTAAGAATCAGACCCCACAAGCCCAATTCTGCTGAAACTGGTATTCCTGGTGCGAGAATACTGCTGACGGGTGTTTCTTGAAAATAATACGAGTCGCCAAAATTAAATCGTAGAAGTTGTGTGATGTAGTTAAAGTATTGTTGATACCAGGGCAAGTCTAGACCATATACATGCCTGAGACGGAGATACGTATGTATCTCGAAATGGTTGCCGAGCAGATTCCTGATCGGGTCGCCAGGGGCATAGAAGCCCAAAATGAAGGTGATGAATGTAACTCCTAAGAGTACGAAGATGAGGCCGATGAACCTCTTAATGAAGAATCCGACCATAATACTCCCTCCCTCGGTGTGTTCGAGGTCAACGTGTACAGTTGTTGAGTGATAAGCTGTCGTCAGCCAATAAAACGTTCTTCTTTTCTAGCATTTTTCGATAAAGCGGCACCAATATACGAAAAAGCTATGGGATTCCTATAGAGAAACGCTACGGAGATTGACTTTCATGTATTTTATGTGACACGTACTACATTGTCAAGTAAATACATGGAACTACAAAGAATATGTACAAACAACACACCATACAATGGAACTGCTCCCAATAGTAGGGTTTTTAGAAGAGATGAGATATCTGTAGGGGTCTCATTCATTACACCCTTGTTCCCAATTGATACCTTCCACAGGATAAATGAAGCGTTTCAACATCCTCCAACATGGTTGGTTGCCAACAGGATGTAATGAATTAGACCCCTACTAGTCTGTCAATCTTGATGTGGCTGGGGCAAGGGCGCCCG
>CAXUIS010000362.1:0-4774 GCA_964250915.1 uncultured Ktedonobacteraceae bacterium | reverse complement strand
TGGACACCGTAAACGGAGTCCCTACAACGTTTAATGAATAAACTAGGGCAATTCTAGCACAGGGGTTCCTACTCCTTCAAACTCTGTTGCAAGACAATCCATAATTATTTCATCGTACACGTGGTCTCGCCAGCGACATGCCTGTCGTCTCCGACCGATTTCACGGAAACCTGCTTTGAGATAGGTTTTATGCGCCGCCTTGTTATACGCGTAGGTGGTCAGATCAATATTATGCATGTTTAATACGGTGAAGCCATAGTCCAACATCAGCTTTGTCGCCTCGGTTCCATAACCCTTGTACCAACAATCCTTCTCACCAATGAGTATACCAAAGGTTGCCGTGCGATTACGATGGTCAAGATGCCGTAAGCTAGTAAGACCAATGAAACGCATGGTCACTCGCTCATACATAGAGAACTCCACCCAACGCTGTTGCTGCTCCTCTTTCGAGCTTTGACGGTCATAATCAGCATAAAGAGATTCCAATGTTACAGGACGTAAAGGATCGCCAGAGAGGACCGCGACTCGAAAATCGTTGAACCAGCGATAGATAGTCGGTATTTGGCTACGCATAGAGGGTCCTAGAGCCACTTTTTCGCCGAGAATGTTGACAAGAGGTGTCTCATTCTCCGACTGTGACGGTAAGATAGAAGGAGTGGATGTCATGACACGCAGCCTTTCTTTGCTTTACATGATGGGCAAGGAGACTGCAAGGGTCTCCCCTACACATAAGTAACAGAGATGTAGGGGAGACCGCAAGGGTCTCCCCGTATCAACCGTTTTTACACAGTTAATGGTTCGTCAATCTCACTTGGTGCAACTTCGTCGGTGCAATCTTCAGCGTTGGGGCGTAGCTCTTTTTCGTAGACTTCAAACTGTCGCGCGACGTAGAGACCTGTGCGCTCAACTGTGTTGGATACATCAAACAGGTCCTGGACATCGACATTGAGATCAGCGGTAAGAGTCTCGTGCGTGTCTCCATCGGTGATGGACAGACGCCAGAAGCGTTTTACTGACATGTAGCCCTCTCTTTCAAGAAGCTGACGCGCTCCACGATTACATACACAAACAGTGACACTCAAGGTAACGCGCTTACTTGGGTGCGCGCTGCACGCAAGTTGACGCGCTCGCTCTTCGATTAAGAGTGTGAACAGTGTTCCAATACCACGTCCACGGAATTGGGGATGGATGCGCACAAAACATACAAGTTGCTCATGTGTCTTGTCCAGGCGGACATCGGCGTATCCGACAAGCTGACCTTTACGTGTGGTAATGACCCACGCGTCGGTCTTGAGATCGAAATGAGGTGTTGTTTGCCATGCCTTTGCTATATCCTCCTTTGTTGTGTCGATACCACCAAAGTTTGCGATATCACACGCACTCATCAGTGCATTTACGGCCTTTGCGTCTTGTAAAGTCGGGATACGTGCCGAAAGATTATGTAGACGTACTATCATGACCGTGCGTTTCTCCATAAATAGGGATGCTGCTGCAAAACGCATTGTCCCTATTTCGCTGTGGAGGAAGAGGAAGGCAAGCACACAGACTTTTTATGGCTCGATGGACTGTGTGCTTATTTCCCTCCCTGCCCGTATTTCTTTCTCATAAGTATCTGATTTGTGGTCGATATGCATACCTACTCGTTGATAGAGCCGTGTGGCTCCTGTTAAGCTGGATGCATCGACGCCAAGAGAGACTTCATGAATGCCACGTTTATAGAAATCTCCAAAGGATTGATAGAGAAGTGCTTCTCCTATACCTTTACGCCTCCATTGACGACGAACGCCGAGTGAGTGAACCCGGCCGCCTAGCTCTTTCTCGTCCTCACAAAGTGAGACAGCAGCGATTTCGTCGCCATCCATCGCTAGAAACCAGAGCGAAGGATCATAGTGTTCACTTTTGCTTGTCCAATACTCCCATTCTTCAAAATTCATAGGAACGTGACCCCAATGATCTTGAAATGCATCTTCGTCAGCCTCAAAAATGGCCTTGAAGAGACCAGGATCATCCGCAAGCGTTTGTACAGTGATGCCCTCAGTCCATTGTGGGACTAGCGGTGCCTCTTGTAGCTCAATCTTCATACGCCAGAATGAGCGTACCTGCTTAAAATCGTGCTTTTCAAGTAGATGTCGTGCTGCACTATTCTTTTCATCGACCCTGGATAACATTGAGACCCGTACATCAGTTGGTGCTTCCGCAATGTGCTCATGTGCACGCGCTTCGTTCAATTGCAAGAGATGTGTGCCAATACCACGACCCCGATAGTCAGGGTGAACATCACCGCCAACAAAGATGCGAGAGTGCTGACGATGCTCAACACTTGCAAAAGCAATGACCTTATCTTCTGGTGAAAGCACAAGCCACGCATCAGTCGCAAGCGTAAAATCTGGTGATTGAAACCAGAGGCGCATAGTATCTATCGTTGTTTCTGAGCGACCTTCAAGCTCAATCTCACAAGTTTGTAGAAGGCGCGAAACACCTTCGATATCGTCCATCGTTGGACGCCTGAGTACGAAGCCACGTGGTAATGATGCTGTAAGCATGTATTTTCTCTCTTTCTATTCTTTTTATCTAAACAAAATACGAACACCCAGACCGATGTATTACGTCCTCTTAGCCTCTTCAATCGCCGACAAGGACGCGATACATCGGTCCCTACAGATTAACTACCCGTTTCGTTTCAGCTTGCCTGTACGTTTGGCATAGCGTTCCGCGATACCAAAGATGTAGACACCCAATGGAACACTTACAACACCAGTAATTAAGAGAGGCCAAATGATACTCCACACCTCTGGCGACCAGAGCGGTTGCCCTTGCATCAAGCCTGCTCGTAGGCCCTCCAATACATATGTCGCAGGTGAGATACGAGCGATTGGTTGCATCCAAATTGGCAACACTGATATTGGATAGTAGACGCCCGACACCAACAGAATAACGGCCTGCGCGATGTAAGACATTTGCATACCCTTCTCTGTGTAAAGCAAAGGGAGTGCCGATGTTGCTATTCCAAAGCCAATGAATGAGACGCTTCCAAGCAACAATATCAGAAATGCAGTCAAGTAGTTCGCGTGACTCAAGTCAATGTGAAAGAAAAATGCCATCACACCTAACTGCAAAATGGTAAAGAGCAGACCATGTGCAACCGCGTAGAGACAACTTCCTATCATATGCGTAAAGCGTGAAATCGGTGCCATGAATGTGTATTCTATGGTCCCTTCCCAACGCTCCATGTTGATGATATCGGTTACTCCCTCGAACGTTACACTCAAGTAGGTCCACACGGCAGTTCCAATAACCAGGTAGAGAATGAAGTTTGGGACATGCGAACCAACGCCAATGTAGGTGACAGACATAGCATTTACTACACTGTAGACCAACCAGACGGCTTCCCAAGCCCAATAGCGTCTGGTGAGATTCCAGTTACGCTCGAAAAATGCGTACGTTGCACGTCCCTGATGCATTAAGCTAGACATATATGTGGTTCCCTTCTTGTCTTATTCTTCCTCTTCGCGGGCAGCTTCGATAGCCTCGAATGCCTTTTCCCAACTCCCGTAGAGCTGAATATCTTCTGATGTGATGCGATGTGAGGCAGTGTAGTGCATGAATACCTCACTCATTGACACAAGTTCGCTGCGTCCCATTAGGCTAGTAACCGTTTGTTTCAGTTCGTGAGTTGTGCCAAGCGCAACAATTTTGCCTTGTACAATGATCGCAACACGATCACAGAGTGCTTCGGCTTCATCCATGTCATGTGTTGTGATCAAGATAGTTGCGTTATGTTGCTCCCGTAATTCCTCGACAAAACGTTGTACGTCGATTTTCGAGCGCGGATCGAGACCTGTTGTTGGCTCGTCGAGTAGCAAAACAATTGGCGAAGTCAGAAAGGCACGTGCAATGGCGACCTTCTGCTGCATACCGCGCGACATGTCCTCAAGTGGTTTATCAATACGGTCAGGCTTAATGCCAAGTCGTACCAGAATAGTATGAATCTTGCTCCGTGCCTCAGCAGCAGGCATATTGTAGAGGCGAGCAGCATAAATTAGATTTTCCATTGGCGACAACTTCTTGAAGAAGGACGCTTCAACGCTGACACGGTTAATCAGGCGTTGTACCATGCGTTCATCCTTCACAACATCGTAGCCAAAGATGCGTACTGTGCCAGTATCGGGCAAGAGTAGAGTTGAAAGGATACGAATGAGCGTTGATTTTCCAGAGCCGTTCGCACCAAGTATTCCCACAATTTCACGATGCTTGACGGTCAGCGTTATATTGTCAACTGCTCTCACCTCGCCCTTCTCTTCATCCTTTTTACTACGCCAGCGCAGTAGAGGACATTCTTCTTTGAAAATCTTTGATACACCCTCGATAACAACTGCATCTTGTGTTGTATCGAGAACAACATTTTCGAGTAAATGCGAATGTATAGTAAGATCGTGACCCTCGTGAATAGCCAAAGTATTTCTCCTTCCAAATTGTGAGAGACAGCTATGGGCATCTCGTAGCATAATGTATCTCTTCTATAGGTGCACCGGACATACGCACAGGCTTACACCTGTACGCTCGTACAACCCGATATGCTACTCTAGCATGTCTACTCACTTGGCTTCCCTTACAAACCGGTAAGTAGCAGTTTTAGGCGATAAAGAAAATCGCGACAAAAAACCGTGGGACTGGATTGTTTTTCGCCAGTGCCCACGGTTCAGAGAGTCTTTTTTCTATGCCTATTCGTTAAAAATAGGTGGACCTCCTCTGGAAACGGGTACACTGATCCCTT
>CAXUIS010000361.1:0-4781 GCA_964250915.1 uncultured Ktedonobacteraceae bacterium | reverse complement strand
GACGAATGCGGCCCTGAATGTCCGCGCTCTCGCCATGTCCCTCAACGACCGTTGTATCGTCCTTGTGGGAGATAACCAAGCGAGCGGAGCCGAGGTCTTCGAGCGTTGCGCTGTCGAGACGGCGCCCCATCTCTTCGCTGATGACGGTGCCACCAGTAAGAACTGCGATGTCGCGTAGCATTTCTTTACGGCGATCACCAAAGCCAGGGGCTTTGACTGCTAGCACGTTTAGGATACCACGGAGCTTGTTGACAACCAGTGTTGCTAGTGCCTCACCATCGACATCCTCTGCGATAATAACGATTTCGCGCTTGCCCTGCTGGATCATCTTCTCAACGACTGGCAGAATATCCTGCACTGCGCTGATCTTCTTGTCGGTGATGAGGATGTAGGGATTCTCAATCGAAGCTTCCATCTTCTCAGTGTTAGTTGCGAAGTAAGGGGAGATGTAGCCCTTGTCGATCTGCATACCTTCGACATACTCGGTCTCGAAGTTGATGCCACGTGACTCTTCAACGGTGATTACACCATCTTTACCAACACGGTCCATAACCTCAGCGATAAGATGTCCAATCTGCTCGTCGGCTGCCGAAACAGTGGCGATCTGTGCGATCTCCTTTTGTCCATCAACAGGAATGGCAGACTTGCGAAGGTAGGCGACAACTGCCTCTGTACCACGATCAATGCCGTACTTCAACTGCATTGGGTTGGCACCGGCTGCGAGGTTCTTCAAGCCCTCGTTGACGATAGCTTGAGCCAACACTGTTGCTGTGGTTGTACCATCACCAGCGACATCGTTTGTCTTAGTTGCAGCCTCTTTGAGAAGTTGTGCGCCCATATTCTCGAATGGGTCTTCGAGCTGAATTTCTTTTGCAACGGTTACACCATCGTGAGTGACACTAGGTGCGCCGAACTTCTTATCAAGGGCAACGTTGCGGCCCTTTGGTCCAAGTGTAGTCTTTACTGCGCCTGCAAGAGTGTCAATGCCTCTTTTAAGGGCGCGACGAGCCTCTTCATCAAATACGAGTTGCTTTGCCATGTTTCTCTATCTCCTTCAACAACTAGCTAAGAACAGCTAGAATGTCGTTTTCTTTCAATACAAGATACTCTTCGTTGTCCAATTTGAACTCGGTACCACCATATTTGGCGAATAGCACGCGGTCTCCCTCGTGTACATCAATGGGTGAGCGGTCTCCATTGTCCAACAAGCGTCCACTTCCAACAGCGATAACGGTACCTTCCTGGGGCTTCTCTTTTGCTGTATCGGGAAGAACGATGCCGCTCTTAGTGACTTCCTCTTTTGCTGCTGGCTTTACGACCACACGGTCGCCAACAGGACGAATTTTTGCCACGATGTCTACTGCCTTTCTTTTTGTGTTCAAACATAGTTAATTGCGGTGAAAACGTCCGCACACCGCATGGAGACCCGCTCCATGTGTGGCTCTAGCCGAGCAAGGAACCTTGGTTCAAAAGTTCCAAAACCTGAGATGAACGCTCAGGAGGCCGCTTTACGCAGCACATAAACCATTCCGCTTCGTGGATTGCGGTTGTGGTATCAACCGACTTCTACGGCGTTCGCTACGCACCGATGTGTGAACAGCGCACACATTCGCGTATATTAGAGTGCTTTCTGGTCAACTGTTCTCGCTCTTCTTTTCGTTGTATCTTTGAACAAACGATGTTATTGTTCTTGCTCACGCCCGTACTCGGCTCCATAGTGAATGACACCAGAAATATTTACCGAGCGATAGAGTGAGTAATCACAGGTGCAAGGCCCACCAGCAGCACAGCCAGTACAGCAATAGGATATATCCTGTACGACGACTGCAGGCCAAAGGATTTCAATATCACAGTTCGCGCACCGTACACGCGGCTCCGATTGAGCTGAACGTACGGTATGTGTATGTTCGCTATATTGTGAAGAGTTGCTCTGTGCATTCATATCCTTGTGCCTTTGGTATTGCCCTCGCGCGTTAGCTTCTGTGTATAAGTATGCCATGCCTTGTGTTAGAACAACGTAGGAGGAGTGTTAGAGGAGTGTTAGAATCCGTCGATATCTTTATTATAGGCAACGCGAGTCACTTTACAAAGGTGCGAGGAAACATAGACCTACATCAATGCGTTTTCAATGACTTGCAGAAATTCATCAACGTCAAATGGCTTTTGAATAGTGACGAGCTGACGTTGCCTTATATCGTTCATCGACTTTTCAGATACTTGAGCTGTCAAGACTATCGCTGGGACATGCTCTAGTCCTTTTGTCGTATGAAGAATGTCATAGAGTTCTGTACCTGTCATCGCTGCAAGATGATAATCGAGAAGAAAGAGCGTTGGTTTAATATGCTCGATAAGATGGAGTGCTTCAAAACTTGTTGTAACGAGGAGCGTGAGATAGGTGGTTTCCAATGAAATAATCTCCTTAACCATTTCACCGATGCCCCTATCATCTTCAACTACTAGAATTGTCTCTATTTTCTTCTGAAGCTTTTTGTCGTTCAGAACTAGCTGTTGTTGCATGAGCAATCTCTTTTCTGAGTCATGGGTTAAATCGTACTTATATTTGTCACTATATAAGCCGTGTGATAAAGATGCTTATGTATCTAAATACAGGTATGTTAGACGGTGGAAGCAAAAAAAAGTCACTGCAGTTTTGTAGAACAACAAAGACTTTGTAATCCCGCTTCACACCTAGCATCAAATTGTGGCATAATGCCGTATAACATACAATACAAAGAGGTAGATATATGGCTTACATCACCACTGTAAACAAACAAACGTATCGTGTCGAGACAGGCGAAGAGGGACAGCAAGCTGTAACGCTAGAGGACGTTTCACATACGATAGACTGGCAGCAGGTCGCACCGCTCAGCGCGGATGGCAAGGGGATTATAGGCGAAGGTGGGCGTTACAGCATGCTTATTGAGGGCAAGTCATACGAGGTGTTCGCACGACGCATCACGAAGGCTGATCAGAAAAGTAGCGAGACCTATGAGATACAGGTCGCGGGTCAACGCTTCGAGGTCAACGTCGAGGATGAACGTGCGAAGTTGCTAGCGGGCTTAGCACGTTCGACTGCTACGACAGGTGAGGCAACGGTGCAAGCACCAATGCCGGGTCTCGTTGTTGGTGTGCCATTAGAACCGGGAACCACGGTTGAGTCTGGTCAAACGGTGGTTGTGCTTGAGGCGATGAAAATGGAGAATGATCTATCCTCACCCATTGCTGGCGTTATCAAAGAGATACGAGTCAATAAAGGGCAGACGGTCGATCAAGGTGAGGCGTTGGTTATTATCACTGCAAACGATTAATAATCCCTCTGTCAGCAGTATGTCACAATTCTGATGAGATGCAAAGAAGGAGACAGACGTATATGGACCAGCAGGTAAGCAAATCTGCCGCAGAGTCGCGCGAGACAACTGCTCGTGCCGCGCAAGAAAAGACGCCAGAACGCCAGGAAAAGTTCGTTACAAGCTCAAACATCGAGGTACCTGTTGTCGCAACCGCCGACGATTTGCGGAATGTAGATATGCAGGAGAAGCTAGGGTCCCCCGGCGAATTTCCCTTCACACGTGGTATCCGTCCTGGTATGTACCGTTCACGTCTGTGGACGATGCGTCAGTATGCAGGCTTTGCAACGGCGGAAGAGTCGAATAAACGCTATCACTATTTGTTAGCGCAAGGCACAACAGGTCTCTCGGTTGCCTTCGATTTGCCTACACAAATGGGCTATGATGCCGATCATCCTCTCGCGGAAGGAGAGGTTGGCAAGGTTGGTGTCTCAATCTCTAGTCTCGAAGATATGGAAATACTGCTACATGGCTTGCCGCTTGATCGTATCAGTACCTCTATGACCATCAACGCCACTGCAAGCATTCTTCTTGCCCTCTATATTGCCGTTGCGAAAAAGCAGGGCATTGAGCCACGCAAGCTTTCAGGGACCGTGCAAAACGACATTTTGAAAGAATACATTGCACGTGGCACCTACATTTACCCGCCAGAGCACTCGATGCGTATCATCACCGACATTTTTAGCTTCTGTGGTGAGCAGGTGCCACGTTGGAATACTATCAGTATCAGTGGCTATCATATTCGTGAGGCTGGCTCAACGGCTGTACAAGAGGTTGCATTCACGCTCTCGAACGCAATTAGTTATGTCCAAGCTGCGCTCAATGCTGGTCTGAATGTGGACCGTTTCGCGGGTCAACTCTCTTTCTTTTTCAATAGTCACAACAACCTCTTTGAAGAGGTTGCCAAGTTTCGTGCGGCGCGGCGTATGTGGGCGCACATCATGAAGGAACGTTTTGCTGCACAAGACCCACGCTCGATGATGTTACGTTTCCATACGCAGACAGCAGGTTCTACGCTCACGGCACAACAGCCAGATAATAATATTGTACGTACAGCATATCAGGCGTTGGCGGCTGTCCTGGGTGGTACGCAATCACTGCATACCAACTCGAAGGACGAGGCTCTTTCGCTCCCTACTGAAGAGTCGGCACGTGTAGCACTGCGCACGCAGCAAATACTGGCCCTGGAAACGGGAGCCGCCGATACCGTTGATCCACTCGCAGGCTCATACTATGTTGAGTCTTTGACGAATGAGATCGAGCAGCGAGCATGGGAATATATTGAGAAGATCGACGCGCTTGGCGGTAGCGTACACGCAATTGAGCATGGCTTTATGCAGGCTGAGATCGAGCAGGCTGCTTATGACTATCAGCTTGCATTGGAAGAGAAACGCGCTATCGTTGTTGGTGTCAACCGTTTTACGCTTGAGCAAG
>CAXUIS010000360.1:0-4809 GCA_964250915.1 uncultured Ktedonobacteraceae bacterium | reverse complement strand
TGACGCTTGGACGATGGACTACAGAAGCAGAAGTGGAACATGCGTCTGTTTTGTTGGCGAAAAGTATAGACGTGTTGCGTCAGAAGCGTTACAATAGAGTATAAGATTTACAGAAAAGCTAGCGTTGAGTATATAAAAAGCAAAAAAGAGATACAATGAATCGCCTGACTCATGGAGGAGAACACGTATGAAATGTCCTGAATGTCAGTCTACAATCACAAAAAATGATGTCTATTGTAGTCAATGTGGAGCAGACCTCGCAGTATCTTCTACCGGTCTTGTGCCAGTGGAGAAAAATCTGCCTGCACTCCTCTATAACCTTCCAGTTCCGCGTGGTGTTGCAGCAAGCGTGGGAGCGGTCGCCGTTGGTATGGGATTAGAGTTGTTACGGCGTGGCTTACTTGCTCGCCTCTCGCCATCATCTAAGTCGGTGGAAAGTGCATTGCCAGCACTTACCGGAATAAAAGACTTGCTGTTGCCTCAGAATAACAAGAAACTCCCCAGAGGTTACGAGGTCCACGAGACAGTTGTGTATATGCGCCGTGTTATTCGCCGCGAGGACTAGGGACGCAAGAAATGTAGAGTGTAAAGTATGGCGTTAATTGTGCGTGAAAAAGAGGTTCGTGACTTACTGAGCATGCGTGACACGGTGACGGTGCTAGAAGAAGCTTTTCACGCACAATCGCAGGGGTTGGTAAAGAATCAACCTCGTAGTAGACTTACATTTGCGAACGGTGTCCTAACAGTGTTAGCCGCAGCAGCTCCTACGTTTGGCGTTGTTGGTTTTAAGACCTACACAGCGTTTCGTGAAGGTGTGCGTTATGTCGTTATGCTTTTTAGTGCACACAATGGTGAGTTATTAGGAATCATCGAAGCGGATCATCTAGGTGCTATGCGTACAGGTGGCACCAGCGGCGTTGCGACGAAATACTTGGCACGAACGAATGCGAGAATAGTTGGTATTATTGGTACAGGTCAACAGGCTGTAACACAGTTGATGGGTGTCTGTGCAGTGCGTCCCATCACCTTCGTGAACGTCTATAGTCGTAGGCAACCTGAACGTGAATTATTTTGCCATGAGATGTCGCGTCTCTTGAACATCGAAGTAGCTTCAGTGAATGACGTACGTACAGTTGTCAAGAATGCTGATATCCTTATCACTGCAACTACCGCTCGTGATCCTGTATTGCATGGCGAATGGCTCAAACCTGGATGCCACATCAACGCCATTGGCTCTAATTGGGTACAACGACGCGAACTAGACTTCTCAACGCTACATAGGAGTATGCTTATCGTCACGGACTCCATCGAACAAGCATACAAAGAAGCTGGGGATTTTGTTATTCCAGCCGAAGAGGGGCTGTTTCAATGGGAGCGTGTCCATGAACTGCATGAAATTGTGGCCGACGAAGGACTTCAACGTGAGACTCCTGACGAAATCACGCTTTACAAAGGACTTGGCATTGCATTAGAAGATGTGGTAACGGCGGCACATGTCTACTTTCTTGCTGCAAAACAAGGTGTAGGCGAAGATGTAGATTTACTTTATTAGGTTTGTAAGGACACTATGGGGAACATACAACGGGATGTTGTTCTACGCGCAAACGTTGCTATTGTAGGAAATGTTAGTAGAAATGGATTACTTTTCCTGCTTCTCATAATAGTGCTAGCAGGCTTCTCTGCTTGTGCTCCCAATGCAAATCTGTTAGGTAATGGAAGCTGGCAAGCATCGACACTCGCTACTCAACATATTCAGGCACTTGTGGTAGACCCTATAGCTTCTCAAAGGCTCTATGCGGGTAGCGAAGATGGGACTTTATTCATCAGTAGTGATAGTGGACAACACTGGCTGAAGCAAACTCATATCTCCTCAATTCCTCTAAAATTGCAGATGCTTGCTATATCCCCTTCTGGAAAAACTATCTACGCACTTACGGACAGTGGACTCTATGTAAGCACTGATGCTGCACAAACATGGCAAATAGTGAATACACCCAATTCAGGTTTACCTGCTGATAGCTATACCGCGATGGCCTTCAACGAACAGAAAAGCATCTATGTTGGAACACTCCATCATAGCATATTTACAACCAATGGTAATAATCCTACTCATTGGCAGGCGATAAGCAGCACGCTTCCTTCTACTATTGCTATCAACGAACTCGCATTTGATAGCACACAGCATCGCCTGTGGGCTGCAACATCGCTTGGTGTGTATCGCTCTGATAACGACGGTACAACATGGGAAGCTCTCAATACTGGTTTGCCTGTCGCTGATGGTGTGACCTCTGTACAATCTGCTGCCAATTTCGGCGGTGCTACTGGACTTGTCTATGCAGGTACGAAGCATGGTATCTTTCGCTCTATGGACTCTGGAATGCACTGGTCCGAAAGCGGGCAAGTGTTACATGGAGTTTCCATTGAACATATTTTGATTGACTTTAGAAGTACAAACGCGTCAACGCTCTATGCTGGAACACGCTTTGGAGTCTTCCGCAGTGATGATAATGGAGAGAACTGGCTTGGTGTTGCTGCTGGATTCCCTCAAAATACATCCGTTTACGCGCTTGCAATTGGGGCAGATCAAGCCTCACAATTGTATGTTGCTGCCAATAACGTCTATCTCTTTCCTGGGACTGGGAACGGCATTAATCCAACACGGATTATAACACTACTGCTTATACTTTTGTTCTTTGTGCTTCTTGCTTTCATGGCTCGACGAAGTGTCAGGCGACGAAAAACACTATTCCGACCAATACGCTCCCTTGAAGTGCCATCTTCTCCAGAAAACTAATGCTCTTGTTGCAACAGCCATTGAAGTACGTAACGAATATTTCTTTCATGTGCCCATGTATAAAACTCCCGGTCTGCCTCATTGACCGTACTCGTATCTCCGACAACATCATTGAAAGAGTACTGAATGAGTGCTGACGCTTGTTCAAGTTCAGCATCTGTTGGATGATGTGTCGCCAGAAGCGCACGGCCTCGTTGCTCAATCTCTTGTACGTAGTGTAAATTTTGTGCCACGATGCTACTATCGGTTGTCTTGCCATGCGCGCAGAGAACATGTTGTGGTTGGAGGGCTAGAAAATGTTCCAGTGTGTCATACATACGTTGAACACTGGCTGCACTTTCTATAAGTGGGAGTGGCTTTTCAGCAGCATCAAAAGCAAGGAGTAAACGTATCTCCGGTATCCATACTGCAATATGATCGGGGTTATGCCCAGGAGCTGAAAAGAGTTCAAGCGTCAGGTCTCCTCCATGTATTGTCATTTTGTCAGGAAAAGTGATCGTTGGTGAGACCAGAACTACATTTTGGAGAGACGGATGACGATGCTGATATTCAAGCAATTCAGCTTTAGCCTCCTCTGACTCAAGGCGAGTGAAACAATAATCTTGTCCTAAGATAGGCACTACGTTA
The DNA here is from genome assembly GCA_964250915.1 of uncultured Ktedonobacteraceae bacterium. Lineage (GTDB taxonomy): Bacteria > Chloroflexota > Ktedonobacteria > Ktedonobacterales > Ktedonobacteraceae > JBBQVS01. The sequence goes on along the minus strand of CAXUIS010000360.1, from coordinate 1,388 downwards.
TTCCCTGTGAAATAGCCATTTCCCCAACAATGATCCCAATCAGCATGACTATTCACGACAAGTAGCTTTCGACCCGTCATTTCGTCACGTACCGCATGCATCACAATTGCCATGTCTTCTGGACATAGAAGTGTATCAAGCACTACAACATAGTGTGTGGTGATAACAACGTAGGCATCCACTTCCATCTGCTCCGCGCTTTCTGGTGCAAAAAGGCGACGAAAGACACGGATACGTGAGTCGTTACTCATGTGTGGAACGAGAAAAGGCTGCTCAGTTGCTTGCATGTATACATTCCTCTCTACTAGTGATGTGCTCCAATATAGGCCACAACGAAGTACAGAACCGAAAGCAGAGCGCAGACGAGCAGAAACGAACCATAGCAGGTGAGTGTCCATGCTCGGCGTGTGTTCAGTGCTTGCCGTAGTTGTTCCCCCATATCTGGTGGATCAAGTTGTATGTCAGGCTGTAGCTCAAGCAGCTTTGGGAGCATGGCACGAAAATCACGTGCATTGCTCATGCCCTCAACCAAAATCACAGTATTACCATCATCCATGTCTGCCATTAACACAAGTTTGCCAGGATTTGGATCACCTGGAATAAGTGTCAGTTGTTTAATCGCAGAAAGATGTACGCGTGTCTCCTGGTCTTCCTCTTGCCCTGTTACAACAAGTTCGTCGTGGTATAACTGTATTTCTTTACCCATACCAAAGCGTACAACGCTGACCGGGTATCTTCTTGCTAGTTCATCACTCATAATATATCTATCCATCTTTTTATTGCATAATCAGCTAGTAACATATCTATTGTACGGCATCTCTTCAGAAGCGTCGAGAGGGAAACTTTGTGTATAGAAGTACTATGCTTGACATTCACCATGCTAAAACTTTACAATTTGTATGGTTAACCATGAGGATTAGAGAAGAGAGTTATGTATGGCACGAGTAGGTTTGCTCGAAGACAACGCACGAATTGCAAAGCTGTCCGCAACAATGTTACAATTTGCGGGTCACTCAGTTGAAATATATAGGCATCCTCGCTCATGCTTAGACGCACTCATGCTTCCCCAGGCGAAAAGCGAAGGGAAAGTACACACGCTTTTCACACCCTATCCAGACTTACCGATTGAAGTGTTGATTCTCGATTTACAATTGCCGGAAATGACAGGCATAGAAGTATTACGACACTTGCAGGCCCATGCTCACACACGAAACCTACCCCTCATTTTTTGCACGGCCTCTAATCCGAACGAAGTATCTCAAGCTCTTCGTTTAGCCCCTCACGCAACGGTTGTCGAGAAGCCATTCAAACTCGATGTACTGGTTTCCGCAGTCTTATCTGCCCTCGGCACAAAAAAGGCATAGAGAAAGATTTCCTTCCATCAAAGA
>CAXUIS010000359.1:0-4830 GCA_964250915.1 uncultured Ktedonobacteraceae bacterium | reverse complement strand
GGGCGTCCCCTTGCGGGCGCCCTAGTTTCGGTACCAAATGTAGATTGACAGACTACTACCGCCATTTTTGCGTTCGGTTATCAAAATTCATCAGGTGACGTATTAACATAAAAAGGACTACACTATATGGCAGAGAAAAAAATACGCGTGGGCCTCGTCTTCGGTGGACGTTCGGGCGAACATGAAGTTTCATTGGCATCGGCACGGTCGGTCATGGCAAATCTCGATAGCAACAGATACGAGGTTGTGCCTATTGGTATCACAAAAAGCGGCACATGGTTACTAGGTGATGAGCCAACACATGCGCTCGTACAAGGTATACAGACGACAGCCGAACGGACAACAGCTGTCACACTCACTGGCGATCCTACTGTTCGTCGGCTCATCCCGTTACAGGGCAACGAGCCATTGCACGGAAACGGTGCTTTAGACGTGATCTTTCCAGTCCTGCACGGCACCTATGGTGAAGATGGGACGCTACAAGGCTTGCTCGAAATGGCAAACGTGCCATATGTAGGCTGTGGCGTCCTGGGAGCCGCGCTAGGCATGGACAAGGAGAAGATGAAAATGGTCTTCTCCTCCGTTGGTCTACCCAACGTAGAGTACTTTGTCTGTCGGCGCAACGAATGGGAGCGTTCACCCGAAACCGTGATGAATGTGGTAGAGCAAACATTTGACTATCCCTGTTTCATCAAGCCCGTTAATCTAGGATCAAGCGTTGGTATTAACAAAGCTCATGACCGTGCTGAATTGGAACACGCAATAGAGGTCGCGGCAGCCTATGATCGTAAAATTATCATAGAGCGCGGGATTGATTGCCGTGAGTTAGAATGCGCTGTGTTGGGCAACGACGAGCCGATTGTATCGGTTGTTGGCGAGGTCATTGCGAGTGGTGAATTTTATGACTACAACGCTAAATACATTGATGGCAAATCACAGGTCATTATTCCTGCCGACCTGCCACAAGCCATCACGGAAGAGATACGACGACAAGCGGTAAAAGCGTTCCTGGCCCTGGACTTGAGCGGACTTGCGCGCGTTGACTTTTTCCTGGAGCGTGAGACGAACAAGGTCTACATCAACGAAGTCAACACTCTTCCAGGCTTCACTGAGATTAGCATGTACCCCAAATTGTGGGCCGCAAGCGGTCTACCATACGCACAACTTCTCGATAGACTGATCGAATTAGCTATAGAACGACACACAGATCGGCAGCGCAACAAAACGAGTTTATAGAGAGGAGCAAGGGCACCCGCAAGGGGATGCCCCTCCCATATAACGCGTCTCTACAGGCACCTTCGTCTATGGGAGGGGCATCCCCTTGCAGGTGCCCTTGCCCTAGCCGAATATGTGTTGGCAGAGTAATAGTAAGGAAAACATGCAATGGCAAAATCAAATAAACAAAATAAGACACGCAAAGTGGTACGCAGAGCAAATCGTGGGGGTTTCTGGCTGTGGATAGGTGTCGTACTTGGCTCTATCGCCTTAGTTGTAGGCGTGTTGCTCTATGTCTATTTCACAAGCAATACCAGTGACGTTGTTGCATCTGATCCTACTGTCTTTAATGCAATCACTCATGTTGACTCTGCACTTCTGGAACAAGTGGGTACAGGAAATGCACAAAGTACCCTACAGGCTCTCAAGAGTGGCACACCTGCATTGACAGGATCAACAGGCAAACCAGAGTTTTTCTATGTCGGCGGTGAGTATTGTCCTTATTGCGCTGCCCAGCGATGGGCTATCATTGTCGCGCTCAGTCGCTTCGGCACATTCGGTCCTCTTCAACAAACACATTCTTCGGAGCAAAATTTAGCGACATTGACATTCCGAGGCAGTACCTATACCAGTCAGTATGTTGATTTTGTTGCGAAAGAGATTCAAGATAACAAAGGGAGTGCACTTGATACGCTTACAACAGGCCAGCAGCAAAACTTCAATACATATGACTCGCCACCTTATATGCAAAGCTCAGGAGCTATTCCCTTTATAAATGTTGCCAACAGGTATGTTTCTTCTGGCTCATACTATCTGCCCGATACATTAACAAACCTCTCATGGCAGGCTATAGCGACACAAATAAAGCAGACCAATACCAATGTATCGAAGGGCATTCTCGGTTCGGCGAATTACCTGACGGCGGCAGTGTGTGCGTCAACACAGAACAAACCGGACACAGTATGTAATGTAGCTTACATACAACAAATCGAGAAAACGCTGACGAGTTCATAAGTGTCAACGTTTGGAGCGTTCTATGACATATTGGCCCCTGCTTATCTGCCTGATTGCCACCTTTTACTTTGTCGGTCTCATCTGGACCATTCAGATGTTGAGCTATCCTTTGTTTCAAATGGTGGGACGCGAAAGCTTCGCAGCCTATCACGCAGCACATTCACAGCGCATTACACTCATACTAGGTCTACCACTTCTGCTCGTCTTCGTAAGTTCATTGTTCATGCTGTGGATACGGCCTACAAACGTACCGTTATGGGCTGTGTTGCTTAATGGTGTCTTAGGTGGAGGCGTGTGGCTCATGACCGCGTTCATTCATGTACCACTACATAGTAAGCTTGGGCAAAACTATTCAACCCATACCATGCAAGCCCTTGTATCCACCAACTGGCTACGTACCGTCGTATGGACGGCACAAGGCATACTGCTCCTGTGGATGATGGGCGTAGCGTTGCACATAGTGTGATGTATACATAAGATGAAGAGGCATCTTATGATAGTGGGTATATAGCCATCTGAGAGAATTGTGCCTGTGCCCCTGGTTTCGCTTCGGGCAGATTCGAGACAAAAAGAGCAATCGAGCCACTAGTATAGCTAGTATCTGTCACGGTTTGCAGGAGATAATTGTTGACGACAAAGAACAACTTAGAGCCGCGCGCTAAAATCATGATATGATTAAGCCTACCCCTTTTAGCAATGGCATTGCTTAACAGAAAACCTGCAAGTTTGGTATCAACAGTTTTACCACCCGCATCAGTACTCCCCTTGAAAATAGCATATGAGCCATCGCCGTAGAGTTCAAAGCGGTAATATGTTGCTAACTCATTGCCTTGATTTGCTGCTCCTCGAATATAAACACCATAGCCGTTATTCTGGTCACCTTTAGCAAGTGCTGCATCTACCACCAACTGAAAATTAGTAAAAGTTCTTGTACCAGGGACTGGCTCCCATAATAGACTCTGCTTGTCGTTCTCCAACGCAAGCACACCCGCTCCAACAGCTACTGAATAATTGCCCGGAACGCTTTGTCGGTTCCAACCTGAGCTATCATCAACGAATTTGTCCGTAAATAGAGGCGTACCCTTTGGCGATGGATATACTTCTTTAGGCAGATTAAGTGCTTGACGAGGAGGTGTTGTCAGTGACGACAGAGAGACACCTGAAGCACGAATACCCGCATAACTGAAAATAAGAATGACCAGGAGCGTAACTATAAAATAGATCAATGAAGAACGCTTATTGGGGCTTTGTACCTGTTGTTTACCCGTTCGAGGTGAAATCGCGGTTTTCACGCTTGTGTTTGAAAGACTCGATGTCGCGGGAGTCAAGCGAAAACCACAATTATAACACGCCGTTTCGTTTAGAGGTAGCGCGACATTACAACGCGGGCAGGTTAAAGAAGTTCGCACCTGATACGGCGAAGACATAAGAAACCTCCAAATGACAAACAACGATACACTTCAATATAATCGTAGTAATCGTAGTCCTTTCCTCCGTAAATGTCCACGAAATACACAAGAAATAGTATATTTGGGGGGGTAATGTCTTTTATAAGTGGAGAAAATTAAATTTACATGAAAATATTTTCATATAATGCAAGAAGTAGGGAGAGCTAAACCGCATTTGTTAATTGATGAATGCAATGGTGATTGCCACACATATGTGTGACAATCACCAGCGCATCTGACGTTTATATATCCAGGTTCGCGCTCTTAGCGTGGCTCTCGATAAATCTCTTACGAGGAGCTACTTCGTCGCCCATGAGCATATTGAAGATTTTGTCGGCTTCGATAGCCTCTTCAATACCCACCTGCAGGATGGTACGTTTGGCGGGGTCCATTGTGGTATCCCATAAAGTTTCAGGATTCATTTCGCCGAGACCTTTGTAACGTCCAACCTCCGGCTCTTTGCCACTATGTGACGCTTTGTACTCTTCGACAATGACATCACGCTCTTCGTCTGTGTAGACATAGCGCGTCTGCTTGCCAACCTTGACATGAAAGAGTGGCGGCTGTGCAATGAATAGGTGTCCATTGTTGATGATATCGGGCATGTGACGGAAGAAGAAAGTGAGCAACAACGTACGAATGTGTGCGCCATCAACGTCAGCGTCGCACATGATAACGATGCGCCCATAGCGCAATTTCGCTAAGTTGAAGTGTTCATCAATACCAACACCGATAGCGGTAATGATATTTTTGACCTCCTCACTCTTGAGCACTCTATCCAGCCCGACACGCTCGACGTTCAGGATTTTACCACGAAGTGGCAGGATTGCCTGGAAGTGACGGTCACGTCCCTGCTTAGCTGAGCCACCTGCAGAATCTCCCTCGACCAAGTACAGTTCACAACGGTCAGGATTGCGCTCGGAGCAGTCGGCGAGTTTGCCAGGAAGTGTTGTATCTAATACATTTTTGCGTTGTACAAGGTCGCGTGCGGCACGGGCAGCTTCGCGTGCTTTGGCGGAGAGTAGACACTTCTCGATGATGGCCTTGGCCTCGCTTGGCGTCTCTTCCAGGTAGCGCGTAAGCATTTCTGCCGTGATAGTCTCGACGACTGGTCGCACCTCGGCGTTATTGAGTTTGCTTTTGGTTTGTGCCT
>CAXUIS010000358.1:0-4882 GCA_964250915.1 uncultured Ktedonobacteraceae bacterium | reverse complement strand
AATTGCTGCCCCTACCGCATACCGTTCATCATTATTACCCCTACATGTGTTATAATAGGTTCCGACTATTCATGCATGCTATAGCTATCAGCGAGATAGGAAAGGGTGGAGGGGCGCACTTATGAAGCCGCTTGTTGCCATCGTGGGCCGACCGAATGTCGGTAAATCCACATTTTTTAACCGTATGCTTGGCGATAGAATCGCCATTGTTGAAGACTTGCCGGGGACGACACGTGATCGTCTCTACGGCGATACCGATTGGAATGGACGTACCTTCACGCTCATTGATACAGGCGGTCTCGAATTTGGCTCCGACATTCCCGTTGGTCAGGTGGGACTTACCGGACAGCCCGGCGACCTGATGGACCATGTACAAGCTCAGGCAGAACTTGCTATCGAAGAGGCCGACGTGATCGTGTTCATGGTCGATGCACGTTCAGGCATCACCGCCGCCGATGAAGAGGTCGCGGATGTATTGCGCCGCACCAAAAAGCCGATTATCATAGCCGCAAACAAAGCTGACAACGCCACCCGACGTATGGATGCCGTCGAGTTCTACAATCTAGGTTTAGGCGAACCCATCGTGCTCTCCTCTATTCAAGGCGTTGGTACAGGCGACCTGCTTGACCGCATCGTCGAGGAACTCCCGGAAGCGGATGAAGAGGACGAGAGTGACGAAGAGGACGACACGCCACGTGTTGCCATCGTGGGTCGTCCAAATGTTGGCAAGTCATCGCTACTCAATGCTATTGTCGGCGTAGATCGTGCCATCGTCAGCGATATGCCCGGCACAACCCGCGATGCCATTGACACCGAAATAACGTTCCAGGATCGTAAGATTGTTATGATCGACACCGCAGGCATTCGTCGTCGTGGACGTGTCGGCCCCGGCATTGAGAAATATAGCGTCTTGCGTTCGAGCCGCGCTATTGAGCGTTGTGATGTCGCGCTCATCCTTATTGATGCAAGCGAGGGCATCGCGGCACAGGATATGCACATCGCTGGTGAAGTCGCGGAATCCGCCAAGGGCGTTGTTATCGTGATTAACAAGTGGGACCTTGCTCAAGAGCAACGCAAAGCCGAACGCGACGAGGATATCATCCCGCATCCTGACGACGAAATTGACAGCGCGGAGCAGTACCGCAAACTGGTACTGGAAGAGTTCAAGTTTATGCCCTACGCACCTGTCATCTTCGCCTCTGCGAAAACGGGCTATCATATCCAATCCATCCTGGAAACGATAATACATATTGCCGAGATGCGCTTCCTACGTGTGCCTACATCGAGACTTAACGAAGTGGTGCAGGATGCGGTACGGCGGCACCATCCCGCCATCATTCGTAACAAGCCGCTCAAGGTGTACTACGCGACGCAGACACGTGTCAACCCGCCCACGTTCACCTTTTTTATCAACGATGTGCAGGCCATGCACTTCTCCTACGAACGCTACCTTGAGAACCGTCTGCGAGAAGCCTTCGACTTTAGAGGAACGGGCATCAAATTGCATTTCAGACCGCGCTCCGCGAAGGAAGAGAAATAATTTTCGGATTTTGATGATAAAAATGCAAATCGAGGGAAGAGAAATAGCAACGTGCGTTGCTATTCCTCTTGCCTCGATTTGTATCGACAAACTTTAACCCCTGCATAACCCTCACTTAACATAGTTGAGCTACTCTATGAATAAGCACATTCCCAGGACAGAATAGACAGACGTAGGGTCGCATGGAGTCGTCTCTGAAACTCATACACACTTTCAGAGCCTCCGCTCGCGTCCTCCGTTTACCACTCAGCCATGACAGTCTCTCTTTTTCGACGGTCATGCCTCAAGCCACGACGCTTCTAGCAGGTGCTCGTGCATGCGGGCGAGAGGTACACTCCGAGCCTCTCGCTCTTTGGGGTCAATAAAATATTTGTAAACAAAATCATCGTCACAGAGGCAAGTACCTCTGTGACGATGATTTTGTTTACTTCTTGATGAAGTCGAGCGCGGCACGCGTCAACACTTCGACGGCAGTGGGAAGCGCGTCCTCATCAACATTGAAGCGCGGATGATGGTGTGGATAGTCCGTCTCTTTCGTCCTATTGCCTGAACCGACAATAAAGTAGCAACCGGGGACAGTGTTGAGGAAAACGCCCATATCGTCGCTACCTGCCGTCAAAACATTCTCGCTCGTATCGACGTTCTTTTCGCCAACAGTAGCAACCGCAGCCTTACGCACCAACTCTGTCATTGCAGGATCGTTCGTACATGGTGGGCAACCATCAAAATTCTCGATATCACATGTTGCACCCAGTGATGTGGCGATGCCTGATGCAACTTCAGAAATACGGCGCAAAAGTTTTTCACGATCCTCGACACTATAGGCCCGCATCGTACCCTGCAAAACAGCCGTTTCAGGAATGATGTTGAAGGCTGTACCAGCGTTAATAGTACCGATAGTGACAACGGCAGGGCTGAATGGTGATACTTCGCGGCTGATCAAGGTCTGCAACGCGGTAATGATATAGGCCGAGGCAACGATGGGATCAACCGCACCATTTGGCATTGCGGCATGTCCGCCTTTGCCATGTACTGTCAAAACAAATCTGTCGGCACTGGCAAAGACCGTACCAGCGCGAACACCAACCATCCCTAGTCGGTGATTGCTGATGAGGTGCAAACCGATGATGCCATCAACGCCGTTTAACGCCCCCTCTTTGACCATTGGCTCGGCTCCACCGATCTGCTCCTCGGCTGGTTGAAAGATAAATTTGACGTTACCTGTCAATTCGGCACGACGCTTGCTAAGGACATCGGCAACGGTAAGCAGAATTGAGGTATGTCCGTCATGTCCACAAGCATGCATCTTACCATCGGTCTGCGAACGGTAATCGACGCTATTCAATTCATGAATGGGCAAGGCGTCCATATCAGCGCGAATTGCGATAGTTTTCGCGTCCGCTCCACTCGCACCACCCTGTAAAAGGCCAACAACACCTGTTTTGGCTACCCCTGTCTGGACCTCTAAGCCTAAAGAACGCAGACGTTGCGCGACGATACCAGAGGTACGCACCTCTTCAAACGCTAGTTCGGGATGCTCATGCAGATCGCGCCGCATTGCCACGAGATCAGGTACACGCTCATCTATCTCGGATTTTAAAGGGTCAAGGTTCGATATGGACATGGTTTCTCCTCTATGCTAGCTATGGAATACACAATGTCCTACCATAGTATCATTTTGGACACAAGAACGCAGTTTAGTAATGCAGTCCATGCTCAATTGCGTATTTCACGCTATTCATCGTGACCTCTTCGCTGTAAAAGGTAGCATGCGATTTCGCATCCGATGAGATACCATCGCCACCACTACTAAGCGACCAGACGTGTGAGGTCTGGTATTTGTTCAGGTAGGAGAACACGATTTGCACATCGGGTAACGTATAAGGTGTCTTGTCGGTAAAGTAGCGTTGCATGCCCAGGATAGGCGTATCAGCTTCGTCTTCCAGAATACCGGACACAAGGTACAGCAACGAAAGCGGATAGACGCTAGGGATAAGCGCGTCCTTTTGCTCCAAATCGTCACTCATAGCAAAGATGCGTATCGCTTGAATGCGCGACTGGTAGGATTTGAGCGTGTCGGAAAAGAGCTTATAGCTATTGGCTGGTGCGAGCATAATCACATCAAAGGTAACGTTTTGAGGCAGAAACACGTGAGCATGTTGCAGAAACTCGCAGATATAGATGCCACCTGCGCTATGTCCAATAAGCGTAATATGCGCGTTCGGGTTAGCCTCACAATATGTTTTGAGGCCACGCAAAAACGCTGTACCCGTGTAGCCAGAGGAAGTATCGAAGGTGTCGGCAGCCTCTTTTTTAATGCCATTCCAAACCTCTTTCCCTATTTTGCCAACGAAAAACTCGCGCAATATCTCCTCAACGATAGTTGGAAAGACGCCGTGATCGCGGCGTTGTGCGAAACGGTCAAGCACTCGTTTCAGAACAGTAATACACCTGCCGATAATAAAGAAGTTAGCGATTTTCTCAGCCTCTTCTAGCGCCGCATTGCCTATCTCCGTCAGGAGATGCTCTATAAACTCCAACGAGAACGGGGGCGCATTTGTCGTAGTTGTATGTGCATTTGTGATATTCCCTGAGGCTTTGTCCTTGAGCGCGACAGGGGTGTGTTTGGTAACGAGGTCTTGTGCATGCTGCTTCAAAACTGGATCATTATGTGTGAGATGCTCACGAAATATTTTTTCTTCGTGTTTGTGGAGTCGCGTGTTCTCTGGTAAGGCAGTCGAGTCGATATCTGAATATGGCTCTTGTCCGTCCTTTGGAGTCTGCAATTCCTGCAAGACCTCTTCCTTACTAGGTAAGTCCAGCCAGCGATCAATCGCGCCACCATTGGCTGCATCAACTTTGCCCTTCACAAATTGCGTCACGCGCAATAGTACTTGCTGAAAAAACGGATCGTTGAATGCCTGACTGATATTTGGGCAGATTGCATCAAGAAAGGTCTCCTCCGACAGAACATCGAAGAGTGCAGTTTGCCACAGAAAGAACACCTGATACGCAGCTAAGCCCGCATACCGCTTTGTGATGTCCTCAGCCGCCAGCATACCAGATTCAAAGTCTACGAGGCCGCCATGAAAGTGCAGTACTAACCTATCACAGTTCTTATCTGTCGCCAAAGTCGAGAAAAGGTGGTCAAGGTCAGCCTGTGTCGTCGCATGTGGGCTGCCCGATGTATCAAATGTGCCATGTCTACTGACAAGATAGTGATCTTTATCGAGTGCCATCGTTCTATTCCTCCTCTCTGAATAAAACCAGGGCACCCGCAAGGGGATGCCCCTCCCATATCTCATTATGTCTTATACTGCTCGTCTATGGGAGGGGCATCCC
>CAXUIS010000357.1:3717-4934 GCA_964250915.1 uncultured Ktedonobacteraceae bacterium | reverse complement strand
GCCAGTGCCAACCCGGAGGATTATACCAACCGTGGACGCATCATTACGCCGTTGAAGGACCGCATCGGTTCCGAAATTCGCACGCACTATCCGCTTACCATCGAGCATGAAATTCAGATCATGGAGGCTGAAAGCAATCACTTCACAACCGAGGGCATGGATATCATATTCCCGCAGTTCATGAAGGAGACGATTGCCGAGATCACGCATATGGCACGTAACAGCACTGACATCAGTCAGCGTTCCGGCGTCAGTGTACGTGTGAGTGTCTCGAACTATGAGAACGTGTTGAGCAATGCCAGTAAGCGTGCCTTGCGCCTCAAAGAGCGTAACGTCTCACCGCGCGTGAGCGATCTTTCCGCCATCATCGCCTCAACCTCTGGTAAAATCGAGCTTGATACCGTTGGTGATGTGAAGGAAGAGCGTATTGTACAGAAATTGATCAATGCGGCAGTGCTCAGCGTCTTTGGTCAATACTTCGAGCAACGCGAGTTCGACCAGCTTGTAGCTGGCTTTGAGCGCGGACTGAGTGTGCATGTTGGCGACGACATGCCTTCTATGGAATATGTTAACCAGCTTTCTAAAGTGGGCGGTTTGAGCAAAGCCATCGACAAGTTGAACGGACGTGGTAGCCCATCCAGTATCGCATCGTCCATCGAGTTTATTCTCGAAGGACTACACTTAAATAGGCGTCTCAATAAGGATGCAGTCGGCGGCAAAACACGCTATCGCCGATAAGGGGTCCGCGACATGTTTGAACGCTTTCGGAAGAATCGCTATGGATATTCGCAATGGGATGGCACGCAGCGTATCGAAGGTATTGATGCCGACGATATTCTGAATGCTCTTTCCGACGACTACATGGAGAATGGCAACCTGCAGCAAGCGATGCGTCGCTTGATGCAGGAGGGCATTAAGGGCCAGGATGGTCGCAAATCAATGGGGCTACGTGAAATGATGGAGCGTATGCGTAACGCACGCAACGAGCAACTCAATCGTTACAACATGGCCTCCGGCGTCATGGATGATCTACGCGAGAAGCTTGAGGAAATCAAGCAACTAGAGCGTGAGGGTATTCAACGTCGCCTCGATTCACAACAGAATCAACCTCAGGACGGTCAACAGGGCCAGCAAGGACAAGACGGTCAACAAGGTCAACAGCCTCAAGATGGTCAGTCTCAGCAAGGACAGCAGGGACAACCTGGAGACCAGTCTCA
>CAXUIS010000357.1:0-3617 GCA_964250915.1 uncultured Ktedonobacteraceae bacterium | reverse complement strand
TCTCAGCAAGGCCAACAGGGGCAAGAAGGCCAGTCTGGACAGTCGAGTCAAGGCGGTGATGCACTCAGCCCTGAACAGATGAAGCGCATGCTTGAAATGATTGCCAAGCGTAAGCAGGAGGCACTCGACAATCTGCCACAGGATATTCCTGGACAGATCAAGGGACTCTCTGAATACGACTTTATGGACGATGAGGCACGCGATAAATTCAATGAACTGATGGAGAGTCTGCAACAGCAGATGATGCAGCAGTTCTTTCAGGGTATGCAGCAATCTCTGCAAAGCATGACGCCCGAAGACGTGGCAAAACTGCGCGAGATGATCCGCGACTTGAACAAGATGCTCAAAGAGCGACAAGAGGGAAAAGAGCCAGATTTCGACTCGTTCATGCAAAAACATGGTGAGTACTTTCCTGGCGTCAACTCTCTCGATGATCTGATCGATCAAATGCAGCAGCAAGCGGCGGCTATGCAAGGTATCATGGAGAACCTGTCACCAGATCAGCGTCAGGAGTTGCAAGGACTCATGGAGCAGATGATGGGTGATGATCGTATCCGTGTCGATATGATGGAGTTAGCGCAGAATCTTGAAGCGATGGCACCATCAGAGCAAGCACGGACGCGTTTCCCCTTCCGTGGTAAAGAGTCGCTTCCCCTCAACGAAGCTATGCGTATGATGGGGCGTCTGCAACAGATGGAAGGCTTGGAAGACCAACTTCAAGAGGCGCGACGTTTGGACAACATCGAAGCCATTGATAGTGACAAGGTCAAAGAACTCCTCGGCGACGAAGAGTATCAATCGGTTGAGCAACTGAAAGAACTCATGAAGACGCTTGAGGAAGCGGGCTACATCCAGAAGAAGGGCAATCGCTGGGAGTTGACTGCTCGTGGCATGCGCAAAATTGGGCAAAAGGCATTGCAGGACATCTTTAATAAGATGAAACGCGATGGCTTTGGGCGGCACGTCAGTCCCTTTCGAGGTGTTGGCGGCGAACGTACTGATGATAGTAAGCAGTACCAATTTGGTGATGCCTTCCTGCTCGACCTCAAACAGACGTTGATGAACTCGGTACATAGAAATGGTACCGGTACACCTGTGCAACTCGCACAGGAGGACTTTGAAGTCTATCGTACCGAATTTACCACGCAGTCGTCCACCGTGTTGATGATCGACATGAGCTTGAGCATGGTCTATAACGGCTGTCAACCTGCTGCGAAAAAGGTCGCGGTTGCGCTGGAAAGCCTGATCCGCTCACAGTTCCCGCGTGACAATCTGTACGTCGTTGGTTTCTCGCGCATGGGACGCGAATACAAGCCGAACGAATTGATAGAGTTGAGTATGGCTGATAATGACCGTGGTACCAATATGGCGCATGGCCTGATGTTGTCACGAAAATTGTTAGCACGTTCTCGCGGCGTCAACAAACAGATCATCATGATTACCGATGGTGGCCCAACCATGTGGTACGAAGATGGCGAATGGCAATTCCAGTATCCTAGCCCCTATGCGGAGCAACAAACACTTTTAGAAGTTCAACGTTGCACGCGCGAAGGCATCACCATCAACACCTTTATGCTCTATGATGATGATTGGATGGTCGCCTTCGTCGATCAACTCACCGAGATTAACAAGGGACGTATGTTCTATGCGGACAAAGACAACCTCGGCGAGTATCTGTTGGTAGACTACTTGAATAGCAAGAAGAAAATTGTTTCGTAGATGTCGGACAATGTAGACACTCTTTCTAGTGTGTTTCTTGAAGGGTTGCAGCAACTGCACCTTTCATTAAGCACTCAACAACAAGAGCAACTCCTGCGCTATCGCCAGGAGTTGCTTGATTGGAATACGCGCGTCAATCTGACCGCGATCAAAGACCCTGAGGAAGTGCTCATCAAGCACTTCCTCGACTCCTTATCTCTGCTCTCCGTCTATGACTTACCAGAAGCGAAGCTACTTGATATTGGCTCAGGTGCAGGCTTCCCCGGACTTGTCCTCAAAATCGTGCGTCCTCAATGGCAGATTACCTCATTGGAAGCAACAGGTAAGAAAGTGACCTTTCAAAAGCACATTATCAACCTTTTACATCTCGATGGTATTATGACCATCCATGCACGTGCGGAAGAATTTGCCCAAAATCAGGCATACCGAGCCTCTTTTGATGCTGTAACCGCCCGTGCAGTTGCCTCATTGTCTGCTCTCCTGGAATACTCTGCTCCCTATTGTCGTGTTGGTGGAGCAATCATTTTGCCCAAAAAAGGCGATTTAGCCGAAGAGCTAGCTCAAGGCAAACGTGCCGCCGCACAAGTAGGTGCAATGCTGAAGGCGGATGTTCCCGTAACTCTATCGGGACTCGATGATGGGAGACGACTTCTCGTATGGGAACAGAAGAAACTCTGTCCTCCACAAATTCCTAGGAGTGGTGCAGCGATGGCGAAAAGGGCATTGGGCGCGTTGTAGCGTGGTTATCCCAAATACGAGAGCAAGTATAATAAGTCAAAAGGAGTCAATTCGCTAATCAGTTGGTGAGCAAGGAGCAGAGATTAGATGTCACATATCGCAAAATATTATGAACTGGCTCGCCATCACGTGCTCGCGGGACAGTCCTACGATGCTGATCTTCCAGACGGTGTGCGAAATGGGATAAATCATGAAATGGAGCGATTAGAGAAGTTTGCGCCAGTTGAGTACGCAATCACTTCACGCTATCTGTTACGCTATATTCCAAAGGGTGCAACCGTCGCAGATATTGGTGTAGGCGTCGGTCATTATAGCGAACTCCTAGCACGTCGTGGGAGTAACGTTCATCTCGTCGATGTTGCGACACGATTATTGGAAGCCGCACAAGAGAGGCTGATGAGAGCGGGATTGGGAGAACATATTCTCAGTATCACTCATGCCTCAGCTACTGATCTCTCGTTTATCCCCGATGAGTCCTGTGATGCTGTACTGATGCTCGGTCCATTTTATAACCTGAGCTTACCAGAAGACCGACATAAGGCGGCGGGTGAGGCTAGACGTATCCTACGCAAGAAGGGATTGCTATTTGCAGCAGGTATTAATCGCATGACGATGCTACACTGGCTTTACTCTGATATGCCTGAAAGCATTCTGGAAGAACAGGCATGGTTAGAGCCATATGTTAAAACAGGGGACCTTGCATCACAGGAGGTAGGAGTGCCATCCATCTGGCATTTGACCACCGTTGCCGAGTTTCGAGCTGAGTTTTCTGATTTTCAGGAGATTGTGCTGGCGGGTATCGAATCATTTGCAAATAATCATGAAGAGAATCTACTCAAGCTTTCACCTGAGCAAACGAACATCTGGCTGAATCTGATCGAGGAGACAGGAACAACGCCAGAGGGACTCGGAATGACAGGGCATTTTCTGTACATTGGTCAAAAATGAAGTAACTTCTTTCCGTTTTGGATCTCGTATGAGAGAATACATTTGTATCTACGTTCAAACATTTAGAGGAAACGCCTATGTGTAGAAATATTAAGCCACTTTTCAACTACGAACCGCCTGTGACCGAGGAAGAGATTCATCAAGCTGCACTACAATTTGTGCGAAAGGTGAGCGGCATGAACACTCCATCGAAAGCAAACGAAGTTGCATTT
>CAXUIS010000356.1:2842-4934 GCA_964250915.1 uncultured Ktedonobacteraceae bacterium | reverse complement strand
TATACAACATGCGTTGGTGTAGTCTACTGTATAGTAGGGACGCCCCTTGTGGGCATCCGTGATGTATTTAGAGAACATTCTTCTTATTTGAACAGTATTACCCCTTGTGGGCATCCGTGGGATTCCCACGGCAATTTGGTTGACCTACATCTACTGTACCCTGCTCATCATCCTTTCTTGTACATGCGTCGTCATATAACGAAGATCATTATAATGCCCATCCTCAACGAGTACGAGACGTTCTATCAAACCAGCTTGCAAGCCCTTTGCACCATCGACATCCTCATGCATCGTACAAAGTATCTCCTGTATACGCTTTCGCGTCTGTGCATCCACACATGTAGATGTGACGATAGGTGGAATCGTTGATGGACCTAACATCTCGACCACGCGGAGTTGCTGTGCAAGTTCTGGCCTTTGCTGAAACCATGCATCGAGGACATGTGAGTCGATAGCAGCGGCATCAGCTTTATTCTCAAGAACGGCTTGTAGAGATGCGAAATGTGAACCCGTTTTGAGCATCGAGCCGAAATGCGCGAAGGTTTTCCCTCTCAAAAGCAAGCTATAGCTGACGATGTTGTAGCCAGAATGTGATGCCTCTTCGTTGAATGCCCAACGTGCACCCTGCAATGCATCGAATGAGGGATATGAACTATCCCGCCGCACTATGACATCAGAGTAGTACAGGGGCTTACCGGAATAGCGTTCCCCTCTCACAATGGGAGCAGCCAGCAGTTCTATCGGGCGCGGTTGAAGCATCTTGGCGTAAAGTAGGCCACACAAAAAGCCAACGTCAGCCTCTCCTGTAGCAAACTCGTCCAGTGATTGACCGACATAGAGTGTTGTGGGAACGCCTAAACGTTCCCCAACATATCGTGTGATATGGGCGTATGTGTCGTACAGGACAGGCGAAAGAAAGGTAGCAAATCGTAGCATCAGCTTTTCCAATCTACCAGAAATTCCTGATTCTTATGTTCTACCTGTGTGCCTAGCATCGGATGCAGTTCCATTGCTGGCGAGTATTTGCTAGCTGGTGCGGTACGTCCTAGTGCCTCCGCCATTGCGCGTACATATTGTGGTGCGCCACCACAACAGATACCGATATAGTTGACTCCAATGTGTTGTGCTTTACGTGCGAAGTCCGCCATCTCAAAGCGACTGTGCAGAAATGGCTCAAGAGCAAGTGGAAAGGCGCGTTGTCCATTGTCTAGCTCTAACGCCTCAAAGGTGGGATGCTGTACATTCGTTTTATAGGGAACAGGTTGTGCCGCGACATAGCAACTCACGGCAGAGCGTACCTGCTCGATAATGGGTAGCATCGTCTCCGGTCCCCGGTCACAATTGAGGCCCACGATATCAGCACCGGCATCGGCAAGACGTTTACATGCCTCAACATAATCGTAGCCATCACGCGTTGAGTCTTTTTGCACTGAGGCCAGCGTCACCATTGCGGGTAGCTTGAGTTGTTTGATTACATCCAGCGCAATCAATGCCTCGCCTAAATAGTCGTTGGTTTCGGCAATTACGAAGTCAATACCCTCTTCGACAGCCCAGCCAAGTTGCTCCTCATACATGGCGCGCACAACTTTCGCCGACGCCTCATGATTATGTGGATCATAAGCCCACGTATTGCAAATATTGCCTGCAACGAGTGCGTCGCCTTCGCGCGCAACCTCGTTAGCGAGTCGCACTGCTTGCCTGTTCATGCGTTCAAGATCGTTTTCGCGCCCAACATCCTTCAATTTTTCGCGGTGAGCATAGTAGGTAAGCGCAACCATAACATCGCTACCAGCACGCAAAAATTCGCGGTGCAGTTCTTTGACCGCCTCTGGAAAATCCAGCACGACCTCTGGCACATAGGGACCTGCTTTAATATAGCCTCTACGCTCTAGCTCGAAGACATACCCTTCCGAACCAAGTACCACCCCTTGTTGTAAACGTTGCAAAATGCCGCGTGTTGTTCTCTGTTGCATGATGTATTCTCTCTTTCTACGTGCGATATCGTGTCAATTATCAGATGAATGAGGAACCAGGGCACCCGCAAGGGGATGCCCCTCCCATAGAATGGGATAGCGATGAACCGTAACATGGG
>CAXUIS010000356.1:0-2832 GCA_964250915.1 uncultured Ktedonobacteraceae bacterium | reverse complement strand
CCCCCCCATGGGTCCGCCCCCCCCCAAAAATGGTTCACCCGTTAACCCAAAACTGGGGGGGGCCCCCCCTGGGGGGGTGCCCTGGCAAGTGATTGTTTGACTACATGTTGTGCGAAAATCTATGTGGCGAAAACCGCTCAATGTTATATACTGTCCGTCCCTGTATTGCCAGTTGCATCAACGTACGGCCTATCCACGAGGCGTATTTGTAGCCAGTGCCACGCCAACCCACGCCGACGATAATATTGGAAAAGTCAGGAATATCACCCAGGATAAAATTGTCATCGGCTACCAAATCATAGAAACACTGATCGACCTCGGTCACATCGACGGTTTTGGCGTCGCGTAACGATGGCATACACTCTTCGACAAAGCTATGCACATCCTGAATGCGCGTGTTGAGCGTTTTAACATCCGGCGGATTATAAAAGCCAATCTTGACTCCTGGTACTTTGTCGGCATAGATGGGATGCCCGTAGATACCCACATCGAGATAGGCGAAGACTGGTAGCACATCAGAGGTGAACTGCTCCCACTTATCCGCCGACGGCATAAAATATTTTGCTTGGCTGGGACGGTCGGGCGACAGTGGAAACGAGACCTTGCAGTTATCTACACGCTCTAAAACCCCGTTGGTGCCAAGACCAGCCGTGACAACCAGCTTTTGCGTGACAAAATCGCCCTGATTTGTATTGATATATAATTGCTGGTCACGTTCAATAATGCGTTCTACATCCACATGTTCGATAATACGTACCCCGCGTTCGTGTAACACTCTAAGCAGAGTACGATTCACCTCTGGTACGTAAAGTAGACCCGCTTCGACATCAAGTCTTGCCAGATCAACATCGAACTGGGGAAAACGTTGTTGCAACTCCTCAGCATTGAACGCCTCGGCTTGCAGGTGCAGTTGTTGCAATACCTCATAGCTTTGGACTGCATAGGTTGTGGAGAGATCGGGCGAGATGCTCTTTTTCGCAAGATTTAGACAGCCACACTCAATCAGCAATGGTGCCTCGGCTTGATTTTGAAAGTCTAGCCATAACCCCCGCGCTTCATAGGCAAGTTGTGCATACAATGGGTCAAGATAATCGTTTCTAATCGAGCGTGTGTAGCTAAATGACGCAGCTTTTTTATTCTCGCTACTCACCGTCTCCTTCTCTAAGAGAGTAATGTTTCTCACAAACTCCGAAGCATAATAGGCCGTGAAGAGACCCATCACACCCCCACCAATGATGGTCAAGTCCTGAATTGTTTCGTGCATAAAAGCGATCCTTTATGTGTATCTATCATTCCATATGGACCAATGATCCAGACGAACAAATACATCTGGTCGTATATGTAGGTAAATCTCAAGAGGGTGTGCTGAAGCAGACCCGTACAGGGCTTAGATTGCATTCCCCCCATTGATGGCTCCTGTACGGGTCTGCTTCAGCACACCCCAGTCGCCAAATGATACATCGACCCCTACAGAGCGTTGTGAATGTAGGTATGTTCTCGAATAACGGGTTTTTGTTGCGCTACTTGAAACGTGTAGTATCGTGTATGCAGTGCCTTCATCTCGTCGGAAAACAGGCCGTTTGGCATGATACCTGTATGTAAGCGTATCCATTCATAATAGCGCGGCGCGAGCTGATAGGCAGCGTGAGCATGTGGTTCTGTACGTAGCACCTGCTGCTTTGCCTCGATATTCTCCATTAAAACAAGGTTGCACCAAATACCTGTACGCAACTCTAACGAAGAGTAACCCAGGACGCCCGAATTGTTGACCATCTCGGCGACTAGTTGTGCGTCAACTGTGTGTATCTCATCGACAATGGATGCATCTAGCATCTTCTGTTTTCTGCTGATGAAGCCGACAAAGGCAAGCGTGGGACGTTGCGAGAGTTCCTGGCAGTTATAGAGCGCGATACGATGAATACGCCCATGCCGCTCTTGAAAGTTGTAGAGGATGGGTCGTTGCGAGGTGACACAGGGTTCCAACTGCTGCAATGTGAGTCGCACGCGCTGGCGCATATATTTCAGCACCAGGAGGTCTGAGGTTCCTTTCCTGAGAACAGCAGTACGGGTGTCAGATGATGAGTTGTTCTGCATAGCGTGATTCCGCCCTCTTCTTTATGGAAAATTGACCCATGTGGCATCGCCAATGGGTGAAGCGGTAAAAAAACAGGTTATGAAGATAGTGAGTAAGAAGGTGCGCTGATTATAGCAGGTTAGTGAGAATGATGAGCATGTCCAGAGGCGTGAGTAGACGAGCAGAACAGGGGGTGACCAGTCTGTACTTGAATGTTCCGAAGTTGTGTCGAGATAGCCAGGATGTGTTGTTTCATAGTCTGCACTCCAAAATAACAGTTCTGTCCTTCAACACCATTGTTGTGCAGGTTGCAGATCGGGGGGAAGCAAATTCTTCTTGCTGCTTATTGTATAAGACATGCAACTATGTTGTCAAACACCAGCATAGGAATAAAGAATGTATATGATAAGTAAAAGTTATGAGCAGGATTGATACCTCATTCCCAGAAGTAAGAGTGTTTGGCTCTTGTACTGGCTAAGTTCGTATGGACATGAAACATGGTATGATACAAGCAGAGTTTGATGTAAGAAAGGAACTGTTTTCATGTCTATACGCATTGATGTCTGGTCGGACTTTGTTTGACCCTTCTGCTTCCTCGTAGCCTCCAGTTTGGAGAAGCTCCAACAAAACTATGATGTTGATATCCACTGGCGTTCGTTTGAATTACGTCCTGCTGGTTCTCCTCCCATATCACCACAAAAACTCGCCCAGATTGACGCAACACGTCCACGCTTTGAACAGATGGCGCGTGAGCAATA
>CAXUIS010000355.1:0-4956 GCA_964250915.1 uncultured Ktedonobacteraceae bacterium | reverse complement strand
ATGCCTGTCTTCTCATGCACATAATGAGCACCAAAGGTTGTCTCATCGGCAATCAGAACATCGGCAGGATAGTTTTCCAGGATGCTCAGGATATCGTCAACCTCTTTGGGAGCATCGTCGAGAAAGACCGTTTTCCAACTCTCAATGAAAGCGCGAAGTCCTGTTAAGCCTACCAGATGAGGAAATGCCTCATCTTTGTTCATCCCGCCAAAGTCATACGCTTTTTTCATAGGCTCAAACGTGGCACCGAGAGTTTCTATAGCATTCTGGTAGTAGGCACCAGTGTACCAATGCACTTCATGTCCACGATGAATCAGTTCACGCGCCACCGTCAACAGAGGGTTAAAGTGACCACTACCAGGGACACTGACAATCAAAACACGCATAGGGTAAGAATTCCTTCTGACTACGCAAGTCCAACAACTTTTCCAAATAAAAGTTCCTAGTGAGACTTACACCTACACGACGCCGAGGGGAGAAACGAAAGGTTACAATATGTAACCTTTCTTGACAAATTGCTTTCCACTTGTGTAATATATAGATATATTGTTCAAGTGGAAAGTAAAAAGTCTCTCTACTGAGAGAAAAGGAGCTCCTGTGAGCGAAGTGTATAGCGTAAGCACGTTAGACGACAGAAACGAGCAGGCCGATGAAGAATACAAACCTCTTCATCCCGTGATGAACGAGTATGCAGTGTTGAAGCAGTTGATAAAGCAAAAGGGCTTGTTGGAGAAGCAGCCGAAGTATTATACATACAAGATTTTTTCCTCGCTCGCTTTGTTAGGAGTGGGAATAGTCTTTCTGCTGCTTGTTTCTCCGTTCTGGCTGCAGCTGCTTGACGCAGTGTTTCTAGCATTTGCCTGTGGGCAGGTGGCCTTTGTCTGTCATGATAGCGGACATCGACAGATTTTCAACGCGACACGAAAAAATGATCTGCTCTTTCTGTTACAGGGAAATCTACTGCTTGGAATGAGTTATGCGTGGTGGCTTGATACGCACAACGCGCACCATAGCCATCCGAACGAGCTTGATATGGACCCAGATATCTCCATTCCGGCCTTGTGTTATTCGGAAGAAGAGGCTCGAAGTAGACGCGGCTTATGGCGTTTTCTCACGAAGTATCAAGCCTTTTTCTTTTTTCCATTCACACTACTAGTGAGCATAGAATTTCAGCGTAGCAGCATTTTCTACCTGATGAAGCATCACGTGAAGTATTACTGGGCCGAGATGAGCCTGCTTCTGCTTCACTATGTGCTGTACTTCTGGCTGGTCTTCTCGGTGTTTCATCTGTGGCAAGGCATCGTCTTTATCCTAGTCCATCAAGCGTTTCTCGGTCTATATCTTGGAGCGACCTTCGCACCCAATCACAAAGGCATGCCTCTTATAGAGAAGAAGAGTCCCTTGGACTTTTTACGCAGACAGGTGCTTACTGCTCGCAATGTCACCTCGCATCCCATCGTTGACTTTTGCTATGCTGGACTGAATTATCAGGTCGAGCATCACTTGTTTCCGAGTATGCCGCGCAATAATTTGAAAGAGGCACAGTGCATCATTAAAGCGTACTGTGAGCAGCACTCAATTGTCTACTACGAGACGACGGTAGTTCAATCGTACCGCGAGATTTTAGATTTCTTGCACTCAATTGGTGCGTCTTTACGTTAAAGGCTTCTATCCCCGTACATCCTTCTTTTTAAGGAAGTAGGCGATAAGACCACCTAGGGCGAAGATGGTCAGAATGAGGAAGAACCAGCATAGAAACAAGTGGAATACAGCCGCGCCTTCGCCCACTTGAGAATACAACGTTCCTTGAAATGAAAAATCATCAGACCCAATCAGACTCCCATGAATGCCAATGCTTGAACCCATTGCCGCCATCGCCCAACGAGCTGGAAAGAAGGCACCTAGAAATTGCAGAACAGGATTGTTGAGTTTGAAGATGACACCCGAAAAAATCACCTGTGGAATGAGTACTAATGGTACAATGCTCATCGCACGATCATTATTCGGCACGAGGGCTGACACGGTAAGGCCAAGCATTAAACCTGCAAGCGAGGTCAAAGCCATAGTAATATATATCTCTATGAACGGTGGGAAGAGCGTGGAGTGCATGAATGATGCTTTAGTACTGACCAAAAAGGTGAGCACAAGACTCTGTGCAAGACAGAGTATGCCGAGCACAATAATCTTAGAGAACATGTAGGGCACGATACCAAGGTTGACAGTACGCTCTCGCTTATAAATGGGTGCCTCTTTGACAATCTCCCGTGCCCCGTTGATACAGCCAAACATGACGGCTGCAAAAGCCATAATGAAGAGTGTCGTTTCCGCATTGCCACCGCCTGCTGCCTCCGCGCTCTCCATAACAGCACCGACACCTCCATGCTGTTGTGCATATTGTTGGCCTTGAGCACTCTGTAATAAATTATAGAGATCATCACAGTTGTTGTAACTGACGCTCTGCCCGGAGATCGTAGTTGTGCGCGGCGGACAAAACAGCAAGCTATTAGAGTCACTTCCCACGCTGAACGCCATTGGATTCGTCAGTAGGAACAGAATAATACCAATGACTGGTGCCTGCAAAAGCAGAATCAGCAGATTGCCCACATCGTTTTTGAGCAATTCCAGGTAGCGCGACGAGAGCAAGCCGAACTGTTTCCAAGCATTACCACGCTTTGGTTGTTTGACAACAGTGGTGGGTGCAGCAACGTTGGTGATACGTGCCGTATCTTTCCTGAGTGGAGCATCCACATATTTCATGAAGTCGGCGGATTGCTTGAATCGTGCTTCGGCCTCTTGTGGAATCGTAGACTTGTCGTCGGGTGGCTCAAGCGTGCTATAGATTTCCGCGAAATCGCTCTTGCCAAAGTAGGCTTTCGCCTCGTCAGGCGGTCCAAAATAGGCTAAACGTCCACCACGACAGAGGAAACATACAAAATCGCAGGATTTGATGTTATTGGTGGCATGTGTTACCAACACAATCGTGCGTCCTCTATCCGCCAATGTACGGAGTAGTTGCATCATCTTACGGTCCAAACCTGGATCAAGGCCCGATGTCGGCTCATCCAGGAAGAAGACGTTGGGGTCCGCAAGGAGTTCAAGCGCGATAGAGACGCGTTTGCGCTGTCCTCCTGAAAGTTTGCTGACAAGCACTTTGCGTCGAAAGGTCATATCGACATCACTCAGCACTTCCTCGATACGTTGCTGAATCTGCTTCTCTGTTGTATCGCTCGGTAAGCGAAGTTTCGCGGCATAGTACAGAGCGCGTTCAACCGTCAGGTCGCGGTGGATGATATCCTCTTGTGGCACATAGCCAAGTTGTGTGCTAAACGCGGCGAGATTCTGATAGTAGTTCTGTCCGTTATAAAGCACCGTGCCCTGTTGCGCGGGTCGTAGGCCGTTAAGAGCATCCATCAGAGTAGATTTGCCTGCACCAGAGCCGCCGACAAGGGCGACAAAACTGCGAGGTGGAATAGCGATAGAGATATTGTTGAGAATGATGGTTTTGTCGTTGCCTACCACTTTCGTAACGTTCAGCGCGTCAATGCGGATACCATCGCGCTCATCATGCTGCGTCAGTTCAGTTCCGGTGTAGGTAAGCTTAAACGGGCCAATGCGTATTTCATCGCCAACGCGCAGAACCTGATCTCTCACCAACTGACCGCCGACGTATACGTGATTGGTACTGCCAAGGTCAACGATTTTGTAGTCACTGCCCACTCTTTCCAGTCGCGCATGATGACCGGAAACCTGTGGATGATTCAGTACAACCATGTTGTCTGGAGTGCGTCCAATCGTCACAATCGCGGTTGTTCCTAATTGGAACGGTCGAATATCTGGAATAGCTTCCTGAATAGCACCACTACCATCGTTGTAAGCAAGCGTGACGAACGTTCCGTGTTCGTCTGCGATACGAAAGATATCGCCACGAGCTAGTGGTTTCCGAAAAGGTGTACTTCCCCGATACACTTGCCCGTTATAACTCAGACCATTAGCGGTTGAGCCTTTTTGTGGATGAGGATGTACAATGACGAGTGAACTACCTTCACGAAGAATCTGCGCGTGAAAGCCTGACACAGTTGGTCGATTAATGACGATATCATTCGAGGGGTCGCGCCCTATATTGAACACCTGTTTGACGGGAGACAACGAATAAAACTTCTTGTCATTATCCGTATTGGCGGATACTTCGAGCGAGGGCATGGCTTGTACAATAGTACCATTGCCCGGATTTGAGGCACGTTGTGTCGCTACGTGAGCGTTCGGTACGACTGGCGGTGACGGTGGTACAACTGGATGCGCGACTAGAGGAGAATTGGAACGTGACGGCACAACTTGTACGTTGTTGAATGCTGGCGTAGAAACCTTGACTACGTTGTTTTCACTCACAGGAGCTTGAAGGCGAAATGTGACGCCTCCTAAACCAATGATATCTTTATCGTTTAGAGGCCCTTGCTGCATGTCACGATTGTTGACGCTCATTGTGTTTTGTGGTGCAAGCTTCGTGATTGTCCAGGAACCATTTGCCCAAAGAATTTGCGCATGATGTCGTGATATAGAAGGGTCAGAAAGCACGATATCATTTGTTGGTTCACGCCCAAGTGTAACCACTGGTTTAGCAATTTGAACTGTTTTCCCCGACAACGAACCTGTCAGGAAGATAAGTGAACCGAGCTGCCCATTCACAACATCCATAGAACGCTCCATAATTAGTATCAACTATACATTTCTTGAGCAATTATACTGTAGTGATAAGCGACTGACAAGTAACTATTTCACATATGCCGATGCTATTTTCGTATAAATCAAATAATGCAATTTGACAAATCAGCGGGGATACGTCAATTGTAGGGACCGATACATCGGTCCCTACTAGACTGTCAATCTTGATGTGGCTGGGGCCAGGGCGCCCTGGTTTGGGAGGGGCGTTCCCTTGCGGGCGCCCTGGTTTCGGTACCA
>CAXUIS010000354.1:0-4962 GCA_964250915.1 uncultured Ktedonobacteraceae bacterium | reverse complement strand
AGTATAGAGCATTGGGATGACTGGTGCCGGAAGTGGTCCGAATGTGGTGCTATGCACGAGCAAATGGGTGAGCAGGCTGAAGCTCATGAGTATTATGAATCCGCGGGTCAACACTACTTTCAGGCGGCGATTTCGTACCACTTTGGAAAGTATCTCTTCGTGCAGCATCCTGAAGAATTGCGCATCGCGCACGAACATGTGGTGCGTGACTACACACAGGCACTCCCCTATTTCGATTTTCCGGGTGAACGTGTAGCTATTCCCTATGAGGGAGGCGCGACTATGTACGGCATCCTGAGGAAGCCTTGGCATAGGCCCAAACCTCCGGTAGTGATTCTTGTGCCGGGACTGGACTCCGTGAAGGAAGAACTCCATGTGTATGGTGACGATTTCTTGAGGCGCGGTATGGCAGTGCTCGCTATTGATGGTCCTGGGCAAGGCGAAATGGAGTTTGATTTTCCTCTGCGCCATGATTATGAGGTTCCTATTAAACATGCCGTTGATTACTTGGAAGGCCGATCTGATGTGGATGCCAACCGCATTGGCATGATGGGCGTGAGTTTTGGAGGTCAGTTTGCAGTCCGTGCCACCGCCTTTGAACCCCGTATCAAGGCGACAATTGAAAACTGCGGACCATATGATCAGTCCGAGAACTTCGGTTCACGCCCCCTGATAAGCCGCAAAACGTTGGTTCATCGACTCAAAGTTTCCGACGAAGACGAGGCAATCAACACGTTAAAGCAATTCAACTTACAAGGTGTGGCGGAGAAAGTTACGTGTCCATTGCTTGTTATTCAAGGTGCTAAAGACAGGCTTGTGCCACCCGCACAGGGGAAGCGTATAGCGGCAGAAGCAGGTGCGGAGCTATGGTTTTTCGAGGATGGCAACCACGTTTGTAACAATATTCCGTATAAACATCGACCTCAGCAGAGTGATTGGATGCGTGCAAAACTACGTACCTTATAGTTGGCAAGGGAGGAGCATGAACACTAAGACTCTGTATCCCAGTTTTTCCGAAGTCGAATTTTCCCGTCGGTATAAAAGTGTTCGAGAGGCGATGCGAGAAGCGGAAATTTCGGCACTTATTTTTTATAGCACAACAGGATCATATCACGAAGTGCTGTATCTCTCAAACTTCATCACTGCTAGAGAAGCATGTTTCGTTTTTCCTGCTGAGGGTGAACCTACGCTGTTGATACAGATGTTCAATCACGTGCCCAATGCACGTCAGATATCCAATGTCGCAGACGTGCGATGGGGAGGGCCAAATACTGTACTTGCTGTGGCTGAAAATCTGCATGAGAGAAAGCTGGACAAGAGTCGCATTGGACTGGTAGGCTCTCTCTCCTTCAAACAATATGAGATGATGAGGAAAATGATGCCGCAGGCGGAATTTACGGATTTTACGCCACAGATGTCGCAACTCCGCCTCATTAAGAGTGAGGAGGAGATAGACTTCTTGCGGAAAGGAGCGGAGTTTAGTGATCTTGCTATGGAGGCACTCGAACGAGAGGCACGCCCTGGTATTACCGAACATGAGCTGGCGGCTATAGTTGAAAGGGCGTATCTAGGATTAGGTGGTAAGAATCACATACACTACATGGGTACGACTCCTATGAGTAACCCAAGTCTATGCGTTCCTAGTCAGTGCCAGTCAAACCGCGTTCTCCAGGTAGGTGATGTTCTTATCACTGAGATCAGTGCTCACTATCACGGATATGCAGGACAGATTCTTCGACCTTTTGCCATTGGTACACCTCCAACCCTTAAGTATCTTCATATGTACGAGGTAGCGGTAGAGGCGTTCAATCGTATCGCAACTGTTATTCGTCCAGGGGCAACAAGCGATGAGGTGCTTGACGTAAGTGACTATATCCATCAAGCGGGTTTCACCATTTGCGACGATCTGGTTCACGGCTTTGGTGGAGGCTATCTGAAGCCAATTTTACGAACGCGGCAAACAAGTACCACATTCTCAGAACCTTTTGTGTTTCGTGAGGACATGGTTGTAGTGATTCAACCAAATGTGATCACGGAAGATGAACGTATGGGTATACAAGTGGGTGAGATGGTGAGGGTGAAGCCGGAGGGCGTTGAGTCGCTTCATCAGTACCCGATGCGTTTTGTTCAATGCTAACATGAGTCTGCAATGATGGTTCAATAGTAACGAGAAGTGGAAACCTTCGTTGT
Organism: uncultured Ktedonobacteraceae bacterium; assembly: GCA_964250915.1. Lineage (GTDB taxonomy): Bacteria > Chloroflexota > Ktedonobacteria > Ktedonobacterales > Ktedonobacteraceae > JBBQVS01. Next base: position 2,772 of record CAXUIS010000354.1, on the reverse strand, counting down.
CGATTACGTACCTAACAATGTGTAATTCTTATAGCACGAACTTGCCTTTTGTGTGTGTGCAGAATGGAGATGACAGACGACTATGCCTACACCAGACCTGGACGAACGCTTTCGTCGCTGGCTCAAACTCACCAGCGAGATGCATGATAATGCTAATTTCACACCTAATGCGTCGATAGCTTGGGCACCGATGCTCAAGCCACTAGTGGAGTGTACCATTGCTCTGATTTCCACGGCAGGTGTACACCTGAAGAGCCAACCCGCTCATAATCTTCTTGATCCATACGGGGACGCCAGTTTCCGCGAGATTCCGGCAAATACACCCGCATCGGAATTGGCTGTAGACCACACACACTATGATACGACTGATGCCAATGCTGATCCCAATTGTGTCTTTCCCATAGACCGGTTGCATGAACTGGTCGATATGGGTATCGTTGGTGCTATAGCACCGATGAACTTTGGCTTTATGGGATTCATTCCCGATGGTCGTCTCCTCCGTGACACGACGGCACCCATCGTGGCAAATCAGCTATTAGCTCAAGGAACAGATGCTGTTGTGCTAACACCTGGCTGACCAATGTGCCATCAGTCCGTGGGACTGCTTCAAGGAGCGATTGAACGGCAAGGCATCCCTACCATTTCGGTGACGGTACGCCCAGAAATTACCGCGCATGCCAATATCTCGCGTGCATGCTACATGCGTTTTCCAACTGGCAATCCAATGGGCGAGCCACATAAACCAGACCAGCAGCGTATGATCCTGCAAGCTGTACTTGAACAACTCGTTGCTATTCAGACCCCAGGCACGATAGTCGAACTCCCATTCCGCTGGCGACGCATGTAATAGGAGTAAAGGAAGGGAAAAACTTTTATGGCTGAGAAGAAGGTTTATGCTATCTGTAAAGCAAAAGTCAAGGCTATTCAAGAGGCGTATGATGCATTGGTAGATACGACGGAAGACTACAAAGCTCTGTTGACAACGATGATTGCTGAATGCGATCCGAACGATGAGAACGATAAGCATTTGCTGGTGGTAGCCAATCTTCAACGCAATACCGTAAATGGTCTTATTGGAACGCTTGATACAGACTTGCACGACGACCTAACGCGTCTCTCCGACCGTGTAATCCGCTTCAAGCATTGGGAGGATGGAATCTTCATCTAGCGCATTCATGAATGAGAAGGAAAGGACAAATATATGCCAACAGAGGAACGTGTGCAGATAGCAATCGAAAATTGGGCACCGCGCTTCGTTGTGAATGGAGTGGACTCAAATGATGTACAGCGTCTGACAAAGCAGATTGAGCGTTGGGCCGACTGGAGCCGGGAATGGTCTGCCTGTGCAGCTATGCATGAACAGATGGGCGAACAGGCTGAGGCCGCAGGGTACCACCAATCGGCTGCGTATCACTATTTGCATGCCACCATGACTTATCACTTTGGCAAATTTCTCTTCGTGCAGCATCCTGAAGAATTGCGCATGGCTCACGAGCATGTCGTGCGTACCTATCAGAAAGGTCTGCCCTATTTCGACTTTCCAGGGGAACGGGTGGCTATTCCTTACATAGAAGGGCATACTATGTATGGTATCTTCAGAAAGCCCCCACATATTGCTAAACCACCCGTCGTCATTCTTCTGCCTGGTCTTGATTCTGTGAAGGAAGAGCTTCATACGTATGGAGACGACTTCCTCAAACGAGGCATGGCAGTGCTTGCCATCGACGGTCCTGGGCAAGGCGAAATGGAGTTTGACCTTCCACTCCGCTATGACTCTGAAATTCCTATACAGCATGCTATCAACTATCTCGAACAGCGAAACGATGTAGACGCTACTCACGTAGGTATTATGGGTGTGAGTTTAGGTGGTTACTTCTCTCCACGTGCTGCGGCCTTTGAACCTCGTGTCAAAGCTGCCATTTGCATTGCAGGGGCATACAATTTAGCCGCTCACTTCGACCATTATCCCCTTCTTACACAAGAAGCCTTCATATATCGTTTGAAAGCTTCAGACGAAGCGACCGCACGACAGAAACTAGAACAGTTCAATTTAAATGCTGTAATGCAAAAAGTAACAAGCCCACTTCTTGTTATTATGGGACGCCGCGACAGGCTCTTTCCCCCTGAAGACTCAGAGCGGATGGTAGCAGAAGCAGGTGGAGAGGCAGAACTTTGGATGTTCGACGATGGCAACCATGTGTGCAACAACATTCCCTATAAGTATCGACCTCAGCAGGCTGACTGGATGGGCAAAAAACTTGGAAGTCGATAACGTATTTTTAGTAGTTTAGTCATTACAAGAGTCCATTTTGCAGAGCTTTATCAAATGCAAACAAAGGAGAGCAGTGCTGTGAGCATCCAAACCATCAATCCCGCTACAGAGGAAGTCGTTGAAACGTTTGAGCAGTATACAACAACTCAGGTAGATGAAGCACTAAGTCAAGCACATGAGGCATTCAAACAGTGGCGCGAGACCTCGTTTGATGAACGGAGTACGCATCTGCGGCGAGTTGCGAGCTATCTTCGTGAGCAGAAAGCGAGATATGCGCAAGTCATCACGCTAGAGATGGGGAAACCTATCACAGAAGCGGAAGCCGAGATCGAGAAGTGCGCGTGGAACTGTGAGTACTACGCTGATAATGCACAGCGTATCCTCACGGATGAGTCTGTTTCTACAAATGCAACCGAGAGCTATGTCTCGTATCTACCACTTGGTGTTGTGCTTGCTGTCATGCCCTGGAACTATCCCTTCTGGCAGGTGTTTCGCTTTGC
>CAXUIS010000353.1:0-4971 GCA_964250915.1 uncultured Ktedonobacteraceae bacterium | reverse complement strand
CCAGCTAGTAGTATGCAAAGCATGGCTATAATTGTTGAGAAATAGAATAATTTGTATATATTGTTGGGCGCGTACATGGCATTCTCCCTTGCTAATATGTTATTTTTGTAAGGGTACGATTTATCGCACCAAATAGGATGATGATCGTTGAAAGGGAAATGAAATATTTTCTGTGTTATACTGTTGATACAGTAAGTATAAGACGAAGAAAGGATTTATAGCTATGAGTCGCTTTAGTCCATTTGTAAGTGTTGTATCTCTCATCCTTACTGTCTGTGTTATTCTCTATTGGATTCCCTGGCTTTTTGCGAGATATATTTCTGTAATTGGCATAATGGTATCAGCACTACTTCTTCTTTTCTACCTTTTTAAGCACGGAAAATTGACGCAATCATAGAAGACGTTGCTTATTGGCAAGTAGTTGGTTTTGAAAAGCTGCAAGTATTAAACGAGTGAATGCTGAACAAAGTCTGTTCAGCATTCACTCGTTTAGTCTCTACAGTTTTATTATGGATGCAAGAACACATACAGTGGTGCAAGCACCAACGTAATCGTTGCAAGCAGCTTAATCAGAACGTGTAGCGATGGTCCTGCCGTATCCTTAAAGGGATCCCCGACGGTATCACCAACAACGCTCGCTTTGTGCTCTTCACTGCCTTTGCCGTGAACAGAGCCGTTGGCGTCAACAACTCCATTGCTATTGATGCGTAGAAAACCCGCTTCGATAAATTTCTTGGCGTTGTCCCATGCACCACCACCATTGTTGAAGAAGAGGGCCATCACGATACCACCCATCGTGCCAACCATGAGCATGGCAGCAGCAGCTTGTGTGCCGAGAATGGTGCCTACTGCGATAGGTGTGGCGATGGCTATCGCGCCGGGAAGAATCATGGCACGTAGTGCGCCACGTGTGCTGATATCGACACAGCGTGCATAATCCGGGTCAACGCGGTCTTCGACGCGTTCAGCCATGATTTTCGGATTCTCACGGAACTGGCGACGTACCTCTTCAATCATGTTTTGGGCAGCCGCGCCAACTGCACGGATTGCCAAAGAACTGAAGAACAGGATCAGGGTTATGCCAATGAGACCCGCGATAAAGACAGAAATGTCAGCAAGATTTACGCTATAGACTCCTGCCTTCGCTCCTGTATTTCTTAATGAGTAGAGAACGTCTAGGTAAGCACTGAATAATAGGAAGGCTGCCAACGCTGCTGAACCAATACCATAGCCTTTTGTAAGTGCTTTAGTTGTATTGCCAACACCATCGAGCGCATCCGTAATATCGCGTACCGCACCAGACTCACCGCCCATCTCTACGATGCCACCAGCATTATCGGTGATTGGGCCGAAGGTATCCATTGCGAGAATATATGCACAGGTCATCAGCATACCAACCGTGGCAGCAGCAGTTCCGAAGATACCACCAACGTTGATCACGCCATGCGTTCCCAACTGCACCTGGCTACCCAGGAAGTATGAAAGACCAAGTGCAAGGCTAATTGCCAGTACAGGAAGAGCAACACACTCAAGTCCAATATAGATACCTGCAATGATGACGGTTGCAGGACCTGTCAAGGATGCAGCAGCGATTTCGCGTACTGGACGGAAGGTACCAGCAGTATAGTATTGTGTGATAAACACAAAGGCAATGCTTAACAGAATGCCGACACAGCCAGCTAGACCAAACCATACCCAGGATGGGAAAATACCCGTGACCAGTGGATGGTTGTTGCTAGTAGTGACATTGAGTAGCAAATAAGTTCCTACAAACATGCCTATAGCAGAAAGGAAACATGTAATGTAGTAGCCAATGTTTAATTGACCCATCGCAATATCGCCAGGGTCCCGTCCATTGGCGTTCTCTGGCTCTACAACGACTGATGGGCGAATCCAGAGCAAGCCGATGGATGAGGCAATAATGCCAAAGGCGCCCATGACGAGTGGGAAGAGAATCCAGCCAACATTCCCTGTCAGTCTAAATAGAGCAACGCCCAGAATCATCGTGCCAATGTTTTCAGCAGTCGATGATTCAAAGAGGTCAGCACCACGTCCGGCACAGTCGCCAACGTTATCACCAACGAGGTCCGCAATAACGGCAGGGTTACGAGGGTCATCTTCAGGGATACCAGCTTCTACCTTACCAACGAGGTCTGCGCCAACATCAGCCGCTTTGGTATAGATACCGCCACCAAGTTGTGCAAACAGGGCAACAAAGCTGGCACCAAAGCCAAAGCCAACGATGAGGGAAGGTGTTGAGGCAATCTGTGCGGCAGTGCCATAACCACCAAAGGCGATGAAAACAAGTGAGACGCCGAGCAGTGCAAGGGCAACTACGAGAAAGCCAGAAACGGCACCACCACGTATAGCAACCGTCAGGGCTTCGCCAAGACTTCTTCGCGCGGCACTCGCTGTACGAATGTTAGCTCTCACAGCCACATACATACCAATGTAGCCTGAAACACCGGAGCATAAGGCTCCAATGAGGAAGGCGACTCCAGTATGCCACGCGAGGTTAAACTTATCCGCAGACGAGCCTTGACCGAGCAGTGCCAGGATAATTGCAACGACAATAGCAGCAACCACTGAGAGAATTGCAATAGTGCGGTATTGGCGGTTGAGGAAGGCTATTGCGCCAGCGAAAATAGCGTTTGAAACCTTTTGCATTGCGGGTGTACCGGTGTCTTTTCGTAGGACATAACTCGCTAAGTAGACTGCGAAAAGTATCGCAAGGAGTCCTATAACAACGGGAACCCAGATGAAATTACTGTTACTCACGATAGAAAACGCCCTCCTTATGGGCAGGTACAGATAGATGCTAATCAACATTGACCAGCAGAGAACATCGTGATGAAACCACAAAAGAGGTGACTGCTTGCGTGTGGGATGCAATCGCCTCTACAAAGTGGTGCTAAATCGAGATGTAGTGTAACATAGCCGATGTTCAATGACAAGTATTTTTTTCATAACCGCTTCATGAAAGTGATTATGGTTCGTCGTCGAAACGTGTCTATCTGCCCTGTACAAATTTCACATGATTCCTATTTTACCAGTAAGTAAGCCCTGAATACGAGGAAGTAGCGGTACAAGTTGCTTCTTACGCGAAACTAACCCCTCCACGGTTACTGAATGTCCGTCGGCTTCGAGCGGTGTACGTAGTGCTTCGGCTACCGCGTGTTCACCACCGGAAACGAGTAGATGGCACCGCATGTTGATGATATCAACAATCATAAAGAGGAACGAAGCATAGTTCTGCTCGTGTGCGATACGTTGCATCGTCGAAATGATTTCAGCACTACGCTTTTCAATCGAGGCTGGACTAGCCGTTTCAACAGTGCCGATGGCAATCTTGGCGTCGCCAATTGTGAACTCTTTAAAATCAGATGTAATCAATGCCTCCGCCGACTTCTCGCTCAAGTCTGACGCGGCTGTAGCAAAAATCTCTTGCCCAAATTGTTCAATATCCTCACCTGTGATCGCCGCCAACTCTACAGCTACGCGTTCATCACGAGGAGTGCAGGTGGGTGAACGTAGAATCAATGTGTCATACAGCAAACCAGCTAGCAGTAGTCCTGCTACATCGCGTGGAATGTCGATGCCTGCTTCGTGATAGAGTCCTACGATGATTGTACCAGTGCAGCCCACTGGATCGGCACGAAACATAATTGGCTTGTTTGTGTGCACATCAGCGATACGGTGATGGTCAATGATACCAAGCAATTCGGCTTCCATAAGTCCATCCACAGCTTGAGCTTGTTCGTTGTGATCGACAAGTACCACACGTTTCGGATGAGCATTGAGTAAATCGGAGCGCGAGATATAGCCAACAAGCCTGCCATCATTGTCTACCACGGGAAGTGAGCGGCGACGTGCTAGCGTGGTTTGTACCTCGCTCATCTGATCCTCTGGATGGCAGAAGTCAAAGGTTGTGCTCATAATATCTTGTGTGCTGATACTCAGGTTGATGAGACGTACTGCGGTAAAGGTGTGATGGCCCGTGCTTATGACCATGACGCCCTGCTTACGTGCGGACTGTAGTGTTTTTTCGGAGACGAGTAGATCGCCCGTTATAATGAGAGCTGCCGCGCCGCGCTCAATTGCAACCAGTTGTGCATCCTCACGATCCCCGATGACGACAAGACAGCCCGGTTCAACATAGTCTGCCATCGTCTCGGCTTCCATTGCTCCCACGATAACACGATTGCCCAATATGCGACGACCCTCAACCAGCACACGTCCACGCAGGACACGCACAAGATTGTCACGCTGTAGTGGAATGCGGTTCACAACTCGTGGATCGAGATCGTTGAAAAAGAGTTTCGCAAAATCCTCATCGCCAATAATGCCGTGTACCTTATTGTCATTGTCTACGACAGGCATGGAGCGACGATTGTGTTCTTGCAGAAGTTGTCCAGCTTCCAAAAGCGGCTGATCGATGTGAGCACAGATCACGCCACGCTTCATAACATCGCGCACCTGTAAATATACATCGTCTCGCGCCTCTGGTGCCTCCACCTGAAAACGGTCAAGCACGAAGCGTATTTCTGGTTTCAAATCTCCATTACGCGCCGCTATAGCTTGCTCTTCACCTTGTAAACGTAGTAGTTTTGCATACGCATATGCGGATGCAACCGAATCCATATCAGAATTTTTATGTCCAAGTACATAGATAGGTCGTGCCATCGTATCATCTCCCCTGGCAAAAGTAACGGCATCTATTGTTATCATCGCTATACATACGGAGCCACCTGATGTGCTTAATAATAATGCTTGGCTCCTCTAATGAGAGTAGTATGAATAGTTTTATTAAACACCATACAAAGCTAGTATACAGACGTACCACTACTTACAACTGTTAATAATGTATACATCAACGTCTTCTTCTCATAACGAGCAATCCAATTCCGACGCTACCTGCAACCGCTACACATAAAAGAAATATCCCTACAGTAAAACCAAATGGTGCTGATT
>CAXUIS010000352.1:0-4990 GCA_964250915.1 uncultured Ktedonobacteraceae bacterium | reverse complement strand
CCACGCGCATCCGTCGCTCCTGTACGGGTCTGCTTTAGCACACCCAATCACGACTCAATTGTGTTAACGCGCTTTTTACTGATGTGCAGAATTAGTTTCCACAACAGGCAACGTAAACATAAACGTACTGCCTTGGCCCAGGACGCTCTCGGCGGTGATGCGTCCACCATGTACCTCTACCACATGACGAGCAATGGCAAGACCCAGACCTGTTCCACCACCACCCGGCCCAAAGTAATCTGCTTTCGAGCGGGCGCGGTCCGTCTTGTAAAACCGTTCAAACACGCGCGGCAACTCTTCACTACGAATCCCGACGCCTGTGTCACGTACAAAGAAACGCTGCATGCCTTGTTCCGCAAGAAGCATTGTTCCCATGGTGATAATACCGCCGGAGGGAGTAAATTTGATAGCATTATGCACAAGGTTGACTAGGACACGAGTTATTTGTCGGCTATCCGCCGCTACAAAGGTCTTGCCTTGCTCAATATCGGTATGCAGTGTGACACGATGACGCTGCGCAAGAGGTAACATGCGCGCCATCACCTCTCGCACCAGACGCTCCGCCTCTATTGGCTCAATTATCATCGGAGCCTGTCCCGACTCGATACGCGATAGGTCAAGCAATTCTGATACCATATCGTTGAGGTATTGCGCCTCAACCTCAATCTTCTCCACAAACTCCTGCGCTTTGTCCGGGTCGGTATCAACAATATCTTCTAGCGTTTCCGCGATCAGCCGTATAGAGGTCAGAGGTGTACGTAACTCGTGTGAGATGTTGGCGATAAAGTCGCGTTGCACCTGTTCCAGACGTTGCAACTCCGCGACATCCTCGATTGTGAGCAGGAAAAAATGGTAAGCGGTATCTCCCTCGATTGAGGAGTGTAGTGGCGTAACTGAAATATTCCACGTTGTTGTCGAACCACCTCTACTATACCCACCTCGTTTCGCGCTTCCTGTTTGTATACTCGTCTGTACGAGCGTTGTAATGCCTACGTCTTTGAATGCCTGCTCTACGGTCTGTCCTATGAGCGTTCCCTGTATACCAGAAACACGTAGAGCGGCCTCGTTCATATCAAGAATAGTTGAGGTGTCGTCAATAATTAGAATGGGAGAGGGTAACGCTTGCACAAGGCTTTTGAATAAAACGGGATACTCGTGCGTCATTCGTTCGTCTCCGACGTATCTTTCGCTGTCGCAGTAGAAGATGAGGATGTTGCAGGCAGTTGCATTACGCTTTCAGCATAGCTAATTTGCCCTTGTGGACGGAGACGACCCATAAGATAACTGTCGATATACTTCCCATTGCGGTAACTACTCGCTCGTATGCGTCCCTCAATTTCAAAATCGAAATTTTTGTACAGGTGCAGGGCACGTTCGTTGTCAACATAGACTTCTAACGCAAGTCGGACGAGGTTAAGCCAGTTATCGGCAAGATCAATGGCTGTGAGCATGAGCATTTTGCCGATGCCCTGCCCCTGATGTTTGTCATGTACCGCCATTGAGAGATTCCCGATATGCTTTGTACGTCCCTGACCAACACGCACACGCACCATACCAACGACCTTGTCTTGAATATCCGCCACAAAGACATGCATCCGCTCGTCGTGTATCCATTGCTCACTGGTCAAGCGCCACTCTTCGGCTGTTGTGGATGGGAGACGCGTGGTGCCCCAGAGAACATTGGGCATATGCATCAATTCATGAATATCATTGGCATCGGTAAGCCGTAGGGGTCGGATGGTGATGCGTGGCATAGCTGTTCTCCATATATAGAACAAAAGGCCACCGACAGGATGTGGGTGGCCTTTGTAGAGAGGCTCCTCGAACTGGATTCGAACCAGTAACACCTCGGTTAACAGCCGAGTGCTCTACCGTTGAGCTATCGAGGAATAGTGCTCTTAACGAACATCAACAGTATAGTACACGCGCGTCAATTCGTCAATACCTTTTTTATGAAATTTTCAAATTCCTCTGAGAAGTAGTGTTCCGTAAGAATATAATGTGGACGGATGGTAATGTGTAGTGGAAAGCACAACTGTAGAGGTCTAATTCTATTACACCCTCTCAGCAACCCATAGTGTTGGCTAGCGTGATGATACGTGACAACCCTGTCTAACGTTGTATGTTGTCAAGAGGGTGTAATAGAATTAGACCCCTACAATTCACATATCAACGTTATTTCCTCAAACCGCATTATCTCGTCCGCTGAGCAATTTATCGTGTGGAACAATTAACTTACCAAGTAAGCAACAGCCTATCATGAACTCTTTCGTTCTCCATTGTCTCTCCACGCTTTTGAAAACGTTGGAGCATAGAGCTGCCACAGTCGATAGATATTTCTCGCTCAAATAGCCCTTCTGGTATATCTAGTTTCAGTACAGCCATATCAGAAATTTTCTTGCCATCAAGAGATAACAGTACTTTTGCATCACGCGCTTTACACAGCTCTACCGATTGCCATAGTCGTTTCAAACTGAAATCTTGTGCTCCATACAGGATTTTTTGTGTGTATTCGTATGGTGGATCACAATATACAATGTCCCCTTTTTTAGCATATGCCATCGTTTGTGCAAAATCTGCATGAATAAATGTAGTGGTACGAACACGTTCTCGCCATGCTTCTATTCTTTCCTTCAAGGAAATAGGCGAAATAGCAGTGTGCATACCCACAGGTGTACTCATTATCCCATCATTTGTAAACCGTATAACTCCTCCATAACAGGCTCTACAGAGAAAGAGAAGATCATGGGGATTAGGAGATGCATTGTAATGAGCTAGTACTTGCTTATAAACACCTGTGTGATCTTCAATATAACGTTGCCATATACGCGCGTAATGGTTTAAGAGAGCCTGTGGATTAGTTTGTAATTGTTGCCATATATTTACTAATGGTTCGAGGATATCTCCTGCAATGCCTGACACTGGTGCTATTGTGCCAAGTAGTGCTCCACTACCAAGAAAAGGCTCAATATAGGTATTATACTCAGGCACTAGATCGGCTATTTGGCTTGCATACCTTTGTTTATTTCCAATCCACTTTAAAAGCTGTTTGGGAGGACGTAGTGCAAATAGCTGTAATTGCTGAGCACTATTTGTTATTTTGTATGCGTCTATGTTTTCTTCGTAAAGAGCAGTTTGCTGTATATCTTCTCGCCTAATTTCCTCGCTACGCATGTAGTTAGTGGTTCTCAACTTTCCAAAAGTTTTCGTAGTGCAATAATGTAGGATATTCAGAAAGACTTTTGCAGTCTTCCTATCCGCTTCGCTGATTTTCCAAAGGAGTTGACAATACATGAACCTTCTTCTTATTCGTCATGGTCAATGTGGAACCACCTCAGTCGATGACATTCTCACACCAGTAGGAGAATGGCAGGCACAACAAATTGGGCAGCGACTAATAGATGTACCTATCACAGCACTTTTGAGTAGCCCTCTCCTACGTGCATTAGGGACAGCGCATATCATTGCACAAAGGTTAGGTAGTCACTCAATTGAAATTTGGCCTGAGCTTCGTGAGGGATTATTTGAACAGTACCAAGGATACGGAAGAGCACAACTGCGCGCACGTTTTCCACTTGCCATTCCGCTACATGATATGCAGGAAGAAAGTCAAAGCTATAAAGGGGATACTAAGGAGACAATGTTTACACGCTGTCAGCATGTCCTCAAAATTCTTCACGAACGATTTGGGCAAGAGGATACAGTTATTGTAGTTTCTCGTGGTGGGATGCTCACGTATCTATTGCATATCATACTTCAGATACCAGCAGAGAAGCCAAGCTGGTTTGACCTTGAATACGGATCAATGAGCTATGTTCGGTTTGTACCTAGCGAGAAGCAAAAGGCATATCCACCATTGTATGTAGAGATGGAGGTCGAGATACGAACCATTAATGATACGTTACACCTTCAGAATCAAATAGAAAAGTGTCGAGGTTAGGCACCTACAAGGAGATGTCCTAACCCCGACACTAGAATGGAGGATAGATAAAGTGTAAAGTATTATTGTTGATGGAATGATGTTCCATCGTTCGTGTAGACGATGTTCTGGTCCCCGATATGCACAATCATCTCTGGCTTCCCATTATTGTGGATGTCCTTGAACTCGCCAGTTACGGGAGCCAAGTCTTGTCCATCGCCGTAAAGAATAGGGCCGGTATAAATATGTGTGTGTGCAGCATCACCGGCAGCGATTTCAATTATTTCGACACGTCGATTCAGGTTCAAAAAGATAAAGTGTGATGGATGAGCTACGCTATCACCATGACCTACTACCATGTCCATTTGTGAGGTACGTGGGCGTCCATAATGCAGGTCATCCTGATAGACATGCCACCATGAGCCGAGTGCGCTGAGTACCATCACGAGTAAAATCGTGGCAACGGAAGCAATCAAGACGGGCACCAATGGAAATTTTCTTTGCGCTGGTAGCCCACCAGTGATTGGTGTTACATCGTCCGAAACAGGAACAGGTTTCACGCTAGGAGCAACGACAGGTGGTGGAGTTTGTGGTCCAAGGCTTGCACGGCGACGCTGAATTGGATTTCCTTGCGTGATCGGGTCCTGCTGTACCTCGACATTATTTTCGACATCGCGCATGCCTTGCACATCCTGCTTTGGTAAAGGCGAAGATTTTGGTTTAGCAGCCTGTACCGCAGGTGTGACACGTGTGGCACGCGTTATAAGTTTGGGTTGCGCGACTGCTTCAGGAGTGGACGGAGTTGATTTATAGCGCCGCGCACTCGAAGGCATACGCGTATCATACAGAGCGTCATCATCTTCGACATCGCTCTCTATCGGTCGAGATTGCCTCTTCGTCTGTGTGGCTTCCATTGTAGTATCCTCCATTCCAGGTGTGACATATGGTGTTTTTCAAAGTTTTAGAACATATTTTCTTATTAGCAAGTATACCAGATATAACGCATCAGTCAAGGGTATTTAGCATGAATGTTAGGACTTTTTGGTGGAGAGGAAAATTTCTAATGGAGAA
>CAXUIS010000351.1:0-5024 GCA_964250915.1 uncultured Ktedonobacteraceae bacterium | reverse complement strand
TGTGAAAGACCAAGACGGTCGGCAGCTTCATCGAACTGCTCCACCGCCACGGCGTACGGACTCATAACTTCAATAGCCATAACCTAAAAGACCTCCTTGACACGGGCCGCTTCATTGGCCCCTACTGCAACGATGCACAAACAGGAAGCAACACTGCTTCTCTTAAAGAACCCTCCCTGATAAAGAAAGAAAGACACATCGCCACGACATATAGATAGCATATCATACAAAAGCCCGCCTTTAAGTGGCGGGCTACGCACTCCATGCGTTTAACTGTAGTATAGCACACATACTTAATCTTACCCATTTGGACTTGTATCATTTTCGTGACGGCAGAGCAAAAATAGTAGTCATTTATCCGTTAGTTTATGAAACATGACAATTTGAAAAATATATTGTAGTATAAGCTTCAAATTTTTGAATATAGCTCGATTGCAACTGGTTGGCTTTAGTACAAGCGACAAGCACATAAAAAATGTAATACAGAGGAAAGTGATAAAATGAGCAGTTCTGTAGATAATAATGAAGCGAAAAACAGCAACGATGAAGAAAAGGGAATTGATAGTTTGTCTGAAAAAGATTTTGGTAATTGGTCTGAAAAAGATTTAAATGAACGCATCAAGCTAGCAGAAATAAGTTTTAAGACTGTGTTAGACGCAGACTTGCACGAAGACGACAAAGCTAGTCGAATTTTAGGTGCTATGGCCTTCTTAACGGCTGTTGCAACGGGTCTCTTTGTCTCTGTATATTCGTCAAGTCCATCAGAGTCAGCATTAACTCAAGCACTAAAAAGTTATGTCCCTTCGGCTGAATTGTCTAAAAGGGTTAGTGATGTAATGGCAAACTCAGAGAAGCCAGAGTATATCATAATAGCAACTATTATTGCTTTTGCATTGTATATAACTTCTATACTTATAGGAGCTTTTTTTTATTTAATTGCTCTTGGACCGAATCTCAACAGACCAAACCTACCGAAGCCTAAAGATGATAAATATTTAAGCTCTCAAAATCCATCGGAGCAATCTGAGCCCAGTTCTTTGTTGTTTTTTGAGAAAATAATAAAAGATGAAAACAATTGGACGAGTTATTGGAAATGTAGAAGTAATATAGAAGTACAAAAAAAGCTTCTAACAAATTATATAAAGGAGAGTTTCTTGATAGCTCAAAAAACAGCAGACAAAGTACATTTAATGGGAATTGGCAGTTGGTTTTTTAAATTCGCTGTTCTTTGTTTGTATATTCTGGTATTTACTCTGCTTTTGTCGAATGCTAGCATACCTGTTTGGCTCTCTCTTCCAATAGGAATACTAGGGCTTCTAGGAATAGCTGTTGCTTTTATAGTTGCATGGAGGAGGATAGCAACGCACTCGTAAAAACTCTGTTCTCGTCGTTATCTTAATCATAATCGCTGTTACATATTTGGCATAGCTATATTAGTGTTCTCAAAACATGGTAAAAATTAGGAAGAAATCACAATGAAAACAGTCATTGTTTTTGATGCAGACAATACCTTATGGGATACTAACGCTGTTTTTCGAGATGCTCAGCTTGCTTTGTTAGGAGAATTAGCTAAAGCTAAGTTAATTACACTACCAGACTCACAACTAGACACGTTGAGAATTGTCGATCAGGGATTAGTTAGCAAGCTAGGATATGCTGAATATGACTTTAGGTTATTAGCAGTAGCCTTAGTTTTGTTCTACTCTCAAAAAATGACGATTGAGGATGCTGTTCAAGCTGCGCTTGTATACTCTCCGCAAACAATAAACCTAAACATGGTTAAGATAATTGACAAAGTGTTCCAAGCTTTCAAAGCAGGAATGAAAGGGATTCCAGACTTTTATCCTGATACGCTTTCCGTTCTCTCTACCCTTCGCGCATTTTCAATAGAAGAGAACTCATTAGCGATGATAATGTTTACAGAGGGCAGTAATTTACGGTTAGAACAAATCTTAGAATTCCATGATATTAGAGGTCAAAAACTTTTTGATGAGATTGTTATTGCTCCAAAGAGCAAAGAGAGTTTCGAGAAGGTTAAGCAAGTAGGTGTACATCTTCTCCATACAAACAAAAAGGCCGAGGAAGATACTTTTATTCTTGTCGGTGACTCTCTACATCGTGATATCAAACTTGGTAATCAAACAGGCTTTGTCACTATCTATAAGCCCTCCGCATTTAAAGGTGTTGAAATACCTAACGCACTGGACGAACAACCTGACTACGTAATTAAAAGCTTGAAAGAGCTTTTTCCAATACTAAAAGAAATACTTAGTTGGTCAGTTGAGACGTTGACGTGAACTGAATTTTCGTAAATATGAAAAAAGTACTCACTCCTGTTTACTCCTCTAGCCCTTCCACCTAACCATCTACTACGTTCATAATTTCCGTTTTTCATCCCCTCACAAAGAATAGTCTTGTGTACCTAACTTGACAGAATAGTTTGTTTTGACCTATAATAATAGAACATAAATTCTAAAAAGGAGCGACAGATGAACGACCAGAGCATCGAACAGGGACGTGAGGAGCAGAAACGGCCCCGAACCTTTAACCCTAACGAACACTTGATGCAAATCAAAAATAGGCAAGGTGCAGCTGACTACCTACCTGTACAGTGGCGATTAGTTTGGTTTCGTTCTTTGTGCCCTGAAGGTACTATCGAAACCGAAATTGTTCACCTTGATCTCGACAAGGAGACCGAGGAAGAGGTCTACGTCTGGAATAACGATAAGAGACGCAGTGAGAAGGTCGTAAAGACAGCCAAAGGTATGGCTATCTTCCGTGCAACTGTGAAGGACGGTAAGGGTGGAATAGCAACTGGTACTAAGATGGAAAAAGCAGCGTCTTTTCCAGATTTTTTAGAAAAAAGCGAGACCGGTGCGATAGGTCGTGCTCTTGCGGCATTGGGTTATGGCACACAGTTTACTGGTGAGGAATTAAATGAGGCTCATCGTATCGTGGATAGCCCTGTTGATCGTGCTCCTAGTGGATACGAGGGCAATGGTTCCAATGGCAATGCTCCACTTACACCAATGCGTCCTGCCGCTATAAGCAACAATACAAATGGCAATGGTTCTTCGTCCAACACTACTCCTGCTACTGTCGATACGCCGACTGATGCGACGATGACGGTGACGGAACAGCAGATTTCGAGTATTCGTAAGTTGAGCGAGTATCTGGGTAAGGCCGAGCCGGAGAGTCTGGCGTCGATGAGCAATCTTGAGGCCAAGAAGGTCATTCAGCAACTTACGATGGAGTACAGGCAAAGTAAAAAGGCTTCTTGAGAAAGAGCGGAAGGTGTATGACCTCAGTTGAGTTAGAGTATGCTGAAAAGCGCATGCGGCAGAAATGGCATGATCTGGTGATGGAGGAACAGCGCGGAGCATCAGTGTCAATGCTTGAGCGCATGTTCAACGCCTACATGCTAGCAGTCGAAGAGTATAATCGTTGTGTCGAACTGTATTCGCCCCAACATAACGAGTACAACAACGACACCAAGAAAAAAGCGTCGTAGTCGTAATAAGTTGGGCAAAGGGGCATGACAGGGGCAAGCCCTGTCATGCCGCATTCATTATTTACAGAGCATTTTACTTGAGACCGCGTACAAAATTCACGAGTGCACTTGCCACGGCATCGGCAGCATCGAACAGGACGAAGTGTCCAGCATTCGGAACTAGCACGAGTTGCGAGTCAGGGATGTCGCGGTGTAGGCGTTGACCATAGAGGACAGGTATCTGCTGATCGTTCTCGGCCCAGACGATGAGCATAGGCTTTCCTAGCGTTTTGAGATCAGACGAAACGGAGTTAACATACCACGGCACGAGCAAACGTATGTGCTGTAGCAGAACCTCTTTCCCCAGTTCGCTATTCCACGGCTCTACATAGTCGTTGAGAACAGTATCAAAGCGTTTCGTGTCCACAACCGCGTTTGGCAACGTAGCGCGTAGGTCATGAATCAAGTCCTCAACCTCCGTGTCTTTGGGTGCATCGAAGGCTTGCCGCTTCTTCATGTCGGGTAAAGGCCAATTCTCGGCAAAGGCGTCGAGGTAGCAAATGCTATCAACCAACACAAGTCCAGCTACACGGTCACGGAACAGGCGTGTTGCCAGGATTTGTGCTACACCACCGCCTAAGCCGTGTCCAACGAGCAGAACGTTTGTCAGGTTCAATTCTCTCAATAAAAAGGTGAGTGTATCGGCATGACCCCAAGGTGAGGTGTCCGCAGGCCATGGATGCGCGGATTGCCCGTAACCGAGCATGTCAATTGCGTAGACTGCTCGACCCAGAGCTGCGAGTTGTGGTAGTACAGCGTCCCATGCAGAAGCACTCGACACGATATCATGCAACAGGACGATAGCACCATCGGTGCCATACTCTGCACCCTGTACCATATAGCTTATGTCGTAATGAACGGCATGACCCGTACGACGCTCTGGTACCTGTTGCGTTCGCGTCATGCCTGATGTATTACTTGCCATAGAATAATTTACCTCTTACATCTGATACCCCTCTGGGTATCCACAAATTTATTATTACTATGATTTATAACGTGGAAACCAGGGCACCCGCTACCTTTATCATTTCCCGAATGCGGTTCGGGGATGCCTCTCCCATATAACAACGTATTACGGGTATTTGTGTATGGGAGGGGCATCCCCTTGCGGGTGCCCTGTCCCATGCCATCGCTACACTTTTGCGTACAAACTTGGTACGTTATAGAAGGCACTAAAACCAGCATAGCGTGCGGTCTCATCACCTAGTTCATTCTCTATCACGAGTAAGCGGTTGTATTTTGCTACACGTTCGCTACGTGCGGGTGCCCCTGTCTTGATTTGTCCTGCATTGGTGGCAACAACGAGATCGGCAATGGTTGTATCCTCGGTCTCGCCCGAACGATGCGACACCACTGCGCTATAGGAGGCACGTTTCGCCATCTCGATTGCATCCATTGTCTCCGTCAAAGTGCCAATCTGGTTGAGCTTGATGAGAATAGAGTTCGCGGAATGCTCTAAGATACCACGTTTGAG
>CAXUIS010000350.1:0-5036 GCA_964250915.1 uncultured Ktedonobacteraceae bacterium | reverse complement strand
AGTTCCGACGCCTCTTGCTCGTACACTTCCTGGCTTACTTTATCGAAGAGATCACAGACATGAATGCCGAGGGCATCCGCTATCTTCTCTAATGTGGAGAGGTTCACGTCTTTATAGGGATTATGATATATTTGCTGAATTGTATCGTATGAGACATCCGAGAGTCTCGATAGTTTGGACATACTAACCGCTTTGGCACCCGCGTTCTCTCGCACCTTTAGTCGCAGCATTGCTTGTTCCCCCGAAATTTTGTAGAAACATTGTAACAGGGATTATTGAGTTTAGTAACTGATACTAGGACCTCTACCTTCTTATCTATATAGTATATTATGTAAAGACTAGTCGGCTTTTTCCTAGGGTTTATCCTCGCAAATCCAAAACGAGCATGACAAGTTATCCACATATCTACAGAGAAGATGTGGATAACTTGCTAAGAATGTGGATAATCACGCGTCTATGCGGTTCAGCCTATCCGTTGAGCAAGGGCTGTTGGAATCGTCAATGGTGAACCATCGCCCAGACGCACACGAAGTGCGTAGCTCCTGATGCCAGAAGGAAAGACCTGCTCATGTGAAAAAATATACTCTATGTTTCCTATTGCTCCCTCATATTCTCCACTTCCCACACGTACCTGCGCCCCAACCGAGAGCGAAAGGTCTTGCTGGACTGGCTGCGAATAACGTTGCGTCTCTCCCGGAGAGAACGAAAGAAGAAGTTCAGGCATAATCCCCCGACGTGGGGACGTGATACCCGAAAGTAAGACAACCGACCCTTGCCGCTGTTGCAGTATACGCAAGGTTGCCTCCGTCATAGATGCCGCTCCCAATCCCTCTGTAAGCAGAATCGTTATGGGAGGGAGAGTTGCCTGCGCCTGTTCAACGTCGATGTCGTCAAGTAATTGAATCAGGTCAGTATGCAGGAAACCCTCGAAATCTCGTGCGGCGATGCTACCTGCGACGATGCCAGAGACTCCAGCAACGAGTGCTTGCCGTAGCATGACAAGGCTAAGAGAGCCAGCCACGGCAAGAATTGCACCAGCAGGTAATTGACGACTTAGCGTATCACCTTGTACAACGTGCAATATACCTGCGACCTGATTTCCCGCGCCAATTTCGCCACGTACTACCGTAGCCTGCGTTTCAATAACGATACCACCACGTTGTGTGACATCGACAACATGTCCATAGAGACCGGCCGGTACAACCTCATCTTGTGCTATACCACCCGTTGCGGTACGGTGCTCCATCCGTAGCACAGGCTGATCAGGCTGTACCTCTTGTCCGCTATATACCAAGGGCACAGCACGTGCCAAAGCATTTCCTCTATACCCACCAGGCCAACGTTCCCGCCTCACCACCGTCTGCGGGATCACAGACCACCCAGGCTGATAGGCCATCCCTATGTACTCCTAATTTCTCGATTTTTTGTAGGGACCGATGTATCGCGTCCTTACAGGCAATATATCATTCTTAAACAAATATTGTTTTACGCGCCGATAGCTTGCATCCATTGCATAATCCGCGCCTGACGCTCGGCTTCTTCGGCTGGAATAGTAAATGGTCTGCCACGTGCGTCTATGATGAGACCGACAAGACCACCATCAATCTCTTCGGCTGCACGCGCCCGTTCTCCTGGCCCAAGCCCGACATCAACGCCGGGTGCAGGGAACAGCGTGAGCAATGCTTGCTCGTTCGGGCGTAACGGAATAACCTCGATAGAGCCAGTCACTACATCAACTTTGTGTTGCCGCCCATTGGTATATTCAACGCCAACCGTTACAGCCACCTGTCCCTGTTGCAGTTGTCCAAAGGGAACGACACATGTACCAAGACGATGTGTCACAGCATCGTTCTCATTGACCTGGACAGCAGTGATAGGTGCTACCGTTGCAACGGCACCGAGTTGCGAGATAAGCATTGTTTTATCTAACACAAGTGAAGTGACACCACGCGGTTGTAACGCGTCGAGAAGCATCAAGGCTACTTGTCCATAGGTTGGGGCATGAGCCAGGACTCCGCCTGTTGCGAGAATTAAATCGGCATCAGGCCAATTAGTTGTGTTTCTCTTTGCCATAGCGATGGTTAGAATCATTGCCTCACGTGCGATGGCATGCGTGATCTGTAAGTCACGTGTACTCACTGGTAGCATATGAGGGTGTGTCAGCTGACTGAGTACAAACTGCCGCAGTTCCTCTTCTGAAAGCGAAAATGGCAACCAGCGTGTGATGCGTTGCACCCCTGCCTGTTGTAACACCGCTCCCATACCTGACGCTACACCAATACCAGCGTTGACGTTCGGCACAAATTCACCTTGCTCTCCGGCAAGCATAACGGTGGTTGTGGCTCCTCCAACATCAATTGCGGTAACATTCATCGCGTAGTGTTGCGCCAGAAAACGGACAAGGCTACTCAACGAGGTAGCGGTAGCAACTGGTTCAGCACTTGACCACGCTTGCACATGATTATAGCCAGGGATGCGTTGCAAAACACTACGCTCGTGCAATGCTCCTACCGCAACACTGATCGACCCCAGCTGTGCTTGTGAGACTAGAGAATCAACACGCGTGACATCCGCAACTCCATAAAGCATGCGACGTACCGCATCTATATATTGTGGCGCACCGGCATAAAGAACAGCACATTGTGTGCTATTCTCATCCACTTTTGACCCATAACGCTCTTCACGTTCCTTGGCGAAATTGGTCAACAACTGACATGCCTCCTGTAGAGGAACAGGGCCAGCAGGACCATCAGCCATACCAACAATAAGCGCGGCATGTGGCTGAATTTCGCGCATGTGCCCTAACTGCCGCTCCCACTCCAATGCGAGTCGCTCCGGTGTCCAGCCAGTCATGCTTTGAGGTTGTCCCGCCGCCCCTGTAGTGATAGGTGTCGTCGTGTTGGCTGCAACAAATGATGGTGATGGTAGAGCATGCGTTTCCGCGTATAAGCCTGACACCGCTTGTTCTGCTAGTGCTTCCAACGTGCTATTAACAGCTCCCAGCACGACGAGTTGAATTGGACCACCAGCACTGATCGTCGTGATAAAGGCATCAACTCCATCGCCGTTTTCCTCTTCGGGTGTCACTAGCTGTCCCTGCGAAAGAAACTGGCGTCCAGTTATCTGCTCGATAATGCTGATAGCCTCGATGATGCCATGCGTAATATCGCTCTGCGGTGGAAGTAGTGTTGTGGGAGCTTCGCCGCGTGCCATCAGGCGATACTGGCCTTCAACAAGCCCGAACAGCGAGACTTTAGTAAAGACAGTACCACAGTCTGCAACCAGCAATGAATTAGCAGATGCTGTATTTTGATTTTGAGTTTGTGCTGCTTGCCTGTCTTGCCTCTGCCCTTCCTCTGAATGAGGTTGCGTATACATCTTCACTGTCCTTTTGCTTTCTTACTAGCGGAAAAAGAAATTGCGAATGGCCTCGAAGAGTCCACCCTTCTTCGCGGGCTTCTCACTCTGATTCTGCATCTGCATCATGCCTTGATTCGGTTGCTGCCCCATAGGGTAGTTTCCCGGTGCTGGTTGCATGTTGTAACCTGTTTGAATATTCTGACCGTAGTTTTGCTGTCCCAACTGACTCGTCGTGTACCCTTGTGGATTCTGCATGCCCTGTGCCGAATTGGATAATGTATTCGTGTTTCCCATTACTTGCCCACCAGGAAAAGCAGGATAGTTTTGTTGCTGCTGCTGTGCTGGATATTGTGGAGCATTTGACGCTACACCCAGCATAGAGGAAAAGACGTTAGCAGCTACTTCACTGCCCTCGTTCATACCAGCCTCGTTGCGCGGACGGCTAGGAACACGCATATTTTCCGCACGAGGCGGAAATGTATAGTTAGGAGTAGCATTGGGTCCTGCGTAGCGGTTGCCGGGTTGTTCTATTTGTCCCTGCTGACTCTGTGGGCTATCGGCTGCTGAGCGTAACCATTCAGGGAGTGCATTTACGTCGATGAGCGATCCCATCGAAAGCGTACCACCTTGACTTTGCTGACCGGGGATGCTGTTCCCAGGAGCAGAAGGATATGTCGGTTGCTGTTGCTGAAGGGCTTGCCATGATTGTTGCTGCTGCTCATAGCCTCGTTGCGCCGCTTGCTGTGGCCCACGTTGCTCTTGAGCATTTCGCTCGCTATCGCGCATCCATGATGGAAGTGCGTTCATGTCCAGCAATGAAGAGGCGGCAAATCCAGGCTGACCTCCAGGCCCATTGTCGGGTTGATTTGTATAAGCTGCTGGCGGTTGTACAGGAGGCGTGAAACGTGCATCACCTTCCTGTTGCATCCAATTCGGCAATGCTTGTGGATCGATCAACTGCTGTGCAGAGAAACCTTGCGCTGGCAATGGCGGCTGAGGAGAAGGCTTTTGTTGCTGCTGCTGTATGGATGCTGATGGTTGTCCTGAAGATGAAGGTTGCATCGTTTTCATCCATTCAGGCATAAATTCTGGTTGAACAAGACTGGATGCAGCGATGCTCTGCTGTGGAAGTTGGGGGCCTTCTGGCTGCATCCACGAAGGTAACGCATTCGCATCAATAAGTGAATTGGCGGAGATGTTTCTCTCTTGTCCGTAGCTCTCATCCGTGTTTGGAGCAGGAGAGGCAGCAGAACGCATTGAGGAATAGGGATGAGAACTTTTCTCGTCATGAGTGCGGTTAGGTTGCATCCAACTTGGCACCATGCTATCTTCACGCATGTCCTCAGGAGAGAATTTCTTTGGTTCAACAGCAGAACGATCACCTGCACGTAGTGACTCTAACCATGCGGGAAGTACTGGCTGGTCCTGTGTACCTGCCCGCTGGTTAACTCCGCTTTCACCTCTGCCCGTGGGTGCTGGCAAGAGTGTCGCCATACAATTCTCACAGTTTCTTACAGTATCAGGATTTATCGTTCCACAGTTATTACACGTAATCACGTTTGCTCCTCGCTTTCGTCGTTCCTCGACTCATAGCAAATGTTTCCTAGCGACTGCTTGGGCCAACAGTCTGAATAGCAGAGAGTGTATCACTCTTTTTACAGCTTGACAACAATGTT